>JAZGEW010000092.1:0-4091 GCA_036478875.1 Promethearchaeia archaeon | reverse complement strand
AAAGATGAATAAAAAGTCGACGATATTTCATTCAATAAAAGATAATTTATCTCAAATTATAGCTTTAACAGAAAAAAACTTAAAATTAGAAACTAGATTCAAATTTAATTTAATAACCGCTTTTTTAACCCCAATTATAACAATCTTAATGCCAATGATTATTATGGGGCAATTTTTTCAATTTAGAGATCATATTGGAACTTGGGATGAATCTAACTTTCTTGTTTTCCAATTTATTGCTTATAATATTTATTTAGTGAAAGCAATAATTGTTGATTTTCCATATCAATTAAGAATTGAAAAATTTTGGAAGACCTTACCGTCTATTATAATTGCTCCTTTTAATCGATTTAATTTACTATTAGGTGTTTTATTATCATTTTTAATTATTATATCTATACCCTTCATGATTTTGTTCATTATATGTTGGTTTTATTATCCAATCTCATTTTTTAGTATTATTTCAATTTTCATAATATATCTCTTAATAACTTTTATCTTTAGTGGAATAGGTCTTTTTCTAGGAGTGTATGCAATTTCAAATGAAAATATCTTTAGAATTTTTAACTTTCTAATTAACTTGATTTTCTGGGCTAGTTGTATCACTTATCCTTTTGAATTATTTCCAAGTATATTTCAAGCATTGTTTAATTTGAATCCGTTATATTACATTTTCGATATTTTACGTATTTCTTGGATTCAAAATAATATTATTTTCACAATTTCCTCATTTCCAATTCATTTTATTATTTTAATATTAACAAGTGTCATTATTCCTCTAATTGGAGTTTATAATTTCAACAAAACATACAATAAGTATGGCATAGTGGGGTATTGAGGATTACAGATTATATTATCCAAACAATAGATATAACAAAAAAATATAACTTAAAGGGTCATAATAAACAAATTACAGCTTTAAATAGAGTAAATATTTCAATAAAGGAAGGAGAAATTTTTGGACTTCTAGGACCTAATGGTGCAGGAAAAACTACTTTGATTTCAATCTTAAGTACATTAGCGCAACCAACAAGTGGTTATGCATTAATTGATGGCTATAATATCTTAAAGCAACCGAAAAAGGCAAAAGAAAGAGTAGCACTCATGCTAGGAAGTGATATGTTATATTTTAGAATAACTGCTTATGACAATTTAAAATTCTTTTGTAAGATCTATAAAGTTCCAAATTATAAGGAAAAAATTAATGAAATGGCTAAAGAATTGGGATTAGATGAATGGTTGAATCAATATGTGGAAAATTTTTCAAGTGGAATGAAAATGAAACTCGCATTATGTAAAACTATGTTATTAAATCGTAAAATTTTAATTTTGGATGAGCCAACATTAGGATTAGATATAAAGACAATCTCTTTTATCGTAAATAAATTAAAAGAATTAAAAAAAACAATTTTTTTAACAAGTCATGATATGAGTGTTGTTGAACAACTATGTCATCGTATTGCTTTTATTAATAAAGGGAATATTTTAAAAATCGGATCTAAAAAAGAACTGAAGGATATAACTCAAAACGAAATTATTGTAGAAATTGAAATTAATAAAGATAAAAATCAACTAAAGAGTACATTAACTCAACAAAATTTTATAAAGGAACTTGAAGAAACTAATCATGGATTAAATTTTGTTTTGACAGAGAGGATTTATTATAAAAATTTATTTTCAATTTTAAGAAATTATTCAATTCTAGCAATAAAAGAACAAGAACTTTCCCTTGGAGAATTATTTCTAAGGATTATTTAATTAAATTTTCTAACTTCTCCTTTACTAGATAACTGATTTGTCCAAAAAATCATTTAATTAATAGTTTGTTTTAAATTTTGGCAATTGTTTAAATAATTTGTTATGCTAAATCTAATATGGTTAAAGATCAAAAATTAACTAAAAGTCTGGATAAAGATAATTTAAATAAAAATTATGGAAAGAGATAAGACATCAAATCCGATAAAATTTTCGATAATATTAACAAGTTATAATTTAGCTGACTATGTTGAAGAGGCAATTGAGAGTATAATAAATCAAACTTATCCATACTGGGAATTAATTATCATAGATGACGGTTCACAAGATAACTCTGTTGAAAAAATTAAACCTTATTTAAAAGATGCGAGAATAAAATTATTTGTTCATGAAAAAAATCAGGGAGCAGGTAAAACTGTAAGAGATGCTATGAAATATTCTTCAAATGAAATAATAGGACTAATTGATTCGGACGATGCTTTAGCTGAAGATGCATTGGAAATAATGGCTAATGCTTATAAACATTATCCTCATTATGGTGTAATCTATAGTAATTATTGGATATGTGATAAAGATTTAAATATCGTTAAAGAATATAAATATAAAGATGGTACAGGACAAGTAAATCCAAAGAAATCAAATTTACTTGAAAAGAAGGCAAAGCATTTTAAAACATTTCGGAGAGAAGCATATGAGAAAACTAAGGGATTTAATCCGAAATTAAAGATGAATTGTGATCGTGATATTGTCCAAAAATTAGAAGAAGTAACAGAATTTAAATATATCGATAAGCCACTATATTATTATCGTGTCCATGGGAGTGGAGTTACAAGAAGTAATCCTCAACAAGTATTTCTTGAAAGTTATATAACAAGAGTTAATGCTTATTTTCGTAGATTAAATACAGAATTACCTAATGTAACTTTAGAAGATCTTTATACTTTTTATTATAATATTACCTTCTATAATCTTTTTAATTTTATTATTTCAACAATCAAATTTTTTAAAATCTCTTTAGTAATTAAAAGTCTTAAAAAATCATTTCCTAATTCAATTCAAAAAGTTTTATTACATTTCAAAAAAAACAAATATTTCTCTTTTCTAATCAAAAAATTTAAATGACAATTAAAAAAATTGGAATAAATTGTCATTAATTCATTAGGCTTTAATAATAAAGAGAGAATCTTAAAATATTTAACATATTTCTTAAAAAAATTCTGAAATTTTTACAATTGCAATTAAATATAAAAAGTTAGATAATAAATTTCCTAATGCTGAGAAAATTACTTTATATGGTGATTTAAACCAATATAATATTGAAAGAATTAGTAAAATATTGATAAATATAAAAAAACCATAAATTAATGTTAAATTTAAATTCATTCTTTTCTTAATTTAAATTCGAGTTCAACATTAATTAATAAAAAACCCATAAAATTCTTATAAACTCTTATATAGACACTGTTTATAACATGAATTCTAATATTTCGAAAATAAAATCTTCAATAAATATAAAGGAGAAACCAAGAAATTTAAAAATCTTTGAATTTACGAAAATTATTAATCCAGAATATGTTTTTGTTGGAGATAATGTTATTATTGACGATTTTTGTTTGCTTTATGCAAAAGAAGATGCTCCAATAAAAATAGGCTCTTGGGTTCATATAGCAAGTTTTACTTCTATTACAGGGGGTCCAGTTACAATAGGAAATTTTTGTGCTATTGCTTCTGGTTCTCGAATAATTGCTGGATCTGACCATTATACTAATGGGGCTTTAATGAATCCGCCGATCCCCGAGAAGTTTAGAAATATTTCAAGAGAAGGATGTAAATTAGAAGATTTCAGCTTTCTTAGTGTTAATTCAATAATTTTTCCAGGAGTTAATATTGGTGAAGGTGCTGTAATTGGTGCAGGCTCTATCGTTAGAAAGGATCTAGAACCTTGGGGGGTTTATATTATAAAAAACGGGAATATGGTAAAAATAAAAGAACGTGATAAAACAAAGACCATCCAAAATTCGATTAAATTAAAAAAAGAATTTGAAAGTATAAGAATAGTAAATGATCAATAATTAAATTAATTTCCACTCTTGTTAATTATTCTATTCGAATATAATTAAAAAGTCTAAAACCACCAGAAATATTAGATGGGAATATATTTCTAAAAGATTTTTTATAAATAAATACTATTAAATATTATTTTAAAAATTAAAAATACTAAATGTAAAGACTAAAGAGAAAAAAAATACAAATTATTATTATTTAAAAAAGCAAGTGAATGATATTGAATACATTGAACAATGAAGATGTTAAAAGAGAAAAGAAATTTTTAAATA
>JAZGEW010000091.1:0-22887 GCA_036478875.1 Promethearchaeia archaeon | reverse complement strand
TAAAAGTCAAAAATACTATTTTAAACATAATTAAGAAATTAGGGGAAAAACATTATGTCTTACCGAGGAAAAGTAATCCTTTGTGGAGATGCCGGAGTTGGTAAAACTAGCCTATTAGCTCAATATGTTGATAATCAATTTAGTGAAAAATATCATCAAACAATTGGGGCTAATTTTTTAATAAAGGAAATTGATTTAAGTAGAGTAATTGATAAATTAGACATAGAAAACCCGAAATTAAAGAAAGATATTAAACAAAAAGGATTCAAACTATACTTTTGGGATATCGGGGGACAAACTGACAAACTTTGGGCGAATGAGTATTATTTTGTCCAAGCAGTTGGAGCAATGGTTATTTTTAGTTTAGATAAAGTTTCTTCCTTTGAACAAATAGATTTTTGGATTTCAAAACTAAAAGAATTAAGTGGAGATGTACCGTATATAATAGTCGGAAATAAAACAGATTTAAAAAGAGAGTTCAATGAAGAAATCATTAAAGATAAGGTTAAGGAATTAGGAGTTAAATATTTTGAGACATCTGCAAAATTGGATGAGAATGTAGATAAGGTATTCGAGACTTTGTCAGTTCAAATTCTAAATAATCTAAAATGAATTTAAAATATTCTTAGTTATTAATTAAGGTTAAAATATTACTGAATTTATTAAATATAATCAGATTATAATATGAGTATTTTACTAATTCCCATTGCTCCGCTCTCAAGAACCAAAACTCGCCTTAAAGATTGTTTTTCAACTGAACAACTTAAAGAATTAACAATCGCAATGTTTAAGGATCTTGGAGATACATTATCCAAAGTAAATTGTTTTGAAGAAAAAATTGTGTATTGTAATACTAGTAAAATATTAGAACTTGCAAATGATTACGATCTAGTGGGGATTAAAGAGACTATAACAACTCCCCCTAAATCATTTGATAAAGTTATTGAAGATCTTAACAATATCGCCATAAAAAAATATAATGCAACTCAAACTGTGTTCTCATTTCTCGATTTAATTTTAATTACTGTTAAAAATTTTGATGAAATTCATACTCTTATTAATAAGAATCAGTTAGTAATATGCCCTGCTATTCATTCTGCTGGAATCTCTATACTTGGAAGAAATCCACCTGATATAATATCTTCTTATTTTTCAGATCCAAATATTCCCTCCTTAGTAGCTCTATCTAACAATGCTTTAAAAAACGGTATTGACAAAATCGCTATATATGATTCTTTTAGAGCTGGTTTTGATATTGATATCAAACAAGATTTAGTATTAGCTTTTGAATATCTAAAGATATTTGATTTAACGCACACTAATGTCTTTAAATTTTTAAAAAGGAACTTAAAACTATCACTTAAGAAAAGAAATCCGATTAATAATCGAATATTTGATCTAACAGAAAGAGAATAAAAGTTTAGAAAGTGAAGGTTATATTTATTTTTATTTCTTCCTTTAAGATTTCTTCTATTAACTTCTGAAATTCTTCCCTTTCAGATTTGAGAGTGCTGAGATATCTGCTGTAATCCTTATTTTTTCGATTGTAATCTGCCTCGATATGTTCAAGTTTTATTGTATTTGAGGAGATTTGATTTTTGAGATCTTCTAATTTTTGAGCTAATCCTTCTTCTTCAATCTTTTTTTCTATTCCTTTTATTATTACTTTAAGCTGTAAATAATTTTCAATATTTGTTTGTAATAATTTCTCATTAAAGATAGCAGTTATTTGTTCAATTGTTTTTTGTTTCGTTTCAGATTTCAGATTTAATTTGTTTTCTTCTAAAGCATGTCGTAATTGTACCATAAGACTCGTAATTTTTGGTAAATCTTTACGTTCATTACTTAGCATTTTAATTGGATTTTTAAGAAAATCTCTCAAATAATTCATGTCTATATTGGGTACATGAATTGTTTCTTTTTCTAATTCAAACTTAAATTTTTTTAAAGCTTTTTTAAATCCAATTTCATCATTTATTGCCATTTGTGATTGAAATAATTTTTCTTTTCCTGTATCTAAATCATTAAAAAGTTTATTTTGTTCTAAATTTATTAATTCTGAGTTTAATTCTTCTTGTTTTGTTTTTCGCTCTTCCATTTCATTTTCAAACCCATCTAAATCTACTTTGGCGTGTTCAATATTTTCTTTTAGAGTGAAGAACTTTGGTAATTTTTTAAGTAGATATTCAGCATCTCTAACAGTAGTATATTTTTTTCTCATGAATTCATCAAGTTGTGCTTGTTTTTTTCCCAATTTACGAGTAAGATAATCTAATTCTTTTATTTCTGCTTGTACTTTTTTTTGAAACTTGGGAAAAGATTTTCTAGCGATTTCATTAATTCTAGTAAATAACTTCTTAATTGAATTCAGTAAATCTGAAATATTATCATAATTTATTTCTTCTTCTGGAATTTGTATCTCATCAATTTCCTTTCTAATTCGAGCAGAAAAAAGTTTTAGTGATTTTTGGTCCTTCTGTTCTATTTTCTCTTTCCCAGTTTCTAAGAAGTGATCCAAACATACTTTAATTTCAATTAAATTCTCCCTTATATCATGAAGTAATTTATTTGTGTATTTCTTGACTTTAAAAAATTGAGAATTAAGTTGTTCCTTATAAAAATTTTCAAACTCTTCTAAATCTTTTTCAATCATTTTACTTTCTATTAGGTTTTATTTTATTGACTTAATAATCTTTCTACCACTCATATATTGACGAAGGACTTCTGGAATTGTTATTGAGTGGTCCTCATTTTGATAATTTTCAAGTATACAACAGATGGTACGTTCAGTTGCTATTGCTGTTGAATTTAATGTATGCAATATCTCTTTAGCTTGCTGAGATCCAACTTTACCCATCCGAATTTTTAATTTTCTTGCTTGATAATCTAAACAATTACTACATGATACCAATTCGCGATAAGTTTCAGAAGCAGGAAACCATGCTTCTAAATCATATTTTTTAGCAGCATTATCATTTAATTCGCCAGAAGCTATATTGGTTATTCTATAAGGGATTTTTAACTCTCTAAAAAGTTCTTCTGAATTTGTGATTAATTCTTCAAAATATTCCCACGAGTTTGTTGGTTTACAGAAAATAAACTGCTCTACTTTTTCAAACCTATGAACCCTAAATATTCCAAGGGTATCTTTACCATGTGTTCCTGCTTCTCTTCTAAAACATGAAGAAATCCCCGCATATTTGAGGGGTAATCTTTTAGGATCAACAATTTCGTTATAATGGTAAGCGGCGAGGGTTTGTTCAGAAGTGGCAATCAGATATAAATCTTCATCTTGAATTTTATATAATTGTTCTTTAAAATCTGCTAATTCTGCTGCCGCTTTCATTACTTCATGTTTAGTAAAGAATGGGGTCCACATTGGGACGAAACTTTTGCTCATTAATTTTTCCAATGCATATTTCAAGAGAGCAAGATTTAAAAGAACTAAATCTCCTTTCAAGTAATAAAATCTCGACCCCGCTATTTCTGAGGCTTTTTTTAAATCAGCCCCATCAATCTCCGAGATCAATTCAACATGTGAAAGAGGTTTAAAGCTGAATTTTGGTAAATCTCCTACAACTCTTTCAATTTTATTCTCCTCTTCGGTCTCACCAATAGGAACAGATTCATGTAAGATATTTCCTACCATGTAACGATACTTTTCTCGCTGTTCAAGATAATCCACTCTTTGTTTTTCTAATTCATCAATTTTCTCTTTTATTTCTTTTGAATTCTTTATTGCTTCTTTAGCTTTTTTATCATCTTTTTTTTTTTTAAACTCTCCAATTTTGACAGAAATTTCATTTCTTTGTTTCCTTAATTCTTCAATATGTTGTAGAGCGGTCCTCCATTTTAAATCATATTCTAAAACTCTTTCAGCGATTGACAGATCTTTAAACCTTTTTTTCTCCGATTCGATTATTGTATCAAGTTTCTTTCTGAATAATTCAATATCAAGCAAATTTTAGCGCCTTCAATTATATTGGAAACAAAAATATATTATTAGATTTATAAAATTATCATTTTATTAAAATATGAATTTTAACATATAATCTTATTATATAATTTGTAGTTGAGTGCTTTTCTATAAAACCCATTTTTCAAAAAGTAACTTATTCGTCTTAAATCATTGTGGTTTTGAAAAATGAAATGATAAACTATTCCTAGATCATATATTTTTATAGAATTTAAAAAATTAATGGTCTGACATCATATAAAAAGAAATGATTTGATAATATAGTAGAAAATCTGGAATTATCAAAAAAATGATTTGATATGATTACTTTAAAATCACCACAAAATCCTAATATCATTAAATTAAAAAAGAAATAAAAACATTTTATCAATTTTCAGATTAAGTCTGATCTTAGAAATTAATAAAATACCTTTTGATCAATTATAATTTAGATTTTCTTTTATTTCGGCAAGATAGATCTATAAATGATGTCTGATGCTGGTAAGATTGATAATGAATTGTTATTTCTAATTTTTCATTTGTATTTTCAATTTCTGAAACGGTTCAATTATGAAACGTAGATTTAAAAGGATTAAGATCATTAATAATAAAACATAAAAATAAAATATATTATATACATAAAACATATTTAATAATAAAACAAAAAGAAATTGAGGTTATATTATTGGTATTCGATTGGACATTCTATCTAAATTTAATTTGTTCACTGGGGGGTATCGTCTTTTTTATTTATAGTTCAATCATTGTTAAAAGAATACGAGAGCTTTTTCCTGGTACAAATATAATAAAAAAGTGGAGTCGAATACAACTTTTAATCATATTGTTCTTAATTGGTTATGTTTTTAACATTATAACTCTATTTCTGGATTTATCTGTATTAATAATGTTAATGATTGCAATCGTTTACATTTTTGGAGGATTTTTTGTTTATTATATAATTAATCTCAGCTATAAGACTTATAAATTAGTAGTATTAGATTCCAAACCTAAAAAAGAAAACTGAATTCTTATAATGGAGGGGGAACAATGCCAGGTATATTTCAAGAGCTTTGGATATTCTCTCAAGATGGACTTCCTTTGGCGGAATTCTGCGAAGATGATGTTATGGATAAAAATCTTCTAGGACCATTTCTTTCGGCAATAAAATCTTTCGCTCAGAAACTAACTAAATCTGAATTGTCTTCCTTTACAATAGGTAATTTCAAATTAACATGCATTTCAGCACTTAACGGAAAGGTTTTTCTGGCTGGTAGAACACATTTAAAGACTAAAGATAAAACAATTAAGAATGCATGTAAAATCATTAGTGAAATATTTGAGGATATGTATGATCCGAGTGGAATTGAAAATTGGGATGGTGATTTAGCCTTTTTCGATCGTTTTAAAGATAAATTGGATCTTTATTTTAAGATGAGTAGTTTATGAATTCAAGATTCTAAGCTTTACTTCTCTAATTCCTCGCACCAATCGCTCTCGCTATTCGATTTTCATAAAATAATATTCTGTTGAAAAAAAAAAGAATTTTTTAATATAATATTTATTAGAATAATTATATTAAATCGAGAACAATATTCAATATTTACCTTTTTCTTCGAGTTTCGCAATTCTTTCTGCTAACTCATCGATTTTTTTTTTTTTAAATTATAAAATTATCATTTTATTAAAATATGAAGCTGATTCAAAAATTTAATCATTCATGATGAATCCTATCAACTATGGTGGAACGAGCCAAGGCGGTTTTAATCTTCCTTTTATCATAACCCACTGTATCGATAATCTTCATTATTTTTATTCTTCTCGCCTTTCCTTTCAGACCTTCTTCAAGCATAAACTCTTTTGCAAAATCTTCTTTCGTTTTCTCATCTGGCTCAGACATAATATTGAATAATTATTTTTTCAATAAAAAATTCACGAGTAAATTAATCTTTATTTACGTTTTATGACATACTACGATCTGAAGGTTTGAATCTGAGTAGAAAGGTTTTTCCTCAAAAGAACCATATTTTTTTTCAATACTAAAACCGTTATAATATAGTAACGCGTCTAATTCTTGAGGATAAAACATTCTAAGTTTGAGATTTTTTACAATTTCCTTATTTTCAATTTTGTAATATGATTTGAAAAAGTTTATTTGAGAAACCTTATCATAAGTATTACTCCCAGAAACTATAACAGTTCCCTCACCATCAGGATTTGGATATTCATACATCGGATAAATTTCAGAACCATCCCTTTGTAATATATCTAAATTAGGATTAAACACATCAAATATAAACCGCCCATTTTTTCTTAAATGCTTTCTTACACATATTAAACAATTTTCTATACTCTTATTATCAAGTATCCAATTCATCGCAGCACCAGTCATTATTATTGTGGAAAATTTCTTTTTTAAATTAAAATTTGTCATATCTCCTTTCACCCATTCAATACTAACATTATTCTCTTTTGATTTTCGTATTGCGTGGTCTAACATAATATCTGAGAAATCTAACCCTGTGACTAACATTCCTTGTTCTGCAATTGGAATAGAAATTCTTCCAGTTCCGCAAGCTAATTCGAGAACTGGATCACCATGTTGCTTTGCTTGTTTCACAAAAAAAGGAACTCGATTATGTTTTTTTCTGCTTCTGGCTATCGTATCATAATGCTTACCACTAATATAAAAATAATCCTCATTATTCCTTTTCATTTACAAACGCTCTGAAGAATTTTATTTAATCATGAAAAATAACACAAATTATTGATTTAGATTAAGTAGAATTCCCTAAAAAGATCTTCCTTTAATTAAAAAGTTTAAAATTCACAATTTTTCACAACTTTTAATTATCAAAATCGAAATTATGAAAACTAATGAGAAAAAATAAATTATTTCAATAATTTCATAACGCAATAAGATTTAATGTAATATTTCAAATCAACATAAAATTAATGGTGAAGTTTTACAAAAAGGTGAAATAATTGTCTGAAAGTCAGACCATTGTTAGAATAGGAGTCTATGTATGCGAGTGAGGAGTAAATATTAAAGCTTCTGTTGATTGTGATGCTGTTAGAGATGCTGTTGAACATCTCCCGAATGTAGTGGTTGCTAAGGTGAATTCTTTTACTTGTTCTGATCCAGGACAAAATATAATCCGGAATGATATTTTGGAACAAGACTTAAATAGAATAGTTGTAGCTGCATGTACACCAAAAATCCATGAACCAACCTATAGAGCAGTTTTAATTGAGGCAGGCTTAAGCCCATATTATTTCCAGATGGTTAACTTAAGAGAACATTGTTCTTTTGTCCATAGGGATGATAAGAAAAAAGCTACGGAGAAGGCTATTAGATTGGTAAGAGCTGGAATCAATCGTGCACGAGAGTTAGAAATAATACCTCGAAAAGAAATTCCTGTAGAAAGAGCAGCCTTAGTAGTTGGTGCTGGGATTGCTGGAATGAATGCAGCTTTAGATTTAGCCAATCAAGGAATTCCTGTGTATTTAGTAGAAAAAGAGGCGACAATTGGCGGGAAAATGGCACAATTAGATAGGATCTATCCTACTGATGATTGTGGTATATGAGTTCTGGCACCAATAATGGTCAATGCATCAAAACATCCTAATATCAACTTATATACTTATAGTGATGTTGTTGAATTTAGCGGTATTCCTGGAGATTACCACGTTAAAATTAGGAAAAATCCTCGTTATGTTGACGAAAGTAAATGTACAGGATGTGGATTATGCACAACTAAATGTCCTATTAAAGTACCTAGTGAGTTTGATAGAGGTATTGGTGAAAGAGAGGCAATCTATATCCCCTTTCCCCAAGCAGTCCCGAAGTTAGCTGTTATGGATAGAAGTGTATGTATCGATTGTAAAAATTGTGAACGAACCTGTCCGGCCGAAGCAATAAATTTTGAACAGGAAACGGAATATATAGATATAAAAGTTGGAGTAGTAATTATCGCTACAGGGTGGGATGAATATCCAATATGGGAGTCTAATGAGTATAATTATGGATATTATCCTGATGTAATTACACAAATAGAAATAGAGCGGATGTTAAGTCCTATTGGACCTACTGGAGGACATGTGTATCGCATTTCCAATGGAGAAACACCAAAAAACGTTGTAATGATTCAATGTGTTGGTTCTAGAGATGTTAATGCTAATCCATATTGTTCTTTTGTTTGTTGTAGTGTAGCACTTAAAAACGCACAACTGCTCAAACAAGAATACCCAAACATGGATGTTATAATGTTTTATATTGATATTCGAACAACGGACAAGGGAAATGAAGAATATTATAGAAAAATAAGAGAATCTGGTGTAAGAATGATTAGGGGAAAAGTAGGAGAAATTATAGAAGATAATAAAACAAATAAATTAAAAGTCAGAGCATATTCGTCATTAACCGGAGAAATTGTAAATATTGATGCCGATTTAGTTGTTTTATCTACAGGAATGATTCCTTCCAAAGGAACTGAAGAAATTGTTGAGGTAATGGGGTTAAGTAAAGGACCTGGAGGATTCCTCTCAGAAGTTCATGGATGCTTAAGCCCACAAGAAACGAAAGACATAGGAATCTACATTGCGGGATGTGCTGCTGGACCAAAAAATATACCATATTCGGTATCTTCTGCTTTAGCAGCTGCAAGTAAAGCATCTACTATTTTATCACATGATACTATAAAACAAGAATTAATTATTGCCGAAGTAGATGAAGATCTATGCATGGGATGCCGTAGGTGTGAGAAGTTATGTTCTTATGAGGCAATAAAAGTTAATGAGAAAGAAATTGCTGAAGTAGATGATCTAAAATGTAAAGGTTGTGGTGTATGTGCATCTTCTTGTCCAGCAAGAGCTATTGATCTAAAATATTATCGAGATAAACAATTTACCCAAGAAATTAAGGGTATTGCCAGTATTGAATTTGAGAGTATAGAAAGTATTTCCAAAAGTATTGAAGAATAAACAAATTAGAGGTTAAGAATATTGACTTTAGAAAAAGAAAAAAATTCGAGAAGGATAATTGCTTTTGGTTGTGATAAATGAGGATATTCCGCAGCAGATTTAACTGGTGTGACAAGAAAAGCATATTCTACAGATTTTCATCTCATTAGAGTAAGATGCACTGGAAGAATCGGAATTCATTTAATTATGGAAGCTTTATTAAATGGTGCTGATGGTGTAGCAATAATATCTTGAAAAGAAGGAGAATGTGAATTTGGTAATGGTAACATGAATACTTATGAACATATACATACTTTAAAGAAATTATTAAAGCATGAAGGTATATCTGAAGACCGTGTCCAACAATATTTTTGTTCCGCTGCAGAAGTAGAAAAATTCATAAATTCTGTTGATGATATCACCAAGAAAATCCATTCCCTCCCTCCTATACCAAAAACTAATCCGAAATAGAATGATCTTTTCAAAAAAATTATAGTTGAAAAGAAACTAACCCACAGCATGGGTTTTCGGAAAAAATTGAATTAAAAAAAATAATAAGTATGAATATGAGCCTTGAAGAAAATTATTCATGGGAATTTTTAAAAAATGTAGCAGCTGCATTAGATTCATATAGAATTCGCGCTTTAATCGATGCGAAACAAGATATCTTAAGTGCTGGAATCTATGATGAATCACAATACGAATCTATCCTTTTTATAATGTTAGATGAAGAGAAATTGAAGTATTCCCTATATAATTTCTTGAAAAATAATTCTAAAAGCAGTTTAAAAACTCTTAAACAATTTTCTGAAGATACTTCTATTGAATTATATAAGACTTTGAGCTTGTTAGAATTACTTAAAAATGAAAAACTTATAGCCGTAGAAGAAATTTTCGATAAAATTGAAGGAGATGAGAATAATCCAGAAAAACTAATATTTAAAGATTTCTCAATTATACCTAATGATGTAGAAATTTCAAAATTGAAACCTATATATGAACCTGTATCTGTTATTTTTAATTCTAAAATCTGCTCAGGTTGTGGTTTATGTGCTGGAATTTGTCCAGTAAATTGTCTTCATATATATAACGGTTTTGGAAAAATTGATGAAGATAAATGTATACACTGCGGGCTATGTTATTTTATATGCCCTAGAACATATCTCCCAGAAAGATTATTAAATATGACACTAGAAGGCACTTCTGAAATAAAAGAATATTCAAAAATAGGACATTTTCTTGAAGCTTATTCTGCAAGAACTAAAATAAAAGAAATTTCAGATATTTGCCAAGATGGAGGTATTTCAAGTACTTGCTTACATTATCTTTTTGATAACAATGAAATAGATTATGCTTTAGGGGCGAAAATGAGCAATACTCTATGGCGACCTGAACCAATACTACTTAAAAGTAAAGAAGAAATCATTTCTACTGCTGGAACTAAATACGTAAATAATCCAAATTTGCAATTACTAAATCAAAATGAGCTTACAAGCAAAAAAATTGCTGTAGTAGGAGTACCTTGTCAAATGCAAGCACTCCTTAAATCCAAGATCTATAATATTGGATTTCCCTCCTTAAATAATATCGAATATAAAATTGGAATATTCTGTATGGAATCTTTTTCTTATGAATCCCTCTTAAAAATCTGTGAGAAACTAAATGTAGATATAAATGATGCTAAAAAGATGGATATCAATAAAGGAAAATTCTTTGTTTATACTCACAAAGGAGATGAATTGAATATTCCTATTAAAGAAATCTCTCATTTAGGACGAGAAGATTGTGAAATATGTTATGATTTGACTTCAGAATCTGCAGATATTTCAATTGGATCTATAGGCTCTCCATCAGGATGGAATACTGTACTTATTAGGACTGAAAAAGGAAAAGAACTATATAATGAATTAATAAAAAATGACTTAATTGAATCCAAACCGATAGAAGATGTAAAACCTGGGTTACCACTATTACAAAAAATTGCTGGTTCCAAGAAAAGTAAAAGTAAAAAACACATTAATTCAAAATTAGAAGAAAATCAAAGAATCCCAATTTACTAGGTTATCAAATTTTAAGATTTTTATATTATTTATCAACTAAGTTATTATTTTAAGATTGTGCATTTTAGACGAATTCCAATTCCAATATTGCTAAAATTTAATTTATCACGATCTTATCACAGTTCTTATAACTCTATCATATACATTAAGAATTCTTCTAAAACTTTCATAGCCGCGGAACTTCTTTTTCTCCCTAAATATATTTTCAATGGTTTTTCATGCAAAGTTGTGTTTATTATTAATTTATGTGTTGTGTATGATGTCCCACCTTCAATGACCTGGTGATACTTTAACGTGGTTTTTACAGAATCAATATTATTCCATTTTAAGAAGGTTTTATGGAAGATAATTGGTTTTTTGATAATAAAAAAATCTTTTGTTAATTCTGTCTTATGTACTAGAAACGCTCGATAAATAAGGAATATGATAATAAACATTATTACACTAGAGATGATTACCATAAGACTTGGATTTGGACTTGAAAAAGAATATAAATACAATATAACTGCTATGAATATACTAACAAAATACAGCCCACCCGCGGCACGAACATTAGGTTTATCAATCCCATTATTCTCTTCTAAATTTAGCCTATTTAAGATTCTTTCTTTTATTGAAATTTTATTTGAAGTTTTTAAATAAAGCTTTCTATAGGCATAAATCAAAAATCCAGTATATATTACTCCAATAATGATTAAAAAAGGAACGATAAAAAATCCTATTGGTGAATCATATAAATTGAAAATAACAAAACAAATTATAAAAATAACAACCATATAGGCAAGAGTATAAAAAAAATATTTGGATATCCCTTTCCTAAGTCCATAATATAACGTGTCTTCTTGTTCCTTTATTCTTGTCTCGTAAAAATTATCAATAATTTCTCTCATTTTTCTTTCAAATAATTCAATAAAATTTTTTTTATTGATTCCTTTACTTTTAATTTACCTACTTTATTTGTGTACACTAAAAAGGGAGAAGAATGAAATATCCCTATTAAGGAGATTTCACACTTAGCTCGTGAGGATTGTGAAATATGTTATGATTAACATCCGAGTCAGCTGATATTTCAATTGGATCCATAGGTTTGATTCGGATGTCAAGTTAGCTTCAAAAATAAAGATAAAATATAAAAAAATTATCTCTCTTTCCTTAACAAATTTGACTCATATCTCCAAGGATGTCCAAATGAATTTAGATCTCTGAGAGCTTAACAACCTGTCCCTCAGCATTCGTAATCATAAAGATTGATGATAAGCTTTGAGTTACCGAGTTTGAATATCCCCAATCATCGTCGGGAGTGAATTCAAACAATCCACTCGTAATAACTGTCAGATCTTCAGCACTAAGCTCATTTGCAGGAACTATAGCACCACTTTTACTTAACTGAATTTGAAGAAATGTTTCTGCAGAATTAAGATAAATGGGATCATTTGGAGGATAATCGTGGAAAACGCCTATTGCTTCAACATTACTAAAGGAGATAATCACTGTGGTAATAATATTAACTCCGGTTAGTTTGTCGTCGAAATCAAACACCCAACAATCAGGTCTAGGGCGTGCCTGTATGGGTTCCTCCTCCTCATCTTCGGGCTGAGACGTGATTGGCTCGTTGACACTCATCCCTAGTCCAATATGGTCTTTTAACACTGTTGCAGGCGTAAAATTAAGGGAACACCAAGCAGGAATTTTAAGTCCTTCTACTCCCTGAGTGGTTCCACCTATCCTTGATTTGTTTTGATAAAGATCAAAGGTTCCAAAACCATCAATCGTATAATTAATGGTAAAGTCTTGTAGAAGAATTTGAGTAAAATTATAGGAATTTATGTAAATTGTTAGATATTCTGCGTTAGACTCACTTGAATTATCCGGAAAGTTGATGTCGATAACCCCAGTAAGGTATCCTACAGTCCCCAAAGCCACAACACTAACCAAAACTATTATTGCGCTTGTTTTACCTTTCATATAATAATTAGTGAAATGGTTATTATTAAGTTTTAGTGATAATTAAATAAATCAAGATAAGACTGATTCTATCAAAAATGCATATTAACTCCAAGTTGGAAGAGAATAAAAGAGTCGCCAATTATTAAATTTATTTTTTATGGTACTTACCTTTTCTATTGGCTCATTCTTTAACAAAACCAAAAATTTAATATTAAATTCTGTATTTTCTACCAGTATATCAAAAAAGAAAACATAATATTAATTGATTGAGTTCAAATGAGTTCCTTATCTGCTATTCGGCCTAAAAATTTCCGAGAAAAAGTATTCTTTCGTAAACTAAGATCACAAGTAGATGGTAATGCCAAAATTGAGCATGGTCTAACACAAATTACTGGTATAGGTAGGAGATTCGCCCAAGCTATTGTAAGAGTAGGAAGAATCGATCCAAATCTAAGGATAGGTGCAATTTCTGAAAAAGAATTGAATCAAGTAGAAGAAATAATTCTAAACCCGATTGAAAATGGAATTCCTAATTGGATGGTAAATAGACCAAAGGACTTACGTACTGGCGAAGATCTTCATATCATAGGAAATAAATTAGAAATCACCGTTAAAAGAGACATAGATAGAATGAAAAAAATTAAGTCTTATAAAGGTGTTCGCCACCATTTAAGATTAAAAGTACGAGGCCAAAGAACAAAAAGTACCGGCCGTCATGGTTTAGTAGTTGGTGTCGTACGAAGGAAAAAAGGTCAATACAAATAGTTAAGGGTATTATAATGGGAGATCCAAGACGTTTAAAGAAAAAATTTAAAAAACCAAAACATCCATTTCAAAAAGAACGAATAATGGAAGAACTCAAATTTCTCGGTGAATATGGACTTAGAAATAAACGAGAATAC
Organism: Promethearchaeia archaeon; assembly: GCA_036478875.1. Classification (GTDB taxonomy): domain Archaea; phylum Asgardarchaeota; class Lokiarchaeia; order Sigyniarchaeales; family SOKP01; genus Loki-b32. The sequence continues at coordinate 9,064 of JAZGEW010000091.1, read as the reverse complement.
TGGAAAATACGTACAATGCTAGGAAACTGGCGTAGTCTCGCTCGACAATCAAGAACATTATCTAAAGAAAGAGCTGTAGATGTTCAACAAACTCTAATTAAAAAATTAAATCGCCTAGGAATTATAGGACCAGGCGCAGAGTTCGAAGATTTACTCCTTCTGACAGTAGAAGATGTTCTAAAAAGAAGACTACAAACTCTTGTCTATGAAAAAGGACTCGCAAGCACAATTTACCAAGCAAGACAATATATTACCCACGGACACATTCAAGTTAAAGGAAAAAAAATTAATGCTCCTTCCTATATTGTGAAAAAAGAGGAAGAAGACCTAATTAACTACGCTCCTAATAGTCCATTATCAGTACCAAAAGAAAAAAGTTAGTAGGTAATAATTATGAGTAAAGATGAAACTAAATGGGCAATCGTACATATATTCAGTTCTTATAACAACACGATTGTAACAGCAACGGATCTCAGCGGAGCTGAGACATTCGCTAAATGCTCTGGCGGTATGGTGGTTAATACTTCTACAATTTCTGTAGTGTAACTTCAGCCGACCGTGATGAGAGTAATCCTTACGCCGGAATGCAAGCCGGATTCCGAGTTGCGAATGAACTTCGAGATAAAGGAATTCTAGGAATTCATATCAAAGTTAGAGCTCCTGGAGGAAATAAATCTCAAACACCTGGTCCTGGAGCCCAAGCTTGCATACGCGCTCTGGCGCGAAGTGGATTAAGAGTAGGTAGGATTGAAGAAGTAACCCCTAAATCTCATGACCACTGTAGGCGCAAGGGTGGGCATCGTGGGAGGAGAGTATAAAGATCTCTTAGGAGACCACTCTTTTTAAAAAGATAGCGAATCTATTTATTTGAATTTGATTTATCTTTATTAAGGAATCTTTTCATAAACTTTTCTTTTTGTTCAAGATACCAATTTATATAATCATGCTGTCTTCTATCTTCTTCGCTTCTATGTGAGGGATACCAAATGAGATCTTTTTCTTGACATTCAACACAATACCAAGTTTCATGTAATGGGATGAATACCATATCTTTATCACTTTGGGAGCAAAGGGGGCACACACAAACAGATTTATGTAATGTTTTTCGAAGTTCATGTTTAGTTCCTTCTAAATAAAAAACTTCTTTCTGCTCTTCTGGAGTTAAATCAAGAATTGCTCCGTATAAGCTAGAGTAAGTACTTAAAATCTCTATCTCGTCATAAATTGACCTAATTATAATTTCTCTGAGGTTATTTCTTATATTTCTCAGCTGCTTATTTCGTATAATGATTCTTCTTTCATGTTTCATAATTATATTAAAGGTATGGAAAAAAAAAAAAAAAAGATTTAAAATTTATTTTCAATGTATCCACTAGTTAATAGATTTGGCGTGCCAAAGAAGAGCCTGTTTAATATGTACGTGTTTAAAATGGGAGCTGGTCGATTTTTCTCAATCCATTTCTGCATCAAAAATATAATTTCCTGTTCAATATGCCCAAAAGTAGCGTTCTTAAAAAATCTATTAATTAAGTAATTATTACCGTTTTTATCAGTAAAGTATTTCCTTATGAAGTTCTCTATACCATATTCAATTAAATAGTTTCGCCTTTTGAGGTACTCTTGCCAATTTACTTTCCAATCTTCTACATTTTCTTTATAGTATTTAGGACATTCTAAAACTAGATTACATCTATCTTTCATTAAATTTAAGATTATATTAGTCTTCTGTTCATGTAAGGCGTGCCAGCTGAGAATAATTAAAACTATTCTATTAACATCGATTGAATACTTATCATTTAAGTAAATATGATGTCTAATAAAAGTAAACCATTCATTATAGCTCAACTTCTTAAAACTTTCGGTGGGTAATGGTTCAAGGTTTAAAATACCTAAGCCTAAATCTCTGATAAGTGTAATGATGATGTGAAATTTCTTCATATCTTCATCGTCCCAATTAGGATGATACTCACTTGGTAAAATGGGTTGAATGTCTCGAGTTTCTATATATTTCCAAACAGTTTCAAATGCTTTTCTATATAAATGTACTGGAATTAAATCACGTAAATTATTTAAAATCATCAGGAGTGATTCCCATGAATGTTGTCTAACTTTTGTGAGATAACCAAATCCTTCAAATTTAAGAAATCTTCTAACTTTTTTTATTTCATTGAATTTTTTCTTAGCTAAAGAGACTATTATAGAAATTTCTAAAGTTAATTCAAACTCAGGTCTGAAATAATCTGTTCCACTAGGATGACTATCATCTATGTGTTTGACTTTATATTTGTTATGAAAAATAAATTCGATTAGTTTACTCTCAATTGTCTGTTTTAGATTTGATAATTGACATTCGTTTGCAAATGTAATATTTTTAATTCTTTCAATCAGTTTATTAATATCAAGATTCCTTAGATGATAAATAGCCGATATTAATGTAGAGGATTCAGGGCGTTTATCAATACGAATATTCTTAATGAAATAATCTTTAATCCAATTTTTATTATTGTCGGAAAGTATTCGAGAAACGTCTATATCAAAGATTTTGATTCTTGGGAATATTTCATTTATAATAATTATTATATCATCAATTAGTTCTCTTTTATGGTTTTTAATTGATTCAAAGTTTATTGTTGGTACATCGAGAAAAGCTCTTTGATAACAATTTTGATAAAATTCTAAAATAACATCCCAATAAGTAGATAAATCTTGAGCATATCTTTCATGAATTTTTGTCAATATTCTGCTAAATAAAGTTTTACTGTTTTCAATGTTAATTTTTCCACTTTTAATTTCTGAAATTCTATATTTTATGTAAGTCTCGGCATAACCCAACTTCCTTGAAAATTCCGCTCTTGACACTTTATAGCAAATTCCTGCTTGAAATAGACAATTTGTTAAAAAATCAACTAATTGTGCAAAAATTTCAAAAATTTTTAACGTTTATATGACACCTTGTTCTTTAATTTTTTTTCCATCCTTTGTTTTTTATCAGTTTTTTAAACTTGTAAACTGATGAGTAAGATTACAATAACGCGCAATCTTATTATATTAATATTGAGGTTTATTATATATATCTATTCCTTGAATGGGTGGATCTATGAAGTTTATATAATATTAAACTAGTTTAGTTTTGATTAAACTTCACTTTTTGTACCCTTATTTAACAATCAAAAATCTATGGATTTGCCTAATTTTTCTATTTTTGATAGAGAGTGTAGTTTATAAATATTAAACTAGAAAATAATTGTGTTATCAAAAAAGGAAAAGAAGCAATTTTATCCACATCTTATCACAAGAATACTGTTATATCTCCGGCAACAGCGATTTAGCAAGGAAGAGGTACTCACAGAAGATCTTATTAAGAGGTTTAATAAGTCTAAGAGTAGAATTTCTCAAGCTCTTTCATTTTTAACCAATAATGAATACATTGAGAGAAAATTTGTTCAGAATCTTAATAATAACGGTTCGCGTCATAGAATTTCACTTACTCCAGATGGATTAAACATAGCTGAAGCAATTTTATCGGAGGGATTAGATCCTGTAGAAAAGAAGGTAATTGAAGCTTTAGGGATTAGACTTAATAAAACTTCTTATTCATATAAAGAAAAGATGACTCCTACCAGAAAACGATAAATACCACTATGGAAGCAAGCTAAGCGGTTGTAAATCTATCCTTGGTGATTGGTAGGAGTCATGATTTAGAGAAATCTTTTCAAATTTAAGTATATAAAATGGTCATTCTATTTAAAAAAAAAATCATATGAAAAGGTAAATTCAGAGTCTGATTTCCTAGTAAAATCCGATCAAAATGTTAGAAAAATTACCCAAGAAATGATTGAGAAATTCCTAAATGATCCAAATAGACCGAAATCTCTTGTATTTATAACACTCTTATAATTTAGTATTTAACTAAATTATAGACTTAATTCTATTTTTTAATAATCAAGTATTTTTTTAAAGCTTAGAATTAAATATCTAAAAGTTCTCAATTATTTTTATTATTATAATTTAGTGTCTTTTTATAAAGACGATGGATTATTCTTTCTTGTTTTATGGTAGTGGGTTTACCTGCTTTAACCCATTCCATTATTCCATTGTAAAATTTTGTTTCCCAATCATTGTTAGAAAAACTTTTCGGATCAATTTTAGATAACTTATCAAGTATTATTCTACGAGGATCTTTACCAAAAACTTCTCCAATAAATGCTTTTTTAATATCTTCAATACACCTCTCCAAATTATTTTTAATTTCCGTGCCAACAAATCGTAGAACTTTTATTCTTAGTTGTTGTAATCTCCTATCAATTCGTCTATCACGAGTTAATTGTTCTGGACTTTTTCCATGGAACTGAAATCCATCACAATAAATTGCTATAGGTTCAAATGGATCATGAATGAAAAAATCTGGTTTCGTAAAATAATTCTGATTCTTACTTTTTTTGGGGTAATCATTATAAATTTCTTCATGTTGAGTAAAAGGAATATTATTTAATAGCAATTCATAAGCTATTTTCTTTTCTATTGGACTATCACATTTTTTTTCTACTTCTTTCATAATTGTTGTAGTATAAAGATGTTTTTGACCACTTTTTAATTCCAAACAAAAGTTCTTTTCAAATTCTCCCAGAAAATCTTTATAGGCTGTTTCAAGATTTATAATTTCACGGGGAAATGATGCTGTATAACCCATTTCTTTGAAAAATTTTTCTAATGACTGTGCTATTTCTTGGACTAATTTATATTGAATTAAATTTATATCAGCTCCAAAAAAATTTCCTTTACTTAAAGTTTTAATTACTAACTCCTTTTTATATGCTAAGAATATTAATTCTACTTCTTTTATTTTATTATTTTTGTCCCGTAAAATATTACTTCTATATTTAACTTGATTATCGTTTTCAAAATAAACTAATAATTCATTACAAATCTCAATAAATCTTTTATCATCAATATCAATGTTATTTCTTTGAATGTATAAAGCCCATTCATTCGTAAGATAATCCCCAAAAGTCCAACTAAAGCAATATTGAGGTTCATTATATTCAAAGATAATAAAACTATTATCTCTATAATTAGTTTTTATATCATCAATTAATTGCATTTTTAGATTCTTATGAATTTCTGAATAAATCTCTTCTCTTGTCTTGCTTACACAACAGTTTTTAAATTTTTTACCACTTCCACAGGGACATATATCATCTCTCTGTATTTCCATATTTCTAGCAATAATTTTTAAAAATTTTGAAATATCTTCATTATTCAATCTAGTCCACCTTTAAATAGTTTTATTACTAATTCTTGCCAGTATGTTATAATTATTGTTTAAAATTAAAAATTAAAGTGGCTAGTGGTTTATTTATGTTTTAATTAATATTTTCATATTTGTATTTATATTATGCTTTAGAAAATTTTAGGATGGAATTATGGCACTATTCGAAGAATAATCACCAATTATAACAGAAATGTTGCAATAATTGAATAAAAACGCATTTTATGCTCGTTTTAGAGGTGGTCAAACATGGATTAGTTTTCTAGGACGTGCATTGCATTTCATTACAGATTGAGGAACTCCGCAGCATTCAACATTCTCTTTGGTGAATTCTGTCAATTCTACACCAATTGCGGGGGGAATGGGAATGGGGATTTCTGAATTGTTTGTGAATTGGTTAAATGAGTAATAGAATAATATTTTTTTTTGGGCTTATTATGAATTGTAAGGGAATTGTATAAGGCAATTTAGTGCTATTAAGGATTTGAACTTGATAAAATAGGTTTTATTTAAATAATTAATAGAAGATATGATCATAGCTTAGATAATTTGTCAAACAATTCTTCTTATTAAAAGAATGATAGATAGAAACTAAAAGGAGACTAGTTGAGATGCCAAGAACAAATATAAATAAAAAATCAACTTATAAATCTGTCCAAGTACCTACAGATCTGATTAATTTAATTAAAAAATTGATCCCTGGTTTTTACCGTTCCCACCATGAAGCTATTATAGATTGGACTAGGAAAGGTATTTCTGATCTCATAGAATTGAAAATTAAGGTTAAAAAATTATAGAAATGAACTAAATTTTAAAATTTTTTCCTTTCATTATTACCTCCTTCCCCCGTGGTGCCCCCTCCTAAAAAATTGGATGCGGAACAGATGCTAAGGTGGGGATTATTTTATTCTGTATATATTCCTCTCAATCAATAGTATTTTTTAATCGGATCAATCACTAATTCTATTCCCTCCTTAACAATAAAGTAAAAAAATAATATATTTATAATTTCTTTATATAGAGTACACACGAAATAATTGACTAATATGGGCAAACAAACGACAAAACACACTCATATTGTGCAAAAAGAATATCTTAAAAATTTTTCATTTTTAGAGAACGAGAAGTATTTCATATGGAGATTTAATAAAGCCACTGAGACAATTAAAAAACTTCCTATTAAAATTGTGGCTGTCGAAAACTATTTCTATCCTCAATTTATTGAAGAATGGCTTGCAAATGAAATTGAAACTAATGGTATCGCTCTGATTAAGAAAATAATTAACAATAATGATATAGAATTTTTAACCAAAAGTGAGAAGGAAAATGTTGCTAAATGGATACTGGTTCAAGACCTTAGAACAAGGGAATATCGAAATGAGCTTAAATATAGTTTCGAGGAATTAACTAAAAAAATCATCGAAAAGGATTTTATACCGCATCAATACCCTGAATTAGAAGGGGAGGAATTCTCAGTAGAATACGATGAGGAAGCATTGAAGGCGCTTCAAATGGGGATGATGATGAGGTTTGAAAAACTTGCACCTGTTATTGCTAAGTATCACTGGTGTCTCTGTATCAACGATACGGGTTTATCCTATTACACTTCCGACCATCCAATTGTAAAGAACAATTCCTATATTAATACAATTCAGAAATTAACAGGTAAGAAAGCGATCAATCAAGGATTAGGATATCTATCAGAAGGGATAGAAATAAATCTTCCCTTATCTCCGGAAATATGTTTAATACTTTATGATCTCACACCCTTGGGGAAAGAGTTAGCTGTATTTGATCAATACCCTCAATTCAAAACTCTGTATCCAAAATATTTAGTTGAATTAATAGTTAGTCCAAAGAAAAAAGCAATTGAACCTAATATTATTTATTTTAATGAACATATAACCGCATTTTCTAACAAATATATCTTTTCCAGAGATAACAATTTTGAAATTGCTAAAGAATTTTTAAGAAGAAACCCTGAGGCTAAAAAAGAAGATAGAAAAAGATTTGATATTAGATAAAAGTTAATAAAGATGATTTTTATACTAAAGAAGAGGATTATTTATATTAGAATTTCAAGGTTTTCTCCTTTAATGAAGTTTATTTTAAATTAATTTCATTCCCTCCCCCGTATTGCCCCCTCATTACTCGGGGAAAAAATTATTTATCAAACTCTTTTAAAACTATTTCTTTTCAAAAATTATATCACCAATGGGGAATTTTGCAAACTCATTGGGATCATTTCTATTTGTTATTATATTTATAGAATCAAAATTAGTTTCAGTTGGTTTATTAATTCTAATTATGATTGTTGCACGAAAATCTCCTAAATCTATAATTACTTCTGTAGGTTGAATTAATCTTACTAAATCCTCGGGTTGATTATTTTTTTTAGTGCAAATTACAACATTATTATATAATTTTTTTTTATAATCCATTGGTAAATGTGTCATAATTACATAATGATCATTTTCTAGGAGATCATATAAAAATTTTACACGAATCTTATTGGTTTTGTTATTCCACCTTAATTCAGCTTTTTTATTAAATCCATTAATCTTATTCAATCTTTTGATATATTTATACAATTCTAACAAATTATCATTTAACTCAATAAATTCTTGATTATTAGATCCTCTTACAATTTCATCTTTCCATTGAAATAAACCGTCTGCATAATTAGCGAATTTATTAATAATTCCAAAAAATTCCAAGAATTTACGATAAGAAAATGATTTATACTTTACCAAGAACTCTACGGGGTTTATATTCTCCTTTTCTCCTATCTCTTTTAATGATAAACCTTTATGATACAAGTCATTTCTAATCCTATTCATAATAGTGATGAAATCAATTTCTTGATTTGCTAATGTTTCACCTTCCTTATCAAACATTTGATATATTCTATAGTTTGCTGGACTGTAATTAGCTGTATCTTTAGAAAGATCTCGTTTTAACAGACTTTTATAGTCATATCTTCCATTTAAGATATTTTTAAGTAAAATATCTCCAGGTTTTAACCCATCAATGAAATTATTAGCTGTACCTTTCAATACTTTAATAAAATCATTGAACTTATCTTTTTTAATTACATACAATTCATTCTTATCGATTTTCCAGTACTTAGAAGCTAAGTGTTCCCAAGCATTCCATAAAAGCCCCGCACTAATTTCAAATAGAGTATTTCTTAATCCCGCATTTAATTCTGCGATAATGTGAAATACTGAATCTTTAACTCGATTATCAAGTATATCTTTATACCATTGTTTAAAAATAAATTGTATAATTTTGATTGATACTCTTGAAGGGGAAGAGTGGTGTTTTTCAACAAAAGGTTCTGGAATTGGATATAAATGAGCGTTTTTAAGTAGTATTTTATTTTCAAAATAAAAATGATAATTTTCTTTTGAATAAAATTGATTTCCAAGGAGTAAGGAAAAAAAGGAGATAATTAATTCTAGTGTTTGTCTTAAATTTTCATTATCGTCCTCATTGTTAGTCTTAATTAATAAATATGAAAATGAGTTAATTTCAAAGTAAATGCTTGCTCCAATTTCTTGAACTTCAGAAGGTAGAATATATATATTTTCCTTTAATCTTATTACTTTATTACAATTTAAATATAAAATCCTATAAATATGATAATTACTTGTCATTCTTTATCATTTAATTTTTGTCTTACCCTATAATAAACAAAAAAGAAATATATCTTTTTCCCCATCATTTCCAATAATTAGTATTTCCCTCCCCCCTGTGCTTTTGCGATTAATTTAATCTTAAAAATCTTCTACA
>JAZGEW010000090.1:0-12493 GCA_036478875.1 Promethearchaeia archaeon | reverse complement strand
TTGCTTTTTCAATCAATTTACTCCATTCACGATAATTTTTCAACTTCCAACTTTTAGCTTTTTGTAATGAGAGGATATTACACGGAACTGGATTTAAATTGCAATATAGACAATCACCCTTACATTTTACGGGTTTAAATTTTTCTTTAACGTTCCTTCTTTTATAAATAGGAATGTCAATCCCCTCGCAATTGTTTGAGGTCATAAATTGGTGATTGTCATTTAGGCTTCTATAATGAATCTGATTGTCTTGATTAATAATTTCAAATTCCATACAAGTTGACATTGTAATTCCAATTTCTTGGCAGTATTTTTTGATTTCTTTTAAAAGCACTTTCCTATAATTTATATCTGCGTGAAGGTCTGAGGTTATTTTCTCTGTATAAAGTGAATTATACCTATCGAGAATCTTATCCCCTTTAATCTTTATCAAGTTGTTAAAAATCTTATCTTTAATAAAAATAGGGATATCCATTATGCTAGTTCCAATGTGATTTGCCCCAGCATCTACCGCAGCATTAATAATATCTTTAATATCTTTTATGACATCATTTATAAATGGAATAATTGGATCAATTCGACATACTGAGTGAATGTTATGATTTGCTAAATTTTCTATATTTTTTAATAATTGTTTAGTATTTGCTCCACCTCCTCCTACCAACTTCTTTCTTAGATCGTTATCCAAAGTAAGAATTGATACTTGTCCAAAACTATGATGATAAGGGTGCTCTGACATTATTTTAAGTGCTTCTTTTGAAATAATTCCTTTCGTTATGACTTCTACGGGTAAATCATAATTTAAGAACACTTCCATGGTTTTCTCAGTTAAGTAGTATTTATTATTAATTGGTTGAAATGGATCAGTTATTGGTGAAATATAACCGCAAGAAGCACATAGTAGAGGGCTCAATTGTTTATCCACCATTTTATTAAAATCCTTGAAAACAGTAATAATCCCTCCTTCTTGAAATAAATTAAAATAACCCCATAAAGCGTGAGCATAGCAAAAAAAACAATTCCAAGTACATCCATTATAGGGATTAATTAACAACCTTTCAGAAGTGCAGGCACGTTTCCCTTGATCTGTGGTGGTATTCCACCATCCGTGGATTTCTTTTTTAGATTCTACTAAAATGTGCGGTAGGGGTTTTTGGATGACTTGTGAAAGCTTAGATTTAGAACCAAATTTAATTTCTATTACATTTTTTAGCAAATTTAGATTTTTTTTATACACCATTTTATTATTTAAAATTTTGTTTTTCATTCCTATGTAAGGATATTTATTGATAAGTTAATAAATCGAAGAACAGTGAAGATTTTGTGATTTACGATAATAATCTCATATCACCAATCGCATAAGTAATAGATTTCTCCTTTAGAATAATTACTGTTAAAAACTCTTCCGATATATGATTAAATACGATGGTTCCATCCAATTTTTAATTTGTTGTCAATTATTACAGCACTTATACTTTTTTGATTGTTCTTTTTCTTTTATTGATTTAAACTATAATAGGAACTGTATAGGCTCTAAAAATAACAAATTTATTTAAAAGAAAAATAGTTGAACAGAGATTGATTTTTATATTTCAATCATTTCAGTAATATTACAGACTTTACTTAGTTCTTCATATAATTTTTCATATAATAATTCTATTATCATTTGTAATGATAATTTCGCATATATCCTGGATCTATAAATATCATCCCAATCAATTTCTTCCATATCAATATCTAAAGGATTTTCTTTCTGAAATTGCATTTTTTCTGATACATAATGGAAATATTCCTCCATTATGGCTTTTAATTGTTCTAAAATGTCCTCGTTAATTTTATAATAAGGTATTTGAAGTTCATAATGAGCATCATTTTTAATAAAAGTGCTAATGAGCATATATGTGTAGTTATTGATGGAATTTAACCTATATCCTAATTTTTGAAGTTCGAATACAATTGGATCAATATCTTCTTGTTTCTTAACTTCATAAAGGCGATTTAATAATTTTTTCACCAATTCAGTTAATTCTTGAGGATTATCCTTTTCTAATAACATAAATATCTAAGCATTTATAATTAGTTAAGGTAAAAGAGACGACAAAAATTGTGAATTTTTAAAGTTTTATTTAATTCTTAATCGCTAAAGAAATAGGGAATAACCTCAAACTCGCTTTGTTCTTCATGTGGTCCATTTTCACCGTATTTAAATCCTAATTCTGCATTATTTTTAAGTACGGGCGGTTGAACTTTAGTATTTATTTTGCGGAAAGGTCCATCAAACTTAATATTTTTAAATAGAACGATATCACCTTCTTTAATTTTATTAAATTCAGTACCTCTGTAGTTAGAAATTTGGAATTTACAACCGCCATTGCAGAAATAATAATTATTCCAACTCTGATCAGAAAAAAGCCCTACCATATTGACTAGCTCCCTTCCTTGCTCGTTTAAAATAGCCTGTCTCCTTGTCTGCGTTAATTTAATCAGATTTTTATGTCTCTGATAAAGCTCAATGGATTTTTGAATTTCCGTTTTATAAAAATCAATTGTTAAATCTTGTTTGCTTAATACTAAATAACAAAAACGGTGTCTCTCTTCTGGACTTATTTGAAATGTGCATAAATCTCCACAAGGTTTAAAGAATGGATAGTTTAACAGTCCATTAGGATCATAAACTCGGTTTGCATTCAGACAAGGGGCACTTCTGATTAAACCGATCTCTTTAATAAAATCTATTTCAAGGTAATTAAATAGATGAACTGAGGGTGCTTCAAGCAATACAATTATTCCGTTTTCACTTAAATGACTGGATAAAATCTGGAAATATTCTTTCATTATTTCCTTATTTGGTGTATTTTCATTCAAAACAAAAGAAGTAATTATAATATCATATGTTTCTGAATTCAAATTTTTATTTAGTGTCTCATTAAGCTTTTCAAAATCAATCATAGAGGGACTTAATGGCTTATTAATATTAATTCTCTTAAAGAGATCTTCATTATGAATTTTAATATTTGCTTCAAGGTTTTCAATGAATTTTAAAAAATTCTTTTCTTTTTCAATTACGTCAATAATATACTTAAAGTTGAATATTCCCAATTGGTTTATATACTCAAGATATTCGATTAAAGATAAAGACATAGTTCCAGGTCCAGCACCTATATCTAAAATTTTAATTGGAGCATTACCTAATAATTTTAAAGTTTCAAAATAGGTAGTATAACGGAGTAAATGGTTCATAATAAACCACATCCGTGGGAAATATTTTCTTAAATAATCAACGAGATATCCAATATATACTTTAGGATCTGAATAATTGATTGTAGCAGGAGTCCAATTCAAAAGTGCTGAATAACAATCGCTTAATTGTGATTTCCCTAATTCAATATCATTTGCAGATAAGCCAAAAGATTTTAGTTCGTCTATTATTGTTTTTTCGAGATAATCTGGGATATTTACTTCATTAAGCCTTAGCAAATGATCAAAAATATCTTTTTTTACAAAACTAGCCATTCTTTAAAATACAACATTTCTCTATATTAAGATAATGTAATTTCCATTTATATTAATTTTGATATATATAAATTAAATTATTAACTTAAGTTTTGTAAAATTTTTTAAAGCGTAATAAAGATCTTAATTTTATTAATTTAATGTTTTACGATCTTTAAGATTTAGTCTAGTTTAACATCTCTACCGGACTTCTTTTTAAAAATAATATAGTATTATATCGGTTTTTAAATTTTTAATTTTATAAATTTTCATGGATAAGTTGATCCATATGTAATGAATAGAATAGTGGATCTTAATTCTGCTTTGTATCCACATGAACAAATAATTTATTATTGTATAGCAATTACTTCATTTAGTGGTTTTATAGAATTAATAATTAGTATATGGTATTTAATACACGGAATTTCTTATCATCCTAAAATTCCTTTTTCTTTGTTAATTACCGGTCTAATTACGGAGATTTTAACGGGATTTACTACGTTTCTTCCTTTTATGATATGAAATTTTCTCAAATTGAGATTTAAGAACCTATTTTTTTATTCTCATTCTTAACTTGACCTTTTTTTTTTAAATATGGATGCAAGGAATTGATCTAAATTGCATTATTGAATTTTAAAAAATCAATTAAATTGAAAAAAAATGTTTGAGGAAATACCCATAATCATAGGTTTTTTGCTGTTTTCAATAGTAGTTTCATATTTGCTATTGAAGTATGTTCCTGAACCTTTTAAAAAGATCTTTGTTGGACTTATGATCGTAGGCATTATAATCCACGAATTATTTCATCTGTTAATGTGTCTTATTACCAATACTCCGGTTGAAAGGGTCAATCTTTTAGAGAAGATTAAATCAGAAGAAGATTCGGGATATAAAAAATATGAATTTTATGGGAGTGTAACAATTAGAAGAGAAAAAGAGATAAGTTTTCTCCAAGCTGTATTAGTTGCTGTTGCTCCATTATTTTTTTCATTTTGGATTTTCTTTTTACTTTTATATCAAGTAATCCATCCTGCAAATGAAATTATATTTTTTGTATGCCTTTTTATTATCCTTTCAATTATGTTTTCCGCTGCTCCTTCTTCATCAGATTTAGTATGTATTCCAAGAGCATTTAGATACAATCCTAAGTATTCTACATATCAGATTCTTCTTTTAATACTTTCAATATTTCTAGTTTGGTTGGTAATCCCATTGTTAAACCTACCAATTCTTCATGAGACTATCATCTACCTTTTTATTATGCTTTTTTATTATCTTTGGAAGTATGGATTTAAGATAATTAATTTCTTTTTCCGAGCTGCTATTCCAAATAAGAATTTAAAAAAAATTTAAAAAAGTAGTCTATAGAATCTTATGATAAATATAACAGATGCCTCAAATAATAACAAATCCAATTTTTTAATCAGTCTTTTTCTTTTAAATATACTCGCTTTATATTGTTAGCAATTAATAAAAATTTAAGGCTGAGGTGAAAAAAATCGAAGTTGAGTTTTGGCATACTATAGTTGAAATTACCCAAATTCCTAATACTAATGAAAAAGATAATGAAGATTTTTCTTGGTTATGTAATCCTTTTGGAGATAGTCGTGTATATGGAGTAAGATACTTCATTGATGATGAGACTTTTTCATGGGAATTCTTCTTACGAGCAGAATCTAAGAAAAAAGCAATTAATGATGGTATATGCTTATTAGCTTATTTAATGGAAATCTATCCTGGATTGAATGGAAAAGTCTATACTAAACCTATTACTGAGGGAGAATTAGATATAAAAAAATTAATCTTTGAAATAGTTTTTCCTCCACCTAATTTTAATAAAAAGATATTTCTACTAAAGAAAATCATCAATCTTTTTAATTTTAATAGAAATCATAAAATTCAGGTTTATATTCTATGGCAAAAAGATGATTCTAAAATAATACAAATAGAAGGGACAGAATTAGAAAGTGAACTAGAGTTAGATGAGAATTATAAAATCAAGATTTTTTTAGAGATTGATTCTAATTTTATTAATTCAGATGAAAACAAAAAACTCTTAGAATTAAAATCATATTTGGAATATTTAACTACTGATATAAGGAATGTTTATGGAAAACGAGCTTATCTTAAACAGGTTTCATCCAATACATGGGGTAAAATTCTAGAGGGGAGACCATTTCATAAAAATCTTTTAAACGAAAATACAGGGAGATTTTATAGAAGAATATTAGAAGACATACCTGAGGATGCCATACCCGGTTTTATAAATCCTGAGATTATTGATTTTAATATTCCAAATACTTTGCCAATTGAGAAAGCGAATGTTTTACCCAAAGAAAATATCAGTTTTTCCTCGCTTTCCCATGAGGTGAATCACCGTATTCTGCTTGGGAATATTTACCATAATGGTGTTAAAACTGAAAGGAAAGCATATCTTCATTTAGATGATTTTGTTCATCACCTATTTATTTCAGGCTTAACAGGGGCAGGAAAATCCAGATTCTTAGCTTTCCTATTGAATGAATTCAGATCTAGAGCTCCTAAGGTAGGTGTTCTTATAATAAATCTTTTAAAAAAAAATGAAGAAGGATTGTTTGATGCGGATATAGTCTTACAAAAAGGAAGCTCAAAATTCAGAGTCCCATATTTTATTGAAGGTGAGGATTTAGAACAGTCATTGGAACAAGTAGCAGGATATATTATTGCATCACTTGGGCTAAAGAATATAGTAGTAACAAATATGGAGAATGTATTGTCTCAGGAAATGAATGATAATGGATCACCACCGGAAAAAATCAAGGATATTTTTATAAAACTTTTAAAATGGTTTGAAGATCATCCTTACCACATTAAATATCAAACGAATATTACAAGAGCGATTAAGAATCGTGTAATACGCCTTGTTTCTTCACCGATAATAGAGGGAATATTAAAGTTAGGTCCAATTCCACAATGGTTTAAAGAATGGCAACAGGGAAAAAATGTTTTTATTGATTTATCAAGATTCAGCAAAAATGGTAAAAGATTGCTAACACATGCGATATTTCAGATGATTCGAACAATTATGCCTGAAATGAGGACTAGTAACCTCAATAATGTAATCATGATAGATGAAATTAGTGAAATATTAGAAAAACCACATTTCCAGAATTATGATGATGATGATACAGTATCAAGACATCATTTAGAAATTGTCTTTAGCGCTTTTTTAACAGCTTTTCGGAGTAGAGGTATTTCTTTGATACTTGCGGAAGTAAAACCTTCAAGATTATTTGAAGCTGTCTATACACTGCCAAATATAAAAATTTTATTTAGGACTGATAAAAAGTGCTTACAACTGTTTACCCTTAATCCAGAAGAACAAGAGTATATCTCAAACCAAATAGGTCGGCGTGCTTTAGTGATTGATGGAGTAAATGCCCGTAAATTTACAATTCATACAATGGATTCCTTTTATAAAAATTAAGACTTGGAGAGGAGATTATTATTAGTGAGGGTGGTAGTGAGGGTGGCGGTGATGCTCCTGAGGAAGTTCCAGAAGCAAAGCCAGAAGGCGAGAAACCTAATGAAGTTCCCGATGAACTTCCAGACTATGAGGCTCCAGAAGAGAATCTCGATGAACCTTATGATCCCTTTGAAGAATATGACCCATACGAAGATCCAGACAATGAGCTCTATGATCCTTTCAAAGAATATGAACCTAAGGAAGATCCAGACGATGAACCTTATGATCCATTCAAAGAATACGAACCTAAGAAGGAACCAGATGATGAGCCTTTTGATCCATTTAAAGAATATGAACCCAAGGAAGATGCAGATGATGAGCCTTATGATCCATTTAAAGAATATGAACCTAAGGAAGATCCAGATGATGAGCCTTATGATCCATTTAAAGAATATGAACCCAAGGAAGATCCAGATGATGAACCTTACGATCCTTTCAAAGAATATGAACCTAAGGAAGATCCAGATGATGAACCTTACGATCCATTCAAAGAATATGAGCCTGATGAGAATCCAGATGATGAACCTTACGATCCATTCAAAGAATATGAACCTGACGAGGAACCAGATAAACCTTCTGAAGAAATAAGCAATCCCAGTAAGTCAGGTACAATTACTATTAACGTACCAGAGCAACCAGAGGAACAACAAGAACAAGCACCAGATCAAGAACCTGAGAATGAACCTGAACAAGAAACAGAACAATCACCAGAAATTGACCCTAATGAATTGGTTACTCCTGAAGGTGAACCAGAGGGACCTGCTTTACCACCAGAAATTATAGAACTAATAGAGCCAGAATATGAACCTGAACAAGAAACAGAACAATCACCAGATCAAGAACCCCTGAATGAACCTGAAGGTGAACCAGAAAATCAACCTGAACAAGAGCCAGAGAAAGAATTGGAACTTATTAACCCAGAAACTGGAGATCCAGTACCTCGCCAACCAGCTCCAGAGTTTATACCTTTTCAAGATTATATTGAACAATTACATGAACAGCAGGAAAACACAGATCAGATTCCTGATACTGAACCAGAGCAAGAATCAGAAATTATACCAGAACAGGAATCGGAAGTTACACCAGAGCATGAATCGGAGGTTATACCAGATCAGGAGTCAGAAGTTATACCAGAACAACACCAAGGAAAAACACAGAAAAAGAAGCATAATAAAACAAAAAGCCTTGAACCCATTACCGATCCAAAGGAATTAGGAGAATATAAGCATTATGAATACCAGCATATAGTAAAAACAAAGTATGATCCAATTTTTTCTCAAAAGCAAATTAGAAAACCTCAAAAAAAACCTGTGAAAAAGCCAAAACAAATTCAAAAGAAAAAACCAATAAAAGTGAAAAAAATAGAGCCTATTATTGAAAAAAAGGAATTAGGAGAATACAAGCATTATGAATATAGCCACACCTTAAAAACAAAATATTCACAAAGACAGGCTCAAAAAAAGCCTGAGAAATCTGAAAAGAAAACAGAAAAACCCCAAACACCTGTTCAAAAGAAAAAACCAATAAAAGTAAAAAAAATAGAGCCTATTACCGATCCTAAAGAATTAGGAGAATACAAACATTATGAATATAGCCACACCATAAAATCAACTTCTACTCAAAAACAGGCTTCAAAAAAATCTGAGAAGTCTGAAAAGAAAACAGAAATCTCTCAAAAGACAAAAAAGAAAAGTAAATCCGAAGAGATTAAAGAATTAGAGCTAATTGTTGATCCTATAGAAACTGAAAAAGGTGAAGAAAGCCATGAATCAAAAGCGGATTTTTCTTCTGAGCAAACTCAGAAAGTCGCCAAAAAGGCATCTGAAAAACAAGAGACTGATAAATCGTCTGAAGTATCAAAAGAAAAAGTTAATGAAATTATTGAACAGGAATCGCAAACGCAAAGCCAGCTTCAGCAAAAAATGAAAGTAAAGAAACAAGAAAAATTGAAGACAAAACAGAGAGTTGAACTTATTTCAAGCAAATTACTAGAATTACAAGAAAGATATCGTCAAGAGACAGGTAAAAGATCCATTTATAATAAAAAAGAAACTAAGGGTTTTAAAGAATGGTTAGAAAAACAAAAGAAACTTACTCTTAAAAAGTCAGAAAGTAATAGAAAAAGCGAAATCAGAGAAGAATGGGAACTACTATTGGAAAAATGGATTAATGAAGCTAATGAGAATGAAATTTCTAAAGAAATAAAAGAAGAATTACTTAGTATAATCAAAAAATATGGTAAAGCTAAAGCGATTTATTGGAGAATTATTCAAGTATTAAAAAGAAAAAACTTACCTATAAAGGAGACTGAAGAAATAGAGGGCTTACTTAAAAAGTTAGAAAAAATGACAGGTATACAAACAGAGATATTTAAAAATTTGAGAGCTTTCAGAGCTTTTTATAATGATAATATTAGATGGTATAAAAATCGTATAATAGCAGAGAGAGAAAAATTTATGAAACATCTTGTTCAAAAATTAAAATATCTAAAAAAAATTGAAAAGACTCAGAAAGTAATTAAGAGAAATTGGAAGGAGATTTTAAATGAGAATTTATATAAAAATATAACTTTGAGCTTAAATGAAAAATCAATAATTAATAAAATTCTCCAGAAACTAAAAATTACTGAAAGTGATAAAACAGATCTTATTTCTATATTAAGCAAGCTTCCAACAGAACATTTAATTTCTTTATTAGGACAGGATTTCAGACAACACACTCAAAATTATATTAAATGGGGTTGGGATTATGATTTGCATCTTAAAAAATTAATATTAACTGATTATTTTAAAAAAAATGAAAAAAATAAAACTATAATAAATAATGAAAAAAAATATGACTCTGTAACCCTTAAATTTTTAATATTATTAAAGAAGACAGTGGAATCTATTTTTGGGTATAAGATAAGACAAGATATTTTTAGTAAAGAATTTCTTGGACAATCGAACGGACACTATGAGTATATCAAGGGTAAATCCAAATTAAACCCAAAATTTTTACTTTTTAAGCAAGAATTAAATAGCTATGAAGAAGCTCTTAAGGCTAAATTAGAGAAAGAATTTAAAAAAGTCAAGCCTATAGTAGACAACTATTTTGCAATTCTTGAAATTTTACCTAATCGAAGGTTTAAAATCTTTAAATTTCATCCAAATATAGACTTAGATTATTTTAAAAGTATAGATAGTATTAAAAAAGCTTATTGGTTTGGATATTTGCTTGCTGATGGCTCATTATTTGTATCTAAAGTAGACAAGTTTATTTCTGTAGAGATGGACGTTAAAGATGGAGAGCTAGTAAAAAGATACATACAAGAAATAGGATTTAATCCAAAATATGTAAAATATTATAAAAGAATATTTTATAATGAAAAAGGAAGAAAAATAATTAAGCGTACTTTTCGTGCTCGGTTTACGAATGTATATTTTGCTAATAACTTAGTCTCTAAAGGCTTCATTCTTGGTAAAAAATCTGAAAAAATAAGATTCCCTTTTTTAAACAAGCGTGAATATATATTAGCTTGTCTACTAGGATTTTTTGATGGAGATGGATCACATGTAGGTACTCCTACAATTTATTCTAAAAGTCGTTTATTCCTTAAAGATATTATAAAGATTTTAAACGATCTTGGTTATTCACAAAGTTTTAACATTGGTAAAAAGATAGATAATAGAAAATATGCTGAAAAACCCGTTATTACTTATTATCTTGGTCTAAGTGGAGATGTATTTAATGATATGTTAGATGTTTATTCAAATAGCTTATATAGAAAACGTAAAATTTATTTAATTGGTGAAAAGATGGCAGAATATCGACGGCAACAATGGAGAAAAAATTTAGCTCTCATAATTTATAATACAAAACTTAAATTTTCTAAGAAAGAATTATCTAATTTAAGGAGAACATTATCATATAAAAAAATTGCTCAATTACATAATGAAAAGTTTGGAATTAGAATATCTCTTCATACAATACGTTATTGGTGTCTTAAATGGAATATCAATATTGATAAAAAGAATACTAATACTATGTAACAAAATGTAAAAATTTATTTTTGTTTCTAATTTTATCTTTTTTTACTTTATATTAATTAAACTAAAATGAAATAAGAATCAGCTTTAATTTGTATGAGTTTTATATAATTTGTAAATTGCTAAGAGCAGAAATACAGTACTTGTAACATTGAGACCTATAAATAAAAAGCTAACGATTAAAAAAATGATCATTACTGTGGTGACTGGAAGACCAAGTTTTACAAACAAATAATCCCCTAAAAATGGATAATTACTGGCTAAAAAGATAATGCTTGATACAATCGAAAAAATTGCTGAGATCATAAAGAAGAGCCCATAGGTATATGAATTTTTTTTACGGATGAGATACCCAAAAATTAGCATTGCGACGTATAAGCATAAATAGATGATTGTTGGCAGATAAGCCATAAAATTCGTTAGAGGTTCATAGTTTTGAAATAACATTTTTTTCTCTCTTTTGTCTTTTAATTATATAGATTGGATTGAGTATTCTTAATGAATTCTCCTTTATAAAAATATTCGGAAAAAAAAGAATTGTACTACGAAATTCAAACTGCAGAAAATGAGAAATAGAGAGACTCCAATAAAACATGGTCTAGAGAATTGAAGAGTCTGAGCATATTTATATTTTTGATAATAATAATATCTATTATCATAAAATTTAATATAAAATTGTTAGAAGAATTATAGAGAAATTAAACTAACAATTTAAGGAAGAAAGAAAGAAAATGAGCTATTTTTCGGCTTCGATACAACCAATACTTGCTTTCCTTCATTCATTTCATATCATTTGGAAACCTACGTCTTGGTCTAATGTTGCGTTGCAACATAACTCAGCTTCATAAATATAATGGAGGGATACGATTAGTTCTTGTTTTCCTTCCTTCCTAAAGGTCAGTCGGAAAGCTACGCCCTAATCTAGCTTCACTACGTTCAGCAAAAAAGGATAGATGAGTTGTAATACAAAATTGAAAACTGCATTGAGAGTATTAACCTGTATTTGTCCTTGCAAAAATAAAGAAATTATAAAAAGGTTTACTTATGATCTTGAAGCATTTAAGGAAATTAAAAAATTCAGAAAATCTCAAGAAATTGAATATAAAATTGTCGAAGAGAAAAAAAACTCTGACAAGGTGTATAATCTAATCAATACTCATTGATTTGCTTTCATGACAAAGAAAATGTTCAACCGATAAAAGCATTAAAAAGTAAAAATGTATTAGAGCAATAATGAAATATGCAATTTTCTTTTCTTTCGTTTTTTTCTTATTATTACTAATCCTATTATGATAATCGGTATTGAGATATATATCAAGCGAATGAAGCCAATATTCCAAGCAATAATGTCTAAGAATTTTTCGAATGGTGTAAGTTCTCTATAATATCGGACTCCAAACTTCAGAATTTGAATTTCAATATCGTTCCATTCACAAATAAATGATTGTCCTCCATCAATTACTATGAG
>JAZGEW010000089.1:0-9037 GCA_036478875.1 Promethearchaeia archaeon | reverse complement strand
GACAGAGGCCCTCGCAATCCGGGAGGACGATTCTTGGATGGGGGTCCAGTTGAGAGAGAACCCCTTCTACCTGGCGGCGGGCGGCCAGGTCTCGGACGGCAATTTATATAAGTTATAGTTATATTCTAAATATCTTTGATCTTTTCAATTTTTTTACAGCTTATATAATTATTCTACTAATTGATATTTGTTTTTTAATTTATTATTTAAAGAAACATAGAAAATTATTGTTTTCTAGGGAGACCAAGTTAAGTTTTAAAAGGTTTTTTTTAAGGAAAACTACTCTTATTTCAATTCTAATTATTTCAATTTCATATATTATTACTTTTATATTATATTGGAATATAATCACTGAATCAATTGGCTTAATAAGAAGAGATCCTTACTCGTATTCTGAAAATATATACTTTTTATTAGATAATGGAACAATTACAGATTTTAGATTAGGATTAGGATATCCTTCAGGTTATGTATTTATTACTTCAGGATTTTTATTACTGTTTCCTGATCCTTTAATTGTATATCTCTTCATAAAAATGGCTTCACTCTATTATATTCTTTTGTATATTATAATATCATTTTTCATTTTAAAAGAAATTTTTAAAGAAAACTATCTTATCTTTTTTTCATTATTGTTACTTTCAATATCAAATACTTTCATAGCAAGAAATATCATAAATATTCCTTCTTCATTAGCTACGATTATAGTTTTAATTTCTTTTCTTGTACTTGTTAAAAATTACTCTTATTTTTTGCTTGGATTTAATATTGCAGCTATTTATTTAATCCATCCTTTAACTCTTTTTTTCTATTTACCTGTTCTTATTATCTATTTGTCCATCAAATTCTTTTCAAATATTAAAAATAAAAGATTAATTTTAAAAGGATTTTTCTCAATTTCTTGCATGTTAATGGTTATAATTATTCTCTTAGTACCCTATATGTTAAATTATCCAGAGGAAATTTTTAATATTTATTATTTGTACGAAAATTTCATAAATAATGCAAAGTATAGTAATGGTTTTAACCAAATAAATATGAAAAATCTGAAAATTGGACTTTTACAAATTTTTAATTTTGATTTTATGAGAAATTTCATCAATAGTGATCTTTTAAATAGATGGGATTATTTAACGAATGAGTCAATAGAATGGTTTTTTACTGCTTCATTTTTAGGGATCTTTGTAAATATTTTTAATAGAAAAAAAAAAATTATTATCTTCAATCTTTGTGTTATATTTGTTTTGGTTAGTTTTTTTTTACCGCATTTCATTCTTATAGGTTTTATTGATGATTTTAAACATAGATCCTTAGAAACGTTTGCTTTGCCAATAATTATAATGGCTACTTTCTTTTTTGCTAGTATCCTCAAACTTGCAAGACAGCTAACAAATTATCTTATACAAAAATCAAAATTTTATTCTTCAATTCTACATAAATATCAACCAGTTTCAAAGATTTTAAGAGTAGATATGATTATTTTGTTAATGCTTTTTACCAATTTTTATTTTATAAAGATTGAGAGAAAAGATCCCTTGTATTATTATTACTACGATGAAGATTATGTAGAAATTATTTTATACCTAAGAAACAACATAGAACCTGACTCTATAATATTTCGTCCTGATCTAGAGCGAGCTGAAATCCATTCTATTTTGTATGACATGACATTTTATGATTACAATTTTTCTGCGTTCCCAGACGTGGGTGCATTTTTTCATTATATGTGGCATAAGCACGCAGACTATCTTATCGTTAACAATTCTGACGTTTCAGAACAATGGAAAAAACATATATTCTATGATACTTATTTTAGAGAATTAATTATTAATTTAACGGAATTTTCATTATACAAGGTACCTTATTAATATATGGTTTTAATATTTAAGAGATTTTGAAATTTTGGCTAATTTACTGAATTATTTAGATTCTATTATATTAACTTAGCATTCAGTTTAATAATTCTTCTTTTAAGGAATTTTTATATGTTTGGAATTTAATTAGTTGTAAAAAAAATCTAATATCTTCTCTTTTCAATTCTTTAATTACAACCAAGATGAAGATAAAAATTGCTAAGGATAAGATAGTTGTTATTATTAATAAAAGAATTTGATTTTGGAATATCTTTTCAAAAATCAGAAGTTTAAAAGCAAATGAAATTAGAAAAGAGATAATTGCAATCGGAATATGGTAAACTATATTCTTTTGAGGCTTTATATTAAAAGTCTTATAAGAATAATACCGATTTAAGAAAACCCATAAAATCCAGGGAATTGTCTGCGATATAGCATATCCAATAGTGCCTAATCCCAGGGTTGGTAAAATAAAGAAACTTGTAGGGATTAAATAAATCATCAAAAGAATTATCATTATTCTAGTAAAGATATTTATTTGAGCGTTAATTTTCTGTTTTTTTCCTGCAATAAAATGATAAGAATAGGGTTGAGTTATTGCCATTAAGTATGGAAAAAATACCATAATATTTAATATAGGAACAGTATCAACATATTGGGGTAGTAAAATGGAGAGTATTAGTTTTCCGTTTAATATAACAACTATAATAATTCCCAGAAATATAATTGAAGAATATTTTTCAATTATGTATGTAGTTTTTTTAATCGAATCAAAATCTCCTTTTTCAAAAAATTTTGAAAAAAGAGTTAGATAAACTGTAACTAAACTACTAGATATTACTAATAAGGATTGAATTACATAATTATTAATAAAACTGAAATTCCCCAAAGTCTCATGGTCGAAAGAAGCAGCAAGTAATATATTTCCGAAATTTGACGCTATAACAAGAGTAAATGAGAAAAAAAATAATGGTATTATATCTTTAAGATATAATAGTGTAAAAGCCTTACTGGGTCTATTCAATTTGAATTCTTTCTTAGAAACAAGCAAAATTAAAAGTAATAATAACAAATCAAATACAAAAGTTGATACACAAAGAAATAATAGTGGATCATTAATGTAGGTTAAATTCAATGATAGAATAATAACCATTACACTTTTTCCAGATATGATGAGGAAAGAAGGGATTTCCGCTTTAAAAACTTTAAATCTTGATTTTAAATTAATCAAAAATACACTGCTTATATTTGTCACAATTTTTGAAAATAATAGTATTAAAATTAAATATAAGAAATCATTACTCCAAACTTCGAAGAATGAAATAAAGAAGATAACTAGTATACTGACTAGGACATTTATTGAAAGTAAAGATAATTTTAGTGTAAAAAATGTACCAAAATATTCTGAACTGTTTTCTTTACTTGAATATTGATAATGAATTGAATCAAGACCTATATTTAAAAATAAAAAACCTAAATTCACAATACTGGTAACTAACGTCCATGTCCCTATAAAACTTGTATCAAGATTCAAAAAAAGTAAGTAAAATGCTATTATAGAAATAAAATAAGACATAACCTGAGATATAAGAGATATAATGAATTTTTCTTTCATAATTCTATTCTTTAATTTAGAAAAACTTTCTTTTCAATTCAGGGAGGTTTATTTTTGTTTAATCTAAAAGATATTATTCAATATCTTAAGTGAAATTGCTTTTTTTATGTAACTAAATTACTTTAATTAAAATGGATAATAGTTGAAATTAATTAAATTATTTTAAACTCATATTTATTTAGGAATTTGGCTAATAAAGTATTTTATCAATGGTTGAAAAATGAATAAACAATGAATCATTAAAATTTTTAAAAAAAAAGTATAATTTCATAGTTAAATATAAATTTGGATACAATTTAATGAAAAAAAAACTATTAATAATAATTCATTCATTAAGGAGAGGAGGAGGCGCGGAAAGAGTAGTCTCTAATTTAACAGTTTATTTATCAAAAAAATATAATATTCATTTATTAACTATTTTTGATTTTAGGGATCTCTATCCCTATAAAGGAAAGTATTATTCCCTAAAAGAAAACTTAGGATTAATAAGGAAAATTCTTAATTCTTTGAAATTGTATACTCTTATTAGACCCTTGAGAATATATAAACTAATTAGAAAGATTTCACCAGATGTTATAATATCAAATATGGATTTAACGAATATTTCTATAATTTTATCAAAAATCATTTTTCGATTTAAGATTCCATTAATAATTTCGACCCATACTAATCCAAAAATTGCCTACCAAAAAAAAAAAGCATATATAAATATTTTATTAAAGATTTTTTATTATTCGAAATTTATTAATAAAATTATTACGGTTTCTAAGGAAATTCAAAATATCTTCAAAAATGAATATAAAATTGATAGAAATAAACTTGAAACAGTTTACAATAGTATTGATATTGAAAGAATTAATGAGTTGAAGAAAGAAAGAATCTCCAATTCAAAAAAATTATTTTATAATAAAAAGATTATTAAATTCATTACAATTGGTAGTTTACGCAAAGTAAAAGGTCATAAACATCTAATTGATGCGTTCTCCGAAGTGAAAAAACAGGTTCCGAATTCAAAATTAATCATTATTGGTGAAGGCCCTCTAAGACGGGAATTAGAAGAAAAGATCAAAGAACTTAATTTAATAAATGATGTCATTCTTCTTGGTTTGAAAAGAAATCCGTATAATTATCTTGCAAACTCGGATATTTTTGTTTTTTCCTCTTTATATGAGGGTTTTGGAATAGTTTTGCTTGAAGCATTGGCTTGTGGGTTACCTATAATTTCTACCAATTGTGAAACCGGTCCTCGAGAAATCTTAGGAGGAGGAAAATATGGGCTTCTAGTAAATATTATGGACATTGAAGATTTAAGAGATAAAATGATTTTATTAGCACAAGATAAAGATCTTATTAGTTACTACACCAAAGATTCATTAAAAAGAGCAAATACCTTTGATATTAAGAAAATTGTCAATAAATGGATTGAAATAATTGATTCATTTTAGATTAAAACGTGGATAATACAAAAATTAGCAATTAATAATAAATTAGTTTTTTTTTAATGCATATAACAGTATATCCAACTGAAAAAAGCTTTATTATCGGTAATTTTCTAATGAAATTTCTTTCGATTTTCATACTATAGTTATTAAAAGCCTTATAGATAGAGAATGGGAAATATGAAAAAGGATAAATTTCAACATTATTATAAATTTTAGTTAGAATCTTTTTTATTTCCCTAATTGTAAAAATACGTTCGACAGCGTAATGTATTATTTCTTCCATTCCTGCATCTTTTTTAATTATATAAACTCCTCCATATTTCTTCTGAGCTCTTTTACTTAAGATATATGCATAAGGATTTAAACGGTTTTGATCGGCAATTATTAATTTTCCACCAATTTTAAGGTTTTGATGAGAGAGATTTAGAAATTTATTGAGAGGAGCTATATGATGAATTGTTTCATTTACCCATATTAAATCGTATTCTCCATAATGTTCAAACACATTTCTTAGAGAAAATTTGACGTCAATAGCATTATTTAATTTATTACTAAAGAATTTTACTCTTTTTTTAGCTATTTCTATGCGATCTTCAGAAATGTCAATACCTAGAACTTTAGCACCTAAAACACTACATAGAATTGTTTCACTTCCATAGCCACATCCCACATCTAGAATTTTATTATTATTTTTAACATTTCTAATTAAATGTAATATTCTTAGGGCGTAATGATGCCGAATGTATTTATAATATGTGTTGTTCTTAAGAAAATTATTATAATAATTTCTTAATGCTTTTGCTCCTTCTTTACCATATATTTTATCACTGCTTTTTAACTCATCTCGAATTAAATCACAAAATTCTTTTGCTTTATTGTAGGAACTTATTAAAGCCTTTTCCTCGTTTCTTTTAGATGTACTTTTGATGATTAATTATGCACCGTTCATAATTGTAAAATATTTTTCATTACTCTTAAAAATCTTGAGAAATTACTTTATTGGGGTCCTTTTGAGTATAATTTCTTTTTATTCAAAAATTATTAATTGTGTTAAATTGATTTTTTATATTTGAGATACAGTTTAATTAATTCATTACCAATAATATTAATATCAAATTGATATTTTACTCGTTTGTAAGCTTTCTCCATTAATTTTACTCGTTCATTTTTTGAAAGTCTGTAAAAAGATTCAATTTTTCTTTCTATATTTAGATAGTCACCTGGTTTGACAATATAACCAGTATCTCCAATTATATTTTTAATTTCCCCCACATTTGTACCTAAACAAGGAACTTTTGCAGCCATTGCTTCTAATAATACATTTGGAGATCCTTCAATATAGGATGTTAGGGCTAATAAATCAGATATTGCTAAAATATCCTTTACATCATTTCTTCGTCCTAAAATGAATATATTATTTTTTAGATCTAATTGCTTAACTTTTTCTTCCAACAAGGTTGAATATACTCCATCGCCAATATAAATCAATTTGATTTTTTCTTGCTCTGTTTTTAATTGAATTTTTTTTAAGAACAGATAAAAACCATCTAAAAAGTCAATCATGCCCTTTACTTTTTGTTTAAAAATCATGTAGCCTATATAAGAAATGATAAAATCCTCTTTTTGCAGAATAAAGTTTAGATTTAAGTTCTGAATAATTTCATCCTTCTCTTGCTCATTGTTCACATGATAATATTTTGCTGTTTGGATAATATTTGGGAACCAACTTATGTTTTTAACTTTATAATTAGTGTTTAAATATTTTTTAAGAGTTCTACTTACAACAAAAGTTTTTTGTGAATTCTGTGCTATAAGGTTAATATCTAAGTTTGAAATATACTGATTTGGAACTTCAATTCCATGAATCGAATAAAAGTATGGAATTTTTAAAAATCTATGAAAAAAAAATGCTATAAAACCAGATGGGGGGGGAGAATGAGCATGAATTAAATCAATTTTTTCTTTTTGTATGATTTTGAAAACCTTGATAATGCTATAGAGCAAAAATTTTATAAAAAAGAAGAGTAATCTAATAACTCCTGCGTTTATTCCTGGAGCGTGAAAAGGTAAATAATGAATAATAAAGTTATCATTAATTTTTTTTTCTTTCAAATAAACCTCACCTTTAGGGATACATGAGATATTAATCATTTTAATATTATTTTTGGAACAAAATTTGGATAATAAGTACACTTGTTTAGCGGGTCCGCTAACATCGGGGTAAATTCTCGTGCTAATTCTTAAAATATTCATTTTATTAGAGTTCATTATTAATTGTATTTATCCAAATGTCTATAATTTTATTCAAATTAAAATATTCTGCCCTTTTTAAGGAGAGGTTTGAAAATTTTACCATAACTTTTTTATTTTTAGATAGATAGACCATCTTCTTCTTTAAATCTTCATTATCCAATACATTCACTAGAAGTCCATATTTTCCTCCTCCCAAGATTTCTCTCGGACCGGTTTCACAATCGGTGGAAATTATTGGAAGGCCGCACGCTAATGCCTCAAGCAATACATTAGGAAAACTTTCCCTTTTGGATGATAAAACAAATATATCTGATTTAGCTAAATACTTATACGGATTTTTTTTCATTCCCAATAGAAAAACATCATCTTCCAAACCTTTTAGTTTAATTTGACACTTCAGCTCTTCTCTTAATGGTCCCTCACCGATGATAATGAGTTTTGAGTGAGACAGTTCTTTTTTAACCTCTGAATATGCTTCAATAAGATGTTTATGACCTTTAAGATCTATCAAGCGTCCAATTGTAATAAATTTAATAATATCTTCATCATAGAATAATTCCTTATGGTCATAAATCTTCTCATTCTTCATTTGATTAATTCTTTCTAGATCAACGCCATTATAGATGGTTTTCAATTTATTACTTTCAATTCTATAATCATTTTCTAAGATCTTTTCAACTCCCTTAGAATTCGTAATAACTTTATTTACTAATTTTGAAGGATACATCACTCGTATGAGAAAATTCAAGTATCTCAACTCCTCTTTATATTGTAATCGTGGATTACATCTAACGGAAACCACTAAAGGCGTTTTAATCCCAAATAAGATTTTTGTAACAATAGCCAATGCATTTGTGTGATCCATGAAAGAGATTATCAAGTTAGGAGTGATTAATTTAGTGAGTTTATAAATCTTGATTGGCAAAAGAAGTCTTTTCCATGATTTCAATTTTAACCGAAATGAAAAGAATCTACCTTTAAATGGATAATTATCTTTAATATTATAATAAGTAATTATAAATACTTCATATCTTTCTGAAAACTTGATTGTTAATGAGGAAACAATTTTCTCTGCTCCTCCTCCAACTTCTAATGAAGGGATTAGGAATAAAATTTTTTTCTGCATAATTTTTTAAAAATGTTGAAATATCACTTTCTTGCTATTATATAATATGTTGAAGAGAAGAAAAAATTCGCGATTGGATTAGTTAATAATTTCTTAAATCTCAAAAATCCATATTTTTTAATAAGATAAGGTATGGAGTAAATTACTCCTACATTTTTGAATTTTGCCTTTTTTAAGCCCACAATATATTCACTTGGTAAGTGTTTGGATTTCCAGTTGATATTATCAAGACCAAAGATTTTTCCGTGAATAGGAAAATATCTAGATAAGTTATATTTTGATACTTCTTTAACTAAAAATACTCCATTGGGCTTTAATAGTTTATATATTTTATTAAATAAAATTACTGATTTGTTGATTAATTCTTGAGAACTAAGGAAATTTTTTGTGGTTTCTATAATATGATGCAAAGAAAAATTAGCTGTAATGATATCAAATTGTTTGTCTTCAAAATCGTATTTAAAAATATCTGATTTAATGTACTTTACATTATCAAGATTTAGCAAATTAATCTTTTGTTGAAAAATTTTAAGAGAATCTTTTTCACTCCCTTTTCCTTGGACAGAATCTATTCCTATACAATTTGATGCTTTTTCGAAAAGAGAACACATTATTAAAAAATTTCCATTTCCACATCCTATATCCAATATTGTTCTATTTTTAAACGAAATATATTCTTCTAACTCTAAAAACTGAAAATAAAAACTATTGAAATTACTTTCACTTGAAAAAACCTTGTTTTTTATAG
>JAZGEW010000088.1:0-2029 GCA_036478875.1 Promethearchaeia archaeon | reverse complement strand
ATTTTATTTTAAAGAATATTTTCTTTAAAAACTTTAGAGAACCATAAATATTTTTTAGAATTCTCTATAATTTTTAACATAGATATAGTATAGTAAATGGACTTTTTGTAAAGAAAAAAAGGCTCTTTTTGTTCTACCGTAAGCAAAACATACTTTTCTCTTGAACTACAAGCAGATAAGAAGCCTTTTAATATAGTTATCTTTATTTTTGTATCAATATGCCATTCTCTTTAAGAGTTTTGCCTTTGTATTTTTTCATTCAGTAAATGCATTTGTAATCCCTGTATCAAAGAAATTCTTAATCTCATCCTTCCATTTTTCAAGAGTATTTCCACAAATCTTAATTTTGTATTGAATACTAGATTTAAAATCACTAATCAGCTTTTCAATTAAGGACATATCTTTGCTTTTTACTGCCTCATTTAACATTTCTTTTCAAAGATATGCTTCTCTCATATATCATTTTGGATCAAATTCAAAGAGTATTTGGTTCAGTCTATGCTTTTGTTTTTCAGTAAGATTCTCTTCCTTCATAAGGAGAAGATTATTATACCTTTTACTCAGGAAAAATCATAATGTAATAGCTTTGTATCCTTCATCTTCTGGAGAATACTCTCTAAAGTTTCTCACATTAAATTCTAATCTATCTTCTCTATATTTATTAAAGTTTTTTGTTTCTAAGGAAGTAATATCTTTTATTACTTTATCATAATGACCTGCTTTTATCATCCAATTACTCATTGAATATACTTCCATTATGAGCTTGCTGAGGAGTTGTTTAAGGTGATAATGGTCAACTGATGCTTTAGCTATTTGTTTTACTTGCTTGAGTGATTTTTCTGTTCTTTTAGCTATATGTTTTTGAATAACATTTTTAAATCAAGCATTCATATCTGAACCAATTCAAGAAATCTTCTTAATTACTTCAATTGGAAGACTATTGAGCCATAATTCTAATAATTTATTATTTTTCTCTCTGAGTATTCCAATTACTTTTTTACTTTTTAAATCATTAATCTGGACTAAATAATCTCTTCATGAGAAAGAAAATTCATCAATTCATATTTGAATTTCATCTAATTCAAGCATATATTCTATTTTCTGAACTTCTAATTCTTCAATAGTAGTATCATTTATTACTGTATATACTTTACTTTGTCAGACCTGAAACTTTCTTGATAATTCACTGATTGAGTTAAACTCCCATTCTCTGAGAATAAAAGATTTAAATACCTTTGAATAGCTAAATTTATAATCAATGAAGCTGAATATTTCTGAAAAAGTGGATCATTTTATTTCATTTCAAAATTGATCTTTTCCTCATTTATTATTTTCACAATCATGACAAATAAATCTTCTTTTTTCAATTTCAAGTTTAACAATCATGTAGTTACTCAGAAACATGTGATTCACTAGAACTGTTTCATATCATTTTCAGTATCTTTTTGTATGATGTCAGCCACATTTAGGGCATTTATGATTTATTACCTTTCATCTTATTTTTAAGCGTAACTGCTTCTTTGAAAACATGTATTTATTTAAAATTCTTATTTCTTTTTCTGGTAAACTAAAGATTTCATAATCAATATTTGTGACTTCCATATCTGTAAGTTTTAATAAAATAGTATAATCTTGTATTGATTATACTATTTTTTCCTTATTTTGTCAGTTTACTTTATGGTTTTTTTGCTTTTATTCTACGGTAGAACAAAAAGAGCCTAAAAATATTCTACATTTTAAGATGAAATACAATTTTTCTTAATTTTCTCCTTATTTTTTCTATTCTCTCATAATTACACTAGATTAAATTGTGTAGTCTCTAAAAAGCTAGAATAGTAAGTAAACAACAAAATTAAAGACACCTCATTACAAGGTGTCTTTTTTACTGTACTTAGAACTCTGTTAATCAATTACTTCTTTAACAGTTTCAGTTGTTCCTGCAAATATTACTAATAAACCAATAATAAAGCCAAAATCATACCAAGCACCATTATTATGTCCATCATAGAGAGATACAGAATCAGTAAAG
>JAZGEW010000087.1:0-22354 GCA_036478875.1 Promethearchaeia archaeon | reverse complement strand
TTCTCCTAAAATAATCGAACGAATTTTAAAAAGATACATTCCTACACTTATAGTTCTCAACGGAATTATTATCGCATTTTTAAGTTTCACTGCTGATATACTAGGGGCATTGACTTCAGGTACGGGGCTTCTAATAAGTATTGGTATAATACACAACTATGCCGAGACAATTTCAAAAGAGCTCGCGGCGAGTCAGTATCCGGGAATGCGTGGAATGCTTGGATTGGACTAACTTGAATAGATTTTATTAGATTTAAGATAAATTCGATAAAATATATTTTCTCAAATTAATTCTTTGAAAAATATATCTTCTGAAAACTTTATAAAAATTTCAATATAAATAAATATAGAGATGTTGTCTTTAATTTTTCAGAAATCATTTTTAGATTTGATAGGAACACCACCAGGTTCAATGTTATTTGTATTAGTATTATCTGTTATAACCGCATCATTTAGTACCCTTTTAACAAGATGGCTAGTCGACACAGAAGAAATTAATCGTAAACAAACACAAATTAAAGCTCATGAAGAAGAAAAGCAAAAAATAGTTGAATTAGCAGAAGTTGACCCTGAACGATATAGAAAAGCTCGAAAAAAATGGGAACGTAAAGATGTTATGTTAAAGAAAACACAGCAAAGAATGGCCCTTCAAAGAATGAAACCAACTTGCGTAACATTTCTTCCAATGATAATTATTTTTGGTGTTTTGAATAGTGTTGTTTTTAGTGGAGCTCAAGTTGCACTTTCCCCTATGCACGCGAATGATATTCCTCTCATTGGAAATTTTATAAGCGCAGGCGCTATATGGATCAATTTTACAGCCTGGTATTTTCTGTGTTCATTAGGAATAAATACGCTTGTTCAAAGATTGTTGAAGCTCCAATCTCAAGCTTCTGGAGGGATGGGAGGTATGTTTGCTGGTCAAAAAGCAAAAGCTTTAGAATTTCCAGATGTATAAAATATTCCTTTTATATAAATGGGAATACGCAACGGGAGGGATTTATTCCTACAAGAAGATGTTTCTTATAGCTCGAACCCCCGAGTGGATACCCACACCGGCTTTCTGGGAAGAATTCCGCTCCAAGCCGGCGCCGTACCGGGCTAGGCAACCGTTGCATTTAAAAAAAAATAATAATTGAAATATTATTTGGGATGCGATTTTATAAAATTATTTGATTGGGATAGATAGAATTTCATTCATTTTTTCTTGCAAATTAGCTTTTTTAATTGCGGCTTCAACTTGCTCATGTGATGCTCCTTTTTTAATATCCAATACATCTGCTATCGGTTCAATGTGGTTAAAATTTACTCTTCTTCTTCGAACTTTTAAACCATCAATAAGCAAGTAATTTTTATCAATTATATCAACAATGACACAATGATGTCCAGCTTCTCTTCCCAAAGTTTTTACGCATAGTCTTCCAATATCATATACACTCATATAATTTGTCACCAAATTACTTTTAAATATTTATTAATTACTGGGTATTTTAATCTCCAGTAAACATATAAAATGTATATTAAAAAATGTATATCAAAATAAAATTTTTATGATTTTTAAAACTAAA
Source organism: Promethearchaeia archaeon (assembly GCA_036478875.1). GTDB lineage: Archaea > Asgardarchaeota > Lokiarchaeia > Sigyniarchaeales > SOKP01 > Loki-b32. The sequence continues at coordinate 20,786 of JAZGEW010000087.1, read as the reverse complement.
TGATCAAATTATTCTTTTCTAAGGTTAAAAGAATTTTCTCTACAATTTTTTCAACTGTAAGGTTTTCTGTATTTATAATCAGGTCGTATATATGTTGAATTTCCTTTTGATCACTCAAATCAATATTATAGAGATGCTTAAATCGCTCTAATTCTGATTTTTCTCTTAATTTAGTTTCTTTTAACTTTTGTTCATAAGTTGTGTTGTCTCTTTCAGCCATTCGCTTAATTCTGACTTCTAAAGGGCATATTAATAAGACTTTAAAATCTACAATAGATTTTAGAATGTATCCGCTCAGTTGGCTATCAATAATTATATTTCCTTTTTTAGCAATCTTAATTATTTTGTTATCTAAATCTTTATCAATTTCAGGATTTTCTTCTACATACTTACTGTATTCTTCTAATGTCATATTCATTTCTTGGGCTAGATCTCTAAAAGCTTGTCCAGTACTGTAATATTGGATCCCTAGCTTATCAGCAAGTAATTTTCCAATTGTAGATTTGCCAGTTCCGTGAAGTCCTGAAATTGATAAAATCATCATTAATATTTGGGTAATTTAAATTAATAATATAATTTAAATAAGAAGAGAAAGTTTATGATTTTTATGATAATAACTAAATAATTCAGTAAAAAATCAGATAATGATTATTGGTTCCAAATTGTTTCTTTTATTAAATTTTGAAGACACTTTGCACAATACCTTCCACTTTCCACTCTATTTGCCCTTCTAGCAGTTTTTTGCGTTTTAACCATTTTAGATGGACGTAATCTTGGAACAGACTGAAGTGGTCTTTTACAAATTGCGCATTTTGCTCTTGTGGGTTTTCTTCTCCAATAATGAGTAACATTTTTATTTCCTGGAGTGCTCAATTTTTTCCTTGCTTGAGCTTTAGATCGTAAGCCGGGACGTGGGATTTTGATTACCTATTTTTTTTATTTCTAAGATGAATATTAACTTACTATGGTTTTAAATAACTGAAAAAATATTAATTTTATTATTTTATTTAAGGATTTAGATGTAATTTATTTTGAAATTCTTTAAATACTTGATACAAATCATCTATTAATTGTTCTTTAAATTTTGCATCTGAACTAAGTTTATCAAAATGATTTACAGCAATTTTTTTAATTGATTTAATCTTAAATAAAATATCATCTAATCCAGGAAAATTACCTAGATTTTGATTTAATTCATTAAATAAATTAAAGATTAAATCTTTCTTTACTAATCCATCTAAAGTTAATGCATCCATGAGCGTTATAAAAGACGAAGTAATTTCTGATGTAATCCCAGGTAATTCCAAAAAAGTGCGATTTTTTATATCAATTTTATTATCTGGTAAATCAAGGGAAGAAACTCTATTTATAATTTCTATTACAGAGTTATATTCTTGAGAAAGATCCATTTTCTTTAAAAGATCTGCCATCTGAATGTTACTATCTTTTAAAACTAAATTTAACTTTAAAAGATTATTCATAGCACTTTTTAAAGCTTTTCTAAAAAAATTGTCATTAACTATCCCATTTTGATATTTATTATTGAGGTTTGTTATGGATTTAACTAATGCAAATAGTTCAGATTCAATTTTTGAATCATTATTGGGATAAATATTATTATCTTCTACCATGTTCTACTTAATTTATTAATAAAATCAGAATTTTTATATAACTTTTGGATTGAGAGCTATTAAATTTTAACCAAATAATGTTGGGCGTAGAAAATAGAATAAAATTGCAACTATAACTCCGATGATAAGAGTAGGGATAAGTACTCGTGTAGTAGAAGAATTACTTAATTCTCGTATAGCAAGTGTCATTAAAATTGGTACCCACGTCGCAATAGTTAAAGCATCGATTATATCTAAGACTGCCCAAGTTGGAGCATTAAACATCTGAGCCATATCATTTAAAATTTCACTGACAGATAAATCATCTACATCTACAGTTGGAAAACCAAATAGAACAATTAGAATTTTGATACCATTAATTAATAAAAATGGTGTAAATGCACACAACATCATTTGAAATTTATATGAACCTTCTAATTGCAACATAGTACCTCCTTTATAAATACTAAATGGACTTATATCTGTTGCTCTGTATTTTTCTTTTTGTTCTTTTTGGGCGCCAAAACGTTTTTCTAATCTGTCTGAGAATCCTACAGCATAATTAGCTCCTTTAGTAAATAACCAGATTAGAAGTGCAAAATATACTAAATGAAAAATGAAACCAAATACAAAAAAAGCAATAAAAAATGATAAGTTAAATATTATGAGCTCTGGTGAAAAAGTCGAATAACTGGCAAAATTAAAATGAGAAAGGAAAGCTAAACCCATTAACCCGTATAGTAGTGAAGAAAATAATAAAATCAGCAACCCAGGAGATTTGCTTCTTTTATGATTAATATCGTGAAAAGCTTTTGGGGCATTCACAAAAAGATAAAAAATTTTCATATACCATGGATATGGAGCAGTCCATTCCATCTCATACCTTCTGAATAATTTAAATTTTTCAATTCTTTCGATTTTTAATCTAAAACCACAGAAATTACAAGCAAAACTTTCAGCATTATTCTCATTTCCACATCTAGGACAACGCTGAAATGCTGCAACCGTTTGAGACATTCTTATTAGAAGATTTAATAATTTTTATAATAATCATATAATAAACTAATCTTATAAAAATTTCTTCTAATTTTTGAATTAAATTATAATTAGAATTTTCTTTAAATTGTATTCCTTACCTTATTATTGAAATTCAATTATAAAATGTGTTTTTTCTTTTTTGATAAGATAATTTCGTTTTAAAAATAATTTAATTAATTCCAGGTTAGTTTTAGTGTGACTTGTAATCTCGAGAACTTTTATTCGTGATTGCTTCTCAACAAAACCCATGAAAGGAATTAATTGATCACTTAAATAATTGTCAACTGGAACTTTATTTTTAATATATTTAGATAGTTTATTGACAGCTAATTTGCCAAGATTCTCTGAGCTGATATTTCTTTCACCTAATATTGTTCCTGATGAAACAATAGCCCCTGTATCTGAACATGCCCATAAAGAAAGGCCCACTCCTGGACTTAAAGAATTAACATATTTAAAATCAATTTTATTATCAGATTCTAAAACTTTCTTTAAATGGTGTAAAACAGATTTTTTAATTCGTTCTCCTACCTTATTTCTTTTTAATTGGCTGGTAATAATTATTTCACCACGAATTAAGTCTATTTTTCCAAGATCAGTTAAAAAAATTGGTTTAAGTTCATTTTTGGGAGGGTATAAGGTACATTTAACCATAGCTCCTCCCTTAGGATAAAATCCATGTTTTTGAACATCAATTTCGATATTAAATCCATGATTTTTAAAAATCTGATAAGTTACTTCTTTTAGATAATTAATACTTGGAGCCCATTTGCCAAACGTTCCCCCTCCATTAATCAATACTTCAATTTTCTCTGATACATTAAATCCCAAGCATGCGATTTGAATTGGTTGAAGCAACAATCCAATACTCCCAGCCGTTGCAATCTCAACGTTGATGCGATCTTTTATTGTTTGTTTAGGATTGAGTGTAATTACTTTAGTTCCAACCTTACAATCAGATAATGTACTATTTGTAATTTCTGATAAAGTTTGTAATCCTACTAAATGTTGTAATCTTAAACCAGGTTTGGGTCTGTTAGCACGAATATTTTTTATTCGGATTGAGCGCTTGAATAGAACAGAAAAACCCGCCCCTAATCGAAGTATTGCACCTCCCCCTTCTCCAAAGGAACCGTCAATTTCTATAAATTCTGAGTCTTTCATGGGTTATTAATTTCTTCGTATAAAGATTTTATTCGTTTAATTCCCTCAAAATCTTCAATTAATTCGATAACTTCTTTTGGTACTAGATTCTTCCACTTTTTATCATTTTTAAACATTAATTTTCTGATATAATTACCATTAAATTTTTTTTTGAAAATTGTTATTTTCTTCTCAACTTTAATTCCTTTATTAAAAAACAGTTCTCTTACCCAATCACTATTGGAAAATATTGAATTAAAATTCCCTACAATAGAGATCACATGATCTACCCATTTTTTAGCATTAAAAATATCTGGGATATCATATATTTCATACTGTTTTGAGGAGATATCTCTTTTTTTTAATGCCGCATTAATAAATTTATTTCTTTCTTCACTTGAAAATGGATCATTTAACTCATGGGAAAATTGAGAACTTCCTATTCCAATTTTTACTTTTTTATATAACTTTAAGATATTTTTAAGAACATAAATATGCCCATGATGTAAAGGTTGAAATCTACCGATAAATAAAGCAATAGAGTTTTTGTTCTCATATGATTGTTCAGTTTCTATCTCAAAAAGAGAGAAGATATCTGTATTTAATATGGTTTTCCATATTTTCTTTGAATAATCGATATATTTTTCATTCTCTAACAAATTTTCAAGCTTAGTTCTACTATAAAACTTACTTGATTTAATATCTAACTCTTCAGGATTAGGTTTTAATGGTATATTATAGTTAACAATACCAAAAAAAATATATGCGATTTCATTTCCTTCTGTATTTATATCATAAAATAATACCTTTTGAATATATTTCGGAGGAATTCCAAACTCTTCTTCAAGTTCTCTAATAGCATTTTGCTTGATTTTATTAAGATCCAAATTTTTCGTCCAGATTATATGACCTGAAGAGGAATCTGTAAAAAACTCTGGAAAGGTAATCTTGGTTTTTCCTCGCTTTTGGACTAAATATAATATATCTCCTTTAGGAGTTTCTGATATAATGAAAAACCTGGTAATTAAATGACTGATTTTTTTATTATGCGCCTCCATTCGTTCCATTGGAAAAATATATTTAGATACCTGGCCTGATTGCAAAAATTTTTTGTTTTTTTCTACAATGCAAGCCAAAATTTCTTTTTCCATGTCTATATATTCTCCCTTACAATTTTATGGTTATGATATCTCCTACATTAAAACCTAATTCTTTAGAAGCGTTTCCTTGATTAAGGCAAATTTCAAGAAATCCAGTTGAACCGACAAGAAATAATATTGATTTAATTGGAACATTAGAGAAATAAGATGTAAATATCCCTTCAAATGTGTCTCCTCTGATATTTACATTAATTTTCATATCTTCACTTACTAGTAATTCACTATTTTGTATTTTATTATTAATTATTGGAATGCTAGTTGTCCCATTTCCAAAACTATCGATACATTGAATTACACATTTAATCATCTTCTTTTTAATGTTTATATCATAAATAATAGGAGTCTCTTTTAAATTATTAAGGTTAAACTTTGGACCAAATCTATGTAAGGAGATACCGGATAGTAAATGTGCACCTACCGGAGCCATAATATCCCTTCCATGAAATGTATTTGAAATTGGTTTTTGAAAGAATTCATTATTTTGAATTTCTACGCATTCAGTTATGTTATTATGAAAAGTATCTGAAAATATTCCATTATTTGGTCCAATAAAATAGTAGTTTGACTTCGTTTTAAATGCTAGTATTTCTCGAAATCCCCCTACTCCTGGATCTACTACAATTATAAACACAGATTCTTCAGGAAAATATTTATATATGGTTTTTAACACATAAGATGCTTCGATTATAGAATATGGAGTTATATGATGAGATATATCTATTATTTTTATATTAAAATTAATTTTTAATATAATTGCTTTCATGCTTGCTATATAATGTTGACCTTTTGAACCAAAATCAGTAAGTAAGCATATTAATTTTTGATTAAAATTTGCCATATCAAGAAAAAAACAGGGAATTTACTAGTGTATTTATAAAAAATAAAGCAAGAGAAATTTATTTATTTTTTCTATATTTTTCGTCTAAATTATAAAAATCTTCTAATGCTTTTGATTTTAATCTGTATTCCTCTTCTTTATCAAATTGGATAAGTTTTTTAGAAATTTCACTAGCTTTTCTGTAAGAAGTATATGCGGTATGAAAATCTTCATTTTTAAGAGCATTTCGAGCATCTTGTACAATTTTTTCTCTTTCTTTTGATAAATCAGGAATTTGTTGAGAAAAAATACCTTTTTCTTTAAGGAACGTAGCAATATCCATTATATATAGGCCTTCAGCCATTTCTGCTGCTTTTATGTAAAATTTTGCAGCTTTCTCATAATCTAAAGATTTTATTGCATTTTCTGCTGTTTGATAATATTCTGAAATCTTCTTATGTTCTCCCTCTTCCATTTTTTGTACTAGTTCTTGAGCAATTTTTCTTTCTTTTTTCCCACCACTAATCATAAATTTAGTGATGTTAATAATACTATCTTTTAAAGCTTCAGGTTCTAGAACATCTACTAAAGGTTCTAAATGTTCTAAATAAATATCTTTTAATATAATTTCAAATTCTTCTCGTGATTTCTTTAGAATATTGAGACTTGGAATTTCAAATGCTTCTGCTCCTGCTTTAAGGGATGAACTAAATGTTTCTGGTTCATCACTTTCATTTAGGAGTAACCCAATAATAAGTCCAGATGCTTTTCGAGTCAATTTTCCCTTAAAATTATAGATATACGAGAAAATTTGATAATCCTTTAATTTTAATAAATTATACTCATTTTTTGAGTGATCAAGATTTAATCTAAGAAATAAATCATTTGAAATTTCAAAATCTGATTTATCCTCTTTAAGATAATATCCCATAATCTTGTAATCAGCGTCGTTGGGAAGTAAAATCACAAAACAGCCTAGTACCATATATAGTCATCTTTTTTTACAAATCTTTAAATCTAATTAAATTGAGAATAAGTAGAAAAAAATTAAAAATTTATGATTGACTAGCACTAATTATTCTATTGGTTTCTTCTCTTATTGATTGAATTATATTTAATAACTGAGCAAAGTACAGATTATCGGTGACTTCTTTTGATGCTTGCTTTATAATAGCAATAGCTTTCTTTTCTTCTTCTGTGATTGCTTCTATAGATTTTTTATCCCAAAGTTCTTTTATTTTTTGATTAAAATCATCTGAAAGTTCTTGAAGATTTTTACTGGATTGAACTCTAAACTGTTTTAAGACTTCTACAATTAATCTAATATTTTCTGTCATAGCAACTGTTTGTTCAGAAAAGCTTTGAGTCATATCCTTAATAGCCTCACTCATTTGGCTAATTTGTGCTATTGTTCCATCTAAGGAAGACATAATTTGATTTATTTTTAGAATCATCTCCTCTAATAATTGTTCAGCCAATTTTTCTCACCTATTATAATAAAATTTAAGTTTATTTATTCAACTACCTCTTCTTCTTTAAGAGATTCTTTAAGGTTTTTAACAGAGTCAATTGCTTCTGATAATAGTAAGTTTACAGTCTCTTGATTGAGAACGCCCTCAGAAAGATTAGCAAAATCCTCAAGTTTTTTCATTAAATTTGTTAACGCGTCTAATCCTAAGCCTTCTTGAATTATTTTCAATTCCTTAGTTGTACCTTCTCCAATATCCTTTACCGCATCGATATGCTTAGTTTGAGTAACATTAATCTCATTAGAAAATTCTTCTAATTTTTCTGTTAAATTTGAAATTTTTTGTTCAATATTTTGATTAAGTCCATCGAGAGAAGTCTTCAGCTCCTGTATTGCTTGCCCTAATTGAGCAATCCTTTTATAAATATTCTGAAGAAGGTCTGTTAACATTTCAGCCATAGTGTATCAACTTTTTCGTATTTTTTAAGTAATATAAAAATATCTCTTTTTATCACTTCAATTATAAATATAACAGATTACACCAATAAAAAAATATTTATCTTTTTTTATCAAATGTAGTTTATTAATAAAATCATTAAAACAAAATAATATATATTTAAGTTATAAGAAGTTTAAATTAAGATATTTAAGAAAATCCCGCATAAGTAGTAATTTAAAAATTGATTAATATTATGGACTCGGGGGGATGTGTTCAGGAAACTCGAAACGAGTATGTCCCATTGAACCCCCGATTTCCTGATAGTTTTACAAAAAGTATAACTTTCTCAGGCTTTTACTAAATACGGACAATTTCTTAACTTTGTATGTCCGTAGGTCATTTATAAGACCTGCGCTTTAGCCAAACTAAGCAACGAGTCCAAACTTAATACAAGAATTATAATGGATCAAAAAATAAAAATTTAACTTATAATAATTATATAAATGGTAATTAAGATATTTAGAATAGTAAGTAAAGTTTTATTTCGTGAAACATCTATTTTACGTTTTTTCAAATATACAAAAATAATACCTCAATATACATTGAAGTAATATTCTTAGATTTGGTTTATTAAATAAAATTAGAATAATAAGTTGTTATTTATCTAAAAATGAACTAATCAAATCAAGGAGCCATTTCTTTATTTGGGTTAGATTTTTCAGAATACCAGAAACAAGATTATCGGGAAAAGTATGTTCTTGTTCCAGTCTCTGAGTTGTTTCCATCCACTTATTTAAAGCTAATTGTACTAAACTGGCCCCTTCAGCTTCCATAAAGATTGGAACAACGGCAGCGGATTCCCTTGCATCCCCTATTGCAAAATAAATTCTTCGATTTATCCCTTTTAATAATACTAAATTTGCACATTCATCGAGTTTTCTCTCAACTAAAATGCTTTTTAAAATCTGAGTTTTCATTCCTGTATCTTTTTTAGCAAAATTATCTTTTCTCCTTTTAACTACAGGTTGGATTTCTGATATAATTTTATCTCCAGTAGTCTCTTCACTAAAATATTTAGTAATTGTTAAATTATTTTCTAAAGCATCTATTGCTACAAATTTTTTGCTATTTGAATAGAAAACTGCTTTAGATCCACCTTGATCTTCACTTGAAGATTGTTTTATATAGATATTTCTCATAGAAACAGAATTACATGTGTGGTAAGCTATTTCAAATAATTCTCGAGGGTTTAAAGGACTATATGGCTCTTCCATTTGTTTAGAAGACCATTGAGGAATAATTACATTATTAAACTGGTCTAAAAGTCTGTTTTCCATTACGAATCTCCTTTTAAGATTTTAGCATTGTTTATACAATTTTTATTAAAATATAGAACTTCTAGTTTTTATTTATTTTTATTTCTGTTTAAATAGAATATTAAACGATATTAAATATTTTTATTTTTGAACAATTTGCTTATATGCTTTTTCAAATCTCTCAACTGCAAAAACAATATCTTGTTCAGTTGCTCCGATTGCGGCATTCATTACGATATATGGAGTTGTATAATTGCTACAACATGTTCCAAATCCTTCTTCTTTAGGGTTATATACTCGTGGTCCTGTAACTCGTAAATTATATAAAGCACCTCCAAGTGCAAATAATTGATCTTCTTTTAAATTTTTTAAAGATAATGCTACCGCAACAGGATTGAAGATATCAAGTATTCTTTCGTTAATCTTTTCAGCTACTTCTCTCAATTTTCTTTCAAGAATTTCCCGATTTTGCTGTTGTTCTTCAATTAATTTTTGATAACCAGTAATTCCCAATGACAACATTGAAATCAAAAAATTTACAACAGGGGTCGCTGAAGCACGTCCCGCGTATGATTGACTGATTTTTTTTATATTTTCTTTAATAGGTGAGGCTATTACAGCTCCTCCAACAGGAGTAAGAAAGTTTTTATCAGTTGATTGAATTATAGCATCTACTCTACCAGCATCAATTGCAGAACGAATTATTTTCATCCATTCTGGGTTTTGTACACCATATGCGTTTATAACGATATGAATAAGATTATGTTCTTGAGCAAATTTACTAATTTCCTTAATATCGTCATGCTCGCGGGGTGGGAAGAAACTTGTTACTGAGATTACAGCAAAACAGTCATCATCTAAATTATCTATTATATCTTCAACTGGGATTCTAACAGCATCCCCAAAAATCTTCCCTCCAATAATTTTACTTTTAAAACCCATTAAATCAATTGATTTTATAAGTGATTTGTGATCAATTTGAGGAACTAATACTGTCCTTTTAACATTCAAGTTTTTTTCACTTTGATTCGAGCTTAAAGCTCCTAATGTCAAGGATAATGACATTCCAGTACATAATGGGACTACAATTGCATCCTTTATGTTTGGTAATCCAAAATTTTTCAATATACTTCGAGCTAAGTAGTTGGATAGTTCATACATTATAGATCCCCCTGGTGCTTTAGGTTGAGGGGCGGTTAGATACCCGCTTCTCCCCACTCCATGACAAAATCCTGCTGATGTTTTTAATTGAAGCTTTGACGCTATTCTTGCTTCTCTTTCACCAACTCTCGCAGCATTCTTATCTTTGTCTGTATCCATATTTGAAAGTGTTTGAAGAAGGAATTCTATTTGTTCATCAGTCCATGGTTCGCTAGGTACCGATCTTTGTTCAAATAGGATTTTTATTGGATTCATGAACTCATTCAAAACAAGTTGACCTCTGTTAAGCATACTTTCAGGAATATCCATATTTTTAAAAAAATTAATAATTTTATTAAAATCAACCATTATAAACACACAATATTAATCTTGATAATAAATTGGCGGCCCTCGAGGAGATTTTCGAAGATTAGATTATTTCTAACCGTTATCGAACTCCTACCCCTCCGCAGGATAACTGGGTTTGAAGCCCAGCGTCAGAGACCACTCCAACCGTCAAGGGCCATACACAATATTTATTTCTAATTCAAATTATCTATCTTTTTAAAAGAAGTTTTTGGTTGTAATTAATGATGATGTAAATGTTCATGGAAAATTAAAAGAAAAGTTCTGAAACCTCTTTCCCTTCTTCAAAAACGACATTAGCCCTCTTCACAATATCAGGGATATCAATTTGTTGAGGGCATTTTTCAAGGCACTCACCACATTGAATACATAAACTTGGTGCTCCTTCTACTTCTTCTTCTTCAGAAAGCCTTTTTTCCAATTCTTCTGGTGTTTTTGCCCATCTATTATAGAAAGTCAATATCATATCTCTCCGTCGTTCACCCCAGTATGCTAAATCATTCAACAATCTAAAAATCCATGTAATAGAAACCCCATTCGGACATGGTAGGCAATATCTACAACTAGTACAAGGCACAAGATCATATTTATCATATATTTCCCGTAATTCAGATATTGTATGCAATTCTTCTGCTGATAAACTATTTATTGCCGAGTTATTTGCGGATTCGATATTTTCTTTGACTTGTTGCATTGAGCTCATTCCACTTAATACAACAGAGACTTCAGGGTGATCCCATACAAATTGTAGCGCCCAATCAGCCATTGTTCTTTTAACATTTGATTTTTCTAAAATATTTTTGATTTCTGGCTTAGAATCTAATTTATCCTCTGGAATAGCTAATTTTCCACCTCGAATAGGTTCCATAATTATTAATGCTATATTCTTACTCCCCGTATATTCTACTCCTTTAATACCTGCTTGATATCCTATATCAAGATAGTTAAATTGAATTTGGCAGCAATCCCAATTATAATAATCTATTATTTCTTTAAAAACTTCAAAATTATCATGAAATGAAAAACCTGTATATTTAAATAATCTTTTCTCCCTTGCTTTTTCCATTTTTTCAATTAGATTTAATTTTTTGATTTTCTCTAAACGATTCTTAGTTAAACCATGGAATAGATATATATCAGGTTTAGTTTGTAATCTTTCGATTTGTTCACTAAGAAATTTATCGAAATCTTCACTTTTCTTTACTGCCCAGATAGGTAATTTTGTAGTAAGATAGACTTTCTCTCGATAACCATCTTTGAGAGCTTTTCCCACTATAACCTCACTTTCGCCATTATGATAGGGATATGCCGTATCAATATAATTTACTCCATTATCGATTGCATAACGAATCATTTTTATAGCCTCTTCTTCATTAACGGTTGTTTGATCAATCATAGGTAACCTCATAGAGCCAAATCCCAGAACAGACACTTCCCAATTAAGGGAACCCATTTTTCGATATTTCATATTGTTATTTTACTTCTTTTTGTAAAATTAATGTAAAAAGTATATTCTACTAATTGAATTTTACTAATCAAGGAAAATAGGTTTCATTAATTTTTGTATCAAGCCTATTATGTAGATATTATAACAGATAATAAGCTATCTATTTCAAAATAAAAGTAATTTATCTATTGAATTACTAAACTTGGACTGTTTTTTTCTTTATAAATATAAAACGGTTATTTCTTTTAAATTAAAATAAGATAATAAGTGAAAATATGATGAGTAGTGATGTTAAATTAGCACTTGATTTAAATTTAGGCGAATGTCCCTTTATTTCGTCATGTGTACTTCCTAAAATTCATTTTTTGTGTAAGATTCCAGATTGTAAAAACTGTCCAGATTATACTTATAAATTAGGAAAAATAAAATGAACGTTTTTTTCAAGAAAAACAATATATTTTAAAATTAAAGTTTTAAAATTTCTTTGTTATTTGGTTTCTATATTTAATATATTCTTTCAGATGCTTAATTTTTTCAAGTTTAAAGCGTTTTAACCCTAATTCTGAAATATTAAATCCATAGACTTTTTCAATGAATACTGCTATTAAATAAGCTGTTGCTCCCCATATAGTATATTTCTGACCATTGCTATCATCAAAATAATTGAAGTAAAAAATAGGGAATTTTCTTTCTTCAATATCAACAGCTTGTTCTCTAAAATTAATTTTACTAGTGAAAAAATTTATTGGAATCTTTAAGATTCTCTGAACCTCTCTTTTATCTTTTATTAAAGGTTGATTTTTATCGATAAGACCTAAAAAGGGAGTGATAATATATCGAGTCATCGTAGGAAAATCATCCAAACACCCTAATATTTTAACGTTCTCACGAGATACGCCGATTTCTTCCTCTGTTTCTCTTAAGGCTGTATCTTTCAATGAGGAATCTAACAAGGGGTCAAATTTTCCTCCAGGAAAGGACATTTCCCCTCTATGTCTTGTACCTCTATTTGATCTATGAATTAAAATTAATTCATATGGCTTATTTTCGTAGGGAATTATTGAAAAAAGAACCGCAGAACTTGTAAAAAAATCATCTTTTATAGAAATACGTAAAGGCGAATCACTTGGATAAACAGATTTTGCTATAAAATTTTCATCGAAAATCAAGTTTGGTTTATCCATGAGTTTTAGCAAAAATTTTAAGATATTAAATATTAAAGAAACATAATATTCTATTCTAATAAAGTTTTTAGCAAGTGTTTAACTATGAAACTTCCGAAGGAACTTAAAGATAAAAGCGATTTAGGCGGATCTGCAAAAAATAGAGAGTGTTCAATTCAAGGTTGTGGTGAAGTTGCTATTCGATCGCTTTCTGAAAATGCGTGGAAAAAATATGTTGAAAATTCGGGTTTAAAATATTATAAAAATTCACGACATAAAATTTATTTGTGTAAAAACCATTATAATCAATCAAATAAGTATAAAAAATCCCAAGAAAAGATTTTTCAGAAAAAGGGATTTTTAGACAATTCTATAGCTGTTAAAAAAGGAAAATTTGAATTTTGATCATTAAGGAACTGCCGCCATTTTATCATAAAAAGAGTTTAACAATAAATTTTGTCCCTGAATAATTCCAATTGTTAAAAGTGATAATCCAATAAGTAGAATAATTAGAGCTTTTATTTTATTTCTCATGGTTATTGCATCTTAAAATATTACATAATAAAAATATTCTACTTATTTTGTTAATTTTTCTAATGTTTTAATTTTAGTATTAATTTTTTTCAATCGAAGATCAAATTCTTTATCTGTTTTATTAAATTCATCTTCGGTAAACTCTTTTGAATGAAATCTACCTTTATTAAGCTTTCTCTCCCCGGACATTTCTGTTTTTTCTAATTTTAAATCTTGGATCCATAATTTCATTCCTGCTAGTAAATCATCTCTTTCTTGTTCTAAATCTTGCTTTTCTCGTTTATATTTATCTCTTAGTTTTTCAAAAGATTCTCTATCAACTTTATGTAATTTATGTTCTCTTGCCAGATTTTCGAGTTGAAATATTTTAGTTTCTATATTATTGTTTATCCTCTGAACAATAAAGGGTTCCTCTAAATTCTGCTTAACAACATTTTCCTTTTCCTTCAATTCACTTATTAAGGTTTTTAGCGCCTCCAATTTTATATTTATTTCCTTCTTAAAATCAATATCATATTCATATCTCGAATCCTTAGTGGATTTCGAAATTTCCGTTAATTTTTCTGCCAGAATCTTTTTATTTAATTGTATGTCATTATACTCGATATAATAAACCATTTGTTCTTTAACATCCTCAGGAAGAGGCTTTACTTCTCTTTTTTCTTTAGATTTCTTAGATTTTATTTTAGCTTCTTCTCTTGTCTCGATATCTATAGGTTCTTCTTCTGGTTCCATTTCTTCTGATTTCTTCTCAAGGGTTTCATTTTCCTTCTTTTTCTTAGTATCTTTGATTTCTAGCTTTCCTTTCGATTTTGGGATATCTGTTAGCATAGGTTTACCGCAAATGATACAGAATTTATCTGTTTCTTTTACAGGATTACCACAATAAGGACAAAACTTTGGGCTCATTCAATCATCTTATAATTTTAATTTCTAAATTATATGTTATTTTAAATTAAAATTATAAATAAAATTAATTGAGTCCGATTTTTGAAATTTCCTATATTATTCTAAATTTTTAGTTTTACATCATGATAGAATATAAATTTTTTCAGAGATACTCGATACTAACCGAGGACGCGTTTTGCGTAGGGAATTTTGCGAAAGATGAAGTGACTAAGAAGGAAGCAGACGGGTAGAGTAATTAGAGAAACAATGATAAATTTTACTACAGTTGGGATGGCTATATACAAAAAAGCCACATTAAACGCAATAAGGACTGGTTGGTGTATTATGTAAACGGTAAACACATTAGCAGCTAATGCTTTGTTTACCCGTCCGTGATGAGTGAGTCGTTCACGAAACATGTATATAAGCCAAATTGGAATCCCTATCAAAAGAATTGATTCACAGATGGCAAAAGTTAAGGCTTGCCAAGTCATTCCACCCTTA
Source organism: Promethearchaeia archaeon (assembly GCA_036478875.1). Taxonomy (GTDB): domain Archaea; phylum Asgardarchaeota; class Lokiarchaeia; order Sigyniarchaeales; family SOKP01; genus Loki-b32. The sequence goes on along the minus strand of JAZGEW010000087.1, from coordinate 5,753 downwards.
AAAACGTCGTAATTTCCACTTTCTAACGCTCCCCCTAACAATAAAATGACCGGGGAAAGTAGGATCGTTATAAGAGATATGATTCCCCAATGTCGGGCATGTGAACTAGAGATCCGACTAAACCAATCCCCCCTATAAGCCAATACACCACAGTAAAAGTAAAATGTATAATGAACAATATGGGCGAATTGAACAAAAAAGAACCACTCATCTACCGGAAAAACAAGTCGAACAGCGAAAATTAGAAAGGATAGAAGAGCAATGCAGAGAAATAGTACCCAATTAGGAGGAAACTTATCGCGAAACATATGAATAGATTTTTGTGGGAAATATCGGTCTGTAAGCACTCGAAATACTATATATATTCCGACAAAAATAAATAAGAGTAATAGAAACCAAAGATGCCCGAATTGAATACTAAAATGTGTGTATTGATATTGTAGGATTTCGAGAAAAGTCAATCTATCTGCACGTTCTACCGCAAAATTCTGGATTATATACATATTAATAGGTACAATTATTGGGGTATACAAAGCTAAGGGAATCCCTAAACGGATCAACCGATCTTTGACAAATTTGAGTGGCCCCTTTTTTTCATAAGAGCGAGGTGTGAAGTAGCCTGCTAATAGAAAAAAGGTTGCCATAAAGAATGATTGATTGATAGCATTGAATAAGGTAAAGATAATGGGACTGATGGTATCCGAAGCCGCTTCTTTAATCATCCAACTACCACTTCCACCATATGCGATAGCAGCATGTTGTAAAATCACTAAAATAGTTAAAAATATCCTTAATTTATCCAAGTAAAAGAACCTTAATTTTAAAGTTGTGGCTTGTATGTCTTCTTGCAGCTCATTCATTGAAACATCAAAGATTTTAGTGAGTAAATATATATTTAAACTTATTTGTTATTTTTAATTAGGTTTATATTTAATGTTAAAGGAGTCCGATTTTTGAAATTCCATATAATATGTTAAATTTTTAATCTTATTGAATAACAATCTATAAATTTATTTCATTTTTAATGTAATTAAAAATGGATATTGAAAAGAAAATCCCCGTACACATTGGATTGTTCGGACATATCGACTCTGGGAAGACAGCAATAGCAGAAGTACTCAGTGAAATAATTTCTACAGCTGGAATTGATGCCCATCCGCAAAGTAAGGAACGAGGAATTACTATAGATTTAGGTTTTACCAGTTTTATACTTGATAAATATTTAATTACATTAGTGGATGGTCCTGGTCATGCTGATTTAATAAAAATTAGTGCTTCTTCAGTAGAAATTATCGATTGTGCCTTAGTTGTTATTGATATTAATAAAGGTCCTCAAGTTCAAACTGGAGAACATCTTATTTTGATTGAATCACTAAATATCAAAAGAATTATTGTTGTTATTAATAAGATTGATATTTTTTCTGGTGATATTGATGAAGAATTAAAAAAAATAAGAGAATTCTTCAGATCCACAACATTTGGTTATGAAGTTCCATTATTTGCTGTTTCTGCAAAAGAAAGAGTTGGATTTGAAGATCTCAAGAGTGGTATATTAGAAATGATAAAATCTTTACATATAGAAAGATATACTAAAGGAGATATTATAATTCCTATTGATCATCATTTCCCAATAAAAGGAATAGGAGCAATATTAACCGGTACAATTTTGAGTGGGATATTGAAAGTAAAGCAAAATTTAGAAGTTTTGCCTGTAAAGACTTCTGGGCGAGTTAAAAGCATTCAAATATTCCACCAAAATGTTGAGATTGCTAATGCTGGAGCTAGAGTTGGGATTAATATAAAAGGTTTAGATTTGAAAAAGATTTATCGTGGTTGTTATGCTACAAATAACCCTAATGCTTTTGATTATTGTAGTATAATTGAAGTAAAAGTAAATAATAATATATTATTCAAACCAAAAACGGGTTTTGGAACTCAAATCCATATTACTATTGGAATGGTAACTACTGCAGGAAATATTTATCCTTATTACGATTTGGATGAAAAAAGATTTCAAACAACAGTTTCAAATAATGATAGGGGCTTTAGGGCAATAATATTATTAAAGGAAAAAGTTTTAATTAGAAAAGAGAAAAATCTTATACTTCTAAGTCGATTAGATTTACCTCCCACTACCTTGAGGATATTAGGCTCCGCAGAGTTGTTGAAGATATATGAAGAACCACCAGTATTTTACAAATATAAAACAAAAAAAGGATCTATCAAAAATCCAGATCATTCTCAAGGAATCATTTGTAATGGCTTGGCACAAAGCGCTATCGGCGCAAAAAAAATAATAGGGAAATCCTTAGAACCTCCTTTCACTAAAATTATAGATACATTTGGTACGAAAGGTGCTGTTATTGTAGGTATTAACAATAACGAAAAAAAGGTAAAGAAAGGGGATCCCGTTTTTTTAAAAGAATTAAGAAGTTTTCGACTAAAAAACATTTAAATTCTCTAAAATTAATATTATCTTAACAGAGGTGTTTAAAATAGAACAAGCAAAAGATTCTGAAATTGATATCAGCCAAGATATTCTAGATGAATTAATGCGTGCGTTAGAAAGATTAGAAGCTTCAACAGACTTGGAAGGAACAGCTGTAGTTTCAAAAACTGGGCTAAGAATTGCGAGTTCAGAAACTGCTGATGTTGTTTGGGATATTTATAGTGCGAGCCCAGCAACATTGATTTCATTAGGAGAAAAGATAAGTCAGGGTTTACAGCAAGGGGAATTGAGAGATATTGTAATTCGAGGAACTAAAGGATATACAATAATTCTTGTGGGATCAGCTGATAATAATTTTATGCTATTTACGAACTGCCATAAAGGATATAAATTGGGGTACTATTTCCATAAGATTCGAAAATCCTTCAGAGAAATGGAACCCGTTTTAAAGAAAATTGAAACAAAAGATATAACATATTAGTCTCTATAATTGAGAGTTAGGATGAAATTAAACATATTTCCAATTAACTGTATCATTATCCATTAAGTAAAAATAATTTGAGGGCATACTTGGTGGAGCATCATTATTGATCCAATATATCCATCCTACACCTATCCCATTTATCTCTTCAACAAATATGCCCCAGCTATAATCTTTAATTTTAATATCACAGCAATTAAGCAAAGCATGATATACTGTTGTTTCATAATTAGTTAAATTCAAATTTTGAAAGAATTCATTTTCTTTAACTCCAGAATAGTCAATATATACAGAGATATTTTCTACTTCGAATTTCTTCTCTCTGTTATCATTAATTATTTGGTTTGAATTTGACTGTAAATTAGGTAAAATAAAAAAATTGAATATTAATAGCATTGAAAAACTTGATAATGCAATTATACTAATTATAATGTATTTTATATTTTTCTTCATAGCGTTATGTTAAAAATTAATAAAAAAAAATAATTTTAATTAAAGCATTTTATTATTTTTATTTCTTTTTTTCAATTTGGTTATAGATATTATTGTTGTAATTATAATAGCACCACAGACTATATATATTTGATATGAAGCAATGAACTGTTCTGTAGATGGAAAGCTTGGGAGATTTACAAGTGTCATTTCAAGAGTATAATTTCCAAAACTAGTATTTGTATAAACAAGTAATCCAGAAATTTTATCGTATGTAGATTTAGTTTTTTGCCGCAATCCTGTCTTTTGATGAAAATCAAATGTAATACGTGTGGTAGTTTCTTGGATAGTAACAGTAGCATTCATATAAGGAGGTTCATCTTGAGCATAAGATTGTTGTTTTAACCAAGAAGTATTGCTAATAGGAATTAGAAAACCAGACTTAAATTGATTATAACCAAGTAGTAAATTAAGATCAGCTTCACCATTTGAAACATTATAAAAAGTGGCGTTAGATATTAAATTGCCGAATTTTTTCTCAATGAATTCTATGTTCATATAGGGCATTGGACTATTAAAAATGTTAAAAAAATCATTAGGATCTTTATCATAAAATCCCGTAAAGTTAACTTTAATCTGTCCTCCTGCGGTAGTATTAGCAAATCCCTTGGAAGGAGCCATCCAGTCTACATCTAACCACTCAAGAGGTTTTGTAATATTAAATGCAGTTACATTGTATACAAAGACTTCTTCTAGATTTAAATTTTTATTAAAATTGTCGGGAATATTTGTATTTGCTTTCACTGTTGGAATTGAAAAGAAAACGAATAGTTGGAGAAGAACTAATGAAGCAATAATATACGTGATTCCTTTTATTTTATTCATAGTTATTTGTATTGTTTTTTAATTGTTTTTGACAAAAATGTATAGGAAAGCTAACCTAGTACAACTTTCCTATTTTCAAAAATGATTTTTCCAATTTTAAAGTTTCGAAAAAGGAGTAAATTCCACTAGAAAGAGAAGAAATTGAAATTGTAGAATAATATATTAAAAAAAAATTTAATTTTGTTTATTAAGGTAAGACTTTGTTTTTAATCTTATCTTTCAGAGTTTGTAGCGCTTTTGACCATGCTTTATCAAAATAATCTCGAGCTTTTTGCCAATCTGGGTCTTTTCTCCAACCTGTATGAAATAAATGAATAATTGTTTTATTTGAATCATTATTATGGTGAGAGAAAATTACAATCACATGGGTTAGAGGATCAGCAGAATTCATAAAGGATTCAAAATCGGCAGGTCCCTTCCAATCAAATGAAATAAATTTACCTATCTCTATTCCAGTAATTTTGCACCCAATCGTACTATTGCTTTCTTTATTTTCAGGTACCCAAAAAAGCTCATACTTACCTCCAAACTTAGGGTCTACTTCAGCTTTTACTGTTAACCAATTCTCTAAGAATTCATTTACTGTAAACATGGTAAAAGCAGTTTCTTTATCGCAATCTAATTCTTCTTTAATCAGTAAAATATTTTCCATTTTTAATTGCCTTTTATACAATTCTTTAACTTTTCTAATATTTTTTTAATATATTTATGTTGCAAAACATTGTTACTTTTGGTAACAAAACTTTTTTGCTATATAAATTAAATAGTAACTAATTGGTAATAATGTGAGAAAAATGGAAGTATGGGAAAATATTGAGAATATGAAAAATTGTCCTATAGAAGTATTTCTTAATTATTTAGGAAAAAAATGGACATTACAAATAATTAGAGATTTATTTAAAGGGAAAAAAAGGTTTTCAGAATTTTTAAAAGCAAATCCGCAAATTAGTACAAAAATGTTATCTGTAAGATTAACAGAATTACAGGATTTGGGTATAATTCAGAAAAAAGTAATTTCCACAGCACCTAAGAAAGGTGAATATTTTTTAACCAGAAAAGGGAAAGCTCTTAATAAAGTCCTTTTTCAATTAGCTGAATTTTCTCTAAAAAATTATCCAAATGAAGTATATCATAATAAACCGAATTCAATAAAATCAGATATAATGAATCTTAAAGACTTCTTTAATGCTAATAAGCATTGAAAGTTTACACTTTCTAATCTCATTTTTTGAAGAGTAGAAGTTATAAGCTCTGTAGGAAACTTGACCTATATATTTAAAAGATATATTAAATTACAGAATATAATACTCAAAATTGTTATAAAAAATTGAATAAAATTGGAATTAGAATCAGAAGTAAAAAAAACTAGTGAAAAAGTGGAAGTATTAGACGTTGAACAAGAAAGAATAAATCATTCAATATGGTTAGAAAGAAGTTCTTTTCGAATTGCATTAATTAGTACATTCACAGCATTGGCTATTGTTTTGGGATATTTATTAGCATATA
>JAZGEW010000086.1:0-32824 GCA_036478875.1 Promethearchaeia archaeon | reverse complement strand
TTGGTATTTTTATGTATGTTTGGATGGAATATGCTAATGGTGTTGGATCTCCTGAATGGTTAATGATTCAATTTGGTCGAATCGGGCAAAAATCTGGGGAGGCTGTCAAGAAAACAACTAAGAAAGTCTATAATATATTAAAAAAAGAAAGAGTAAAGAAGATGGAGGATTTCATGAAAAAACTGTCGAAAGATGATAATAAAGAGGATAATTCTTAACATTTTTTAATTTAAAATAATTATTAAAAACCTAATTAATGATAGATATTTCGATTTATTACTTAATAGATTTGAAGATAGTAGATGAATAGAACACAGATTTTTTTTTTATTCGCTGTCTTATTAAATATTGTTTATTTACTAATAACTTTCATATTCTTTTTTTATTTAGAAAGTCCTTTGATGAGTAGCACCAATTCAGATTATTTAACTTTCTATAATGCTGGTTTAATTGTAATAGATGATCCCCCAAACCTATACAATTCATCATTATATCTCTTTCCATTTAGATATTTACCCATTTCTGCCTATTTCTTCACTCCTTTTTCTTTATTAGGATTAAAATTAGGATTTTTTACATATCAAATCTTTAATTTTGCATTAAATATTGTTGTAATCTATTTGATCTATAAAATTATTCAAATTTTTATGAACAGAGAAAAGAAGATAAATATTAATTATAAATTAAATAGATTTAAAGATGTATTTGATGAACCGGATAATGAATCTATTCTTCATCACTCTGGCATTTTTTTAATAATGCTTCCTCAATTTCTGAACTATTTTTTAGGTCAGATAAATATTGTAGTATCTTTTCTCATCCTAATTTCTCTTTTTTACTTCTTAAAAAATAGATTAAGGTACGACCTAGTAGGTGGTTTATTCTTAGGATTAGGAATTTCATTCAAACCTTCCCTGATACTTCTTTTGCCTTTTATACTTCTCTTAAATTATAATAGAGAAACCAAGAAATTGGAATTCCAATTTAAAAGAACGATTATAAGACTGTTTGGGTCTATTTTTCCACTTATCTTATCAGGATTATTTTTTGTAATCTATCCTGAAATGATAGAGGGCTTTATTGAAGTTAATCTCACAGGTGAATATACCTATAATGTTGGAGGAGATTTAGAGATTAACCCTTCTTTTAGTCTCACTAGGATTGTATTAATTCTTTTTCAACTCCTCGGAATTAGCATTAGCTCCTTTGTAGTTTTCATTATAATTACTTTACTTTTTTATATACCAATATTTATCTTGTTTATATTTTCTAATAACTCACAAAATAGGTTGATTAATGGGTATTTTACAGGGATCACTATTATGCTTCTTGTATATTTTGATTCATGGCCTCATCATATTGTAGCTTTAGCTCCATTCTTAATCTTCTTTATATTATTAGAAAGAGATTTTAAACGATATGTATTTTTTAAATATGTTTATTATCTAATTGCTTTTTTGATATTAGCATTCTGGATTATATTTTATCTAACCTATGAAATCTTCCCTTTTAATTTAGGAGGATTGATATTATTAATGTTAATATACTACAGTTTAGTTGTTTTCTATGTGAATCAAGTTAAGTTAAATTTTAAAAATCGGTTTAACAATTCTAAAGAAATGAAGATTTTCGCCTAAAAGACTTGTTTTTAATGAAATTATCTATTATAATAACAAAAAGGTTTTTTATAGTTTAAATCTTCAATAAAAATATATAAATATTTTAATTAGGAACTTATATTTTTCCTCATTTTATAAAATAATTGGATTGGTTCAAGAATGTCGATAACAATTGAAAATGATTTAAGCAACGATATTAAAAACGATCGATCAAAGAGAATTGCTTCTATAGATTTTGTTAAAGGATTTGCTATAGTGTTTATAATTTTAGCTCATGCTGCTCTTAGTTGGCTTGATAGAGATTGGCGGTATATATATGGACTAGTGTTTGCACTTCTGGATGTTCTAGGGCCTTCATTATTCGTTTTCCTTTCAGCTCTTAGCGTAATTTTCAGTGTCAGAAGAAAAAAAGGAGTTTTACCAGAAAAAGTAATTCGTAATGGAATCTTGACTAGAGGAATTGTGATTATGGTATTAGGAGTACTTATGAATCCAATGTCGTTATTAACTGCTGGAGAAATAGTTTCCTTTCCTGCAAACTTATGGGGTTGGAACATATTTATGTTTATTGGATTCTCTCAGATAGCTTCTTATTACGTACTAAAACTCAAAAGAATTACGCGTGCTGTGATTGGTACAATAATTATTTACTTCTCTCCTTGGGTTAGAGAAATCTTATATGAAGGGAAAGAAGCGGGGAATTTAGTATTAGCTTTTTTCCATTTTATAATAACCTCACCCCTTCCTCAAGTACCCATTTTACCATTCCTGGCAGTATGTTTTATATCTACAATATTTGGTGAATATCTTTATGATGCTATGATAAAAGGGTCTAAAGAAGCCTATTATGAGCTATTTAGAACATTTTTGATTTATGGTATTATTTTGGTAGTAATTGGAATATTCGTAATTGTCCCTAGGGGTGTTGGACTCGATATATGGGAATCAGGATTAGCATTACAAAATCCTGCAGATTATTCATCACCAGGAACAATAGTACGATCAGAATATTTGCACATTGACTTGTTACGAATCGCTAATCAACAGGATTATTATCAGTTTCCGGGAATGCCGCTTTTCATGATAAGGTGTACAGCGCAAAATATGTTTTACAATCTTGGTGTCGCTTTTATACTTATTGCGATATTTTTTTATTTTATTGATATTAAAAAAAAATCCAACGATGTTATAAAATTACTTATTTTTTACGGAAAATCAAGTCTCTCGCTTTTCTTAATTCAATATTTATTCCTCCCATTATACATCGGTCAATTATCAATTATTTTTATTCCTTTTGTGTATGCAGGATACTGTGGTTTTCTAGGATTACTTATGTATATTTGGTTGAAATATTTTAAAGGCGTTGGAACACCTGAATGGCTTATGAGGAAAATTAGTAGTAGTGGACAAAAAAAGAAAAAGTCTTAAAAGTTATCTCATTAAGAGGATTTTTAAAAATAATTAAGCTTTATTATAAACATATAAATATCTTTAAAAGATAATATGAAATAATAAGCAATGAATTAATTAATAATATAATCAGTTTGAGTTAATTCAAATCATAAAAAAATTAATAAATTAACTTTTTAATAAATATACTAATTATTTATTTCTTACGAGGAAATTGAAGATGAGCCCAAATGCTCAATATAAATTCAAGATAACTCTATTCGGGCCGGGTGGTGTTGGTAAAACTTCCTTATTGTTACGTTACATAAAAGATTACTTTAGTGAGGATTTAAAAAAAACAATTGGGAGTAATTTTTTGATAAAAGATGTAGATATTGAGGGAAAATCAGTGCGCCTACTTCTCTGGGATATTGGCGGACAACCTCAATTTCATAAGCTAAGAACTATATATTTTAAAGGGAGTAATGCTGCACTAGGTGTTTTTGATTTATCATCTAGTCAAACTCTTCTCAAAATTCCTGGGTGGATTAGTTCTATTAAAAAAACAGTAAAAAAAAATATACCCATGGTACTTATAGGAAACAAAGTTGATCTAGAGAGAGAGGTTGACCGATTAGAAGCAGAAGATTTGGCTAAGAGATTAAGTTGTGATTACATGGAAACTTCCGCTAAAACTGGGATAAATGTAGAATTAGCTTTTGATAAAATTGCAAGAGCCTGCATTGAGGAATTAATTGAACAATAAAATAAATAAATAAAATGTTTTTCATATAACTTTTAACTTTTTCAACTCTTCAATAAGTTCATCTTTATTTGTATACTTTATGCCTATAATTCCTAATTCTCTAGCCGAACGTACATTATTTAATCCATCGTCTATAAAAACAATTTGGTTTGGTTTACAGCCAACCATTTGAATTGTATAATTAAAAACTTTAGGGTCAGGTTTAATTAAATGAATTTCATGTGAAAGAATTAATTCATCAAAATAATCTATAAATTCCCAATTTTTTTTCTGGATGTAATCCCAATGGCTAGCATTTACATTGGATAAGGCTAAAAGTTTATATCTACCATTATCTCGGATTTGTCTTATTATTTCTACTATTTCTGGATTAAAACCAGATATAATACTATTAAAAGCATCAAAAAACTCAGATTGGTTTAACATACAAACTTGGAGGAGATCACAAGCAAGTTGATAAAACTCCTTATCAGACATATTTCCTTGATGGTATATATCAGATTGTCTAAAAAATTCTAACATTATTGGTGTTTGAGGTTTATTTAGTGGTGATTGCGTTATAATCCTGTTATAAAAATTAGAAAAATCTAAATCTAATACAACTCCTCCTAAATCAAATACGATTGCTTTAATTGTCATATCAAATAAAAATTGTGTTTATTTTCTGAAATAAATTCTTGTACTGAATTTTCTAAAAGGTATTGGCAATTTATATTTTGGGAAATTTCTTGTATCTTCTTCTAGTAATTCTAAAAGTTTATCTAATTTAACATCGTTTAATTGCTCAGATGTTTGTCTTTTTGGACCAAACGGTTCACCAATCAATCTCTTTCTAATAGAAATTGTTTGATTCTGTTGTTCTCTTTTCCCAATAATTATTGTATATGGTATCCACTCAATTTCAGATTGTCTGATTTTCTTTCCTATAGTTTCTTCCCGATCATCAAAATCTGCTCGAAAATCTTCCCCATTGAGGATTTTAAGTAATTTTTCACCATATTCGTTCTGTTCAGCGCTCACAGTTATTATTCGGACTTGTATTGGAGATAACCATGTTTTAAACCCCGGAACAAGTCTATCCTTATTTCGAATGGCAGATTCAATTAAACCCCATAAAACTCTTTCTATAGCACCAGTTGGAGAGTTATGAAGAATTATTGGATGTTTTAATTGACCATCAGTATCTATGAAAGAAATATTATATTTCTGCCTTTTTACTCCATCATTATCAATCATAAATTCTAATGAGCTCTCTACATCTATCTGATTAGTTGCTAATGTAGCACTTTTACCTTGAGCAGAAAGAACATTCCTTTCAAATTTAAGTACATAATAATAATATCTGTCTTCCCATAGTTCCAATAATGCAGGATTTTTTTCTGATTTGATTAAATCAATGATCCATACCTTATTTTCCTTATAAAATTCCTGTGTAACTCTAAATATAACATAAGATTTTATCCCTAAATCTCTTTCCAGGCTTTTAATTAATTCATATTGCTTTTTAAACTCATCAATAGAAGATTCAATATCTTTACACATTGTATGCATATCTGGCATAATAAAAGCGCGTAGTCTCCTTAAACCGCTTAACTCACCTTCTAATTCACGTCTAAACGCATATTGTTCATATTCATATGCTCGTAAAGGAAAATAGTGTGGTTTTAAATTCATTTGAGAAAATAAATCGAATAAAAGGAAATCACAAGCATATCTTAAGATATATCTATTACTTCCAGATTCAACCCAATAGCTCCTTGCGGGAAACCGAGCAGTTTGAGCGGTCAATTTTTTATTTTTTACGGTATACATGACAGGAGTATCAATAAGAATAGCCCCAAAATCAATTAGTCTATCTTCTATGAAATTTTTTATTAAATTTTTCATGATCACTCCCTTGGAGTACCACCTTAAATTTCCGGAGTCTGTATTCGGATCAAAATCGACTAGCTCAAACTCTTTCATCACTTTTAAATGAGCTGGTTCTATTGCTTTTCTAATTAATCTTGAACCTAATTCAGAATTTAAGAATAAATGAAACTCTTCTTCTTTAATTTCCTTTGGCGGCAAAAACCTCTGATTTTCATCAAAATGTAAATCTATCTCCTTACCTGATGGAGTAATAACTTTAAATAAAGAGTTTTTAATTTGTTCCTCTGGTTTAATAGCTAGTTTAACATCCCTATACATTTCAGCTAATTCATGACCTAGACAATTTATTTTAAACGATTTATACCATCCAAAGGGGGAAAACTTTGAAGCTATGCCTTTCTCCTTTAATTTTTCAACTATTTTCGGACAAACCTCCATTGCATTTTCTTCCTTACTAAGAAATTTACTCAAATGAGCCCATGGATAAACTAAAATCTTATCTACGCGATACATATCCTTATCCATAATTAGTTCCGAAAATTTTCTTGGTTTACCTTTTATTTCACCTTTCTCAACTTTTAGATTATGTTCTCTAATCTCATCATTTTTCTGTCTAATTTGTTCAGGAAAACCTGATATTTGTAAGATAGCGGTCTCTATCTCTTCGGCACCTTGTTTTGCTATTAAATTTGTATCATAAGTATCTTGGTCTTCGACAGAAACATAGGCTATTAAGATTAACCCATCCATTTTAATAACATCTTGTGGAAATTCTTGAGGGCTGCTTGTTGCTTCCTTTCTTTTTACTACTTCCACGCCATCAGAATGAATTAATAAAATTTTCATATATTCACTTAGAATTGGGAGTTTATTATATTTACAAAAATTAAGTAATAATTTATTATTTTAAAGAATGAAGATTAAAAATATTTTCTCAAAGAATATAGGTAATAATAATCAGAAAGTAAAAAAAAAAAATAATTCCTTACATTAGTATTAAGTAACTTATTCTTATTTTACATCTTTCAGAGCACCATACAATTTTAAAATCCTTATCCCTTTAACAAACTAATATGGGATTTAGGCATATTTTAAATTGATAAACAGTTTGGACATCCTCCATATACTTATCGTGTTAGATTAGATTAAGTTTCCCAAAATTGATGTTTGTATAATCAACATTCCTAAAATAACATAATTTTGTTATCGTTATATTCTCTAGATCAGTATTTTCCAACTTGTTATATTTTCAGTACTAATTCTTGAAGACGTTCAATTGCATTTTTTTTGAGTTCCTCCGCATTTAGGACACCACGTTCCCTTTCTATTTTTACTTCCTTTAATTTGAGTAGGAGTAGCCCACCAATCAGTACCACATATATTATGAAACCAATGTAATTTTGTATGAGCATTAAAATATACTTTAGAAAGCAATTTTCCATCTCTTAAAAGAGCAATATTTTGCATCTCTTTTAATTTATTAGGTTTAATTAGCTGAAATTCTCTCCAGTCAATCCTTTCTTGATTAGGAATAGTTATCCCTTTTTCTCTGCATATTTGTCTTATATAATCTTCCATTCCCCGAAATTTAATTCTATGAAATTTCCCTTCTCTCCATTCGAAACCAACTTCTATTAAACGATAATTATATTGTCCACACAAATCTCTTCTTTTTTGATCATCTTTCAATCTCTTATCATATTTTTCCCTATCTCCTTTATAGAAATGATTAGCGTTTTCATAATGCTGACGACGATGATATTCAAAAGCAATTTTTAAACTTTTGTTATGTCCATCAAGTTCCATATAATTCCCATCTTCGTTTACTAACCAAGCAAACTCTCCTTTCTCTGCTTTAGGAAATTCAGCAAAAAATAAAGCTTCAAAAAATTGTCGACACATTGTTTCCCCAATACTTTCTATACATTTAGAACACCATGTCTCTCCATATAAAATCTGAATGAATTAATAAGATTTTCATGATAAATCCATTTTTTAGTCGGTTAGCCAATACGTTATAATAAATTCTAAATATTTTACATACTTTTGATATATAATTATATTCAAAATTCAAATTAATTATTACTAAAATTTAATTCTGTTATTATGAATCTTAAAAAAGCTGTCTCAGAAATATCGGAGTTTTTAGAGATATTATATCAAGATAGAGAAGCAATATTGAAATTGTCTCGTGTTATAATTAGAGATTGCAGTATTGCTATAAAAAATATTCATCGAAAAGAGTTTGATAAATTTCAAGAAAAAGTTAATAATATTAAAATAAATCATCAGAGTTTAGTAAAATTAGTTAATAAAAATCTTGGTGTTTTTTTCAAATATTTAAAAACTCCTGAGCAAGAATATGCAGAATCAATTATATTTTATTCAATAATTTCAAAAAATCATATTCCAACACCTTTAGAATTAAAAATTAGACCTTTAAATTTTATTTTAGGTTTAGCAGATGTAATTGGAGAATTACGAAGATATGCATTGGATAACATTAGAAATTCCCAAGTTGAAGATTTGAATGAAATTTTGGAAAGTATGGATGAAATTTATACTTATTTATTTACTATTGATTACCCCTCCTCAGTAACTCAAGATTTAAGGCGTAAAGTAGATGTTGCTAGAAACATAATCGAGAAAACAAGAGGAGATATTTCTCTAGCGATACAAATGGATGATTTGAAAAGCTGTTTTGAAAAAAATATGTAAAACTAAATTAATATAATTTCTATAAATAATAGTGGATAAAATATGAACAATGTAAAGAGAAGAATACTAGTTGCAGGGACATTTGATCTAATTCATGCTGGGCATATATATCTAATCAATGAAGCTTCAAAATTAGGAGATGTATATGTAGTTGTAGCTACTGATAAAAATCGTGAACTTTTTTCTGGAAAACGTCCAATAATTCCCCAAGAACAAAGATTGGAGGTTATAAAGAACCTAAAAAATGTAAAAGATGCAAGGTTAGGAAGAACTGATAATGATACACTAAAAACTGTTGAAGAAATTAATCCAGATATTATTCTGCTTGGTCCAGACCAAAAATACAGTATTGAAGTATTGAGAAAGGGGCTTAAGGAAAAAGGATTAAATCATATCGATGTGAGGAGATTAGAAACTTATTATGATAAATATGAATTGCATAGTTCAAGATTAATTAAACAAAAAATTATTGAAAGATATAAGGAAAATAAGTCGGTCATTTCTGAAAATGGAAGATAATGAAAAAATTTCTCCGGAAAATTATTCAAACTGGTTTGCTCTTTATCATCTCTGTCAAAATATTGGTAGCCAAAAAGCTATTCATATAAGTAGTGTCGAATTCAGCAAGATTCTAAACTTATCTCAACAAACGGCATCAAGAAGAATTAATGATTTAGAGGATCTGGGTTGGATTGAAAGGAAGCTTAAAGGGAAAGAACAAGTAATTCGAATCACTAAAAAAGGTGGAGATGTAATGCTTTTAATGTATAAAAATCTAAAACAAATTCTTCAAGATATCTTGATAGTAGGTGAAGTAACTGAGGGAATTGGAGAAGGTGGGTACTATGTTAGAATTCCAGAGTATTTAGCTCAATTTGAAGAAAAATTAGGGTATAAACCCTATTTTGGTACATTAAACCTCCAATTAAGCGACCTTAACAACGATCTATTAGAGGAAAATCAGAAAAGTCGAATTCCTGTTAAAATCGATGGATTCAAGAAAGAAGGCAGAACATATGGATCTGTAGAATGTTATAATTGCTCAATATCTCGTTTAGATAATCAAGATAAAAAACTAAGTGTTGCAATTTTAAAGATTAAAAGAACTCATCATAAAAAAAATATTGTAGAAATCTTAGCAAAACCATACTTAAGAGATCTTCTCAATTTGAAAGATGGAGACCGGGTTAGAATTGAATTGAGCAAAAATAGTTAATCGTAACACTTCACTTTCTATTCTGATTTTCCAGTTTTTTAATTAGGGTTAAAATTTTTCCAGCTCTATAAATATATGTGCCTATTACAAGCCACATAAAAATAAATAAAAATTCTGCTGCAAACCCAAAGAAAAAAGCGAATAACATTGTTATAAAAAGGTAAAATAACCTTTCAGATCTTGCCATCAACCCTATATCAAAATCTCCTTTGAAAAAAACTTCTGCTCTTGCTCTACAATAGCTAATCATAAAAGAAATAAAATATGAAATAAATAATATAAGTTTCATATCAATAAAATCCCATAAATAATTATTCCAATTAAAAATAATGAGCCCAAAGAATATAAAAAATTCTGATATTCGATCCATTACAGAATCAAAAAATCCTCCAAACTTGGTTGATTTTTGGGTTAATCGAGCGATAGCACCATCACATCCATCCATAATTCCTGTAATAAATACTAAAATAGAAAATATCAAAAGATTTTGAAAAAATGAAATCCAAATAAAACTTAAAATAGCAAAACAAAGCATAAAAATTGTTGCTAAATTTGGTGTTACTCTTATTTTAATTAATCCTTTAGCCAATAATTGAATTAAGGGTTTGAATATGAATCTTAATCGGTATTTAGAGGGCATAAACAATATAAAGTCTGATGTTTTTATAATTTTAATAACAGATATATTCAATATATAATTAACTCATTTATACAAAATAGAGATTGAACACTCTTGAAATTACGTTTGATTTTAAAAACAACTACTAAGAAAAAAAAAGAAGTAAGCCTTAAGCTTAATATTGCTCCAAGTAAGCATATTGGCTTTATAAACTTTATTAACTTAGCTTTAAGTCAGGACTCACCAATAGAATTATCTTTTGAAAAAATATCAAAAACTGGTGAACGAGAAGCAAGTAAAATAGTTGGGCAATTTAAACTTCAAGGAAAGGCAGATTCACAATTATACGAGTTAGAAGAGCAGATTAAGAATGAGGAGCGTAAGAAAAAGAAAATCCAACAAAAAAGAAAACAGCATTAAAAAATTCTTTCCTAAATAATTCTTCTATATTCAAATTCCCAGGTCTTTTTAACTTGAAGAGTATCATTTATAGTATCATAGATTATCGCTCTCTCACTTATTCCGCCTAGATCTTTAGCAATAATTTCTATTTTTCTTACTTCTAATTCTTTTTTTATTGCGTTTATATTCTCTTGATATGTCATATCATAATCTAAAAATAGTTTTGCTCCTCCAACTATGAGAGCAGTAATATATGAACCATTAGCTCCATGATAGATTAAATCATTATATAAATCTTTAACTGAAGTATCTATAAATGTATGGGGAAAAAGTAAATGATAACCTTGTTTTGAAGAGGATGAAGAGGGTAATGATATATGTGACATAGCAAAGATATTATTAACTGGATCTTTAAGGATTAGAGCAATACCAGATCCTAATCCCGGTATAATGAATTTGGTGGCAGCTTCATTTTGGTCGAAAGAGTTTATCAAACCATAATAGCCCATAGGAATAATTAATTCTTTATTACGATTTGGATTATCGACACGATCTAAACGCTCTTCATCGTATTTATTCGTATCAATTCTATCTTCAAATGTATTTTTTAAAGATCCATTTATTTGGACCTCCTGATGTACGGCTTGTCTAGTATATTCTCCTACCTGTTTTATTCGACTATTAAATTGCTTTTCTTTTTGTTCTACCAATTTTTCTCTTTGTTCTACTTGTTTGGTAAGGCGTTCCAAAATTCCTATCCGATTTTTAACTTCCAATTCTTGCTGTTTAACTTTTTTGGCTAATTTACTTATTTCTTTTCTTTTATTTTCTATGTTCTCATATTTTTCATCTAAATACGCAATCCTTTCATCTATAACTTTTTCTCGTTGCTCTAAGATTAATTCTCGTTTTCTCAGCTCTTCTTTTCGAGTATTAGATAAAGGTTTTCTCGTTGGTTCTTTTAATTGGTTGTTTTTACTTTCCGCAAAATTCCCATTAAAGCCACTATTAATTTCAATTCCAGTGATCTTAACTTCAGCTTCAATCTTTTCAAGTTCTGTTAATTCTAGATTCTCTATCTCAGATTTGGATCCCTTCTTCTTTGACTCTATTTCTAAAATTTCCTCTCCTTTAGGAATTTTTTTTGGTCTTTCGATTGTTTTTGTTTTTTCTTGGATATTTTTAACTTCTGCTTTAACGGATTTATTTGAACCTTTACTTGTTTGCTTTCGTCTCTCGATTTTTGCATCTTTGGATTGATTAAATAGATTGCAAATTCTATTCCTATAAGTTACATTTTGATTAATTAAGTTTTTAACATAAAAACGGTCTTTCATATTTATTGATTTAAAGCTACTGTTTTTACGAGGTAATGTTTCTGAGCCTCCTAAAATTAATAAACCTCCATCAAAAAGATGTGAATCTAAAATATTTAATAGCTTTTCTCTTGCGAATTGATTTATATAAATAAACAAATTTCGACAGAAAATAACATCATATTTATATTTTTTTTTATGGCCTTTGATTATATCTTCTTGGATAAACTCGACTTTTTTTTTTATATCTTCACTTATTGTGAACTTGGGTCCAAGCTCAGTATCTTCTTTTGTAAAATAAGATTTTAAATATAGTTCTGGCGTTTCATGTACCGGATATTCTCCATAAATCCCTTCAGTTGCTTCTTTAAGGGCTGTTGGATCAATATCAGAAGCTACAATCTCAAATTCAGGAAATTTCTTGTTTTTATTTTTCAATTGATCTAAGATCATTGCTATAGTGTATGGTTCATCTCCTGTTGCGCAAGGAGCTGACCAAATACGAAGAAATTTTTTATTACTTTGATTGGTATATATCTTTATAAATTTCTCAACATTCTCATAAACGCTAAAATTTCTAAAAAAATAAGTATAATTAATTGTGAATTTATCTAAAAATATGTCAATCTCAACAGGATGGTTGCGAATGTAATTGACGTAATCTTGATAAAAATCAAGATTTAAATTTTTCATTCTAAAATCAATTCGTTTTTCTAGGAATTTCCTCTGATATTGCTGAAAATTCATCCCACTAGCACTTTTTAACTCTTCTATAAGTGCATCTATTGACTGTGGAGAATTAACTGATGATGAGATTTTGAACACCAAAACACCTTATATTATGATTTTGTACTCAAATATATTATGAATTTGTTAATATTAATATCTTTGGAAGTTAAATTTGTGATTGACAATGGAACATAACATTCAAAACAGATTTTGTGGTAAAAAACCCAAATAGAATTTTATTCAATTGAAAGAGATAAATCTTTGAAGAATTAGTTTAATCTTATAAATCCCATCTTGGTAAGATTCTTACAAACATTATATACTTGGTTTTGATTCAAATTTAAATTATTGGCAATTTCGTCGATTGATTTTTGTCCATTTATTTTTTCATAGACCCTACATGGTGTTACTCCTGTTAAATAATACTTAGGATTAATTTTTTTTGAGGTTGTGAAGATTGGAATGTATTCATAAAATTCCGGTACATTTTTTATTTCTTTTTTTGGTTCTAAAGATTTTCCTTCATCTTCTACAAAACTATTGAAAAATTCGAATATCTTATTATTATCGTGTTCTTGATTTTTTCTATTTTCTTCATCGAGAAGTAGTTTTACAACATTTTCAAATTGCTTGAAATAGTCTAACTTTCCATTCCAGTTTAAAATTTGCTCAAGACTAAACTCTTTCAAAAAAAAATTAGAGACTTTTTTTAAAATTTGTTGTACATTTAATAAGTCCGATTTATTGTCATAAGTAGCAAGATATATTAAATCTGGAACATTTGAATCTTTTAGGAAAGATAATTTCAGATTATTTTTTGATAATTTCAACTCGGAAATTGTCCCCATAGACTCAAACGAGTCTGAAAAAGAATTCAATGCTGAGAAAAACCCAGATATCATAATAAGATTGTCCTCTTGAGAAAGAAGATTTTTGATATTTGAATTAGCGAAATTTTTAGAGAATAAAGGTAATCCATCTTTAATTATTATAATATCGCAAATCATTAATCTCAGGAATTAATATCAAATATTTTTAAAAATGTTGAAAACTTATTTAATAATTCAATAGTATCTACGTAATTAAAAAAAAAAGAATTATAATACATCTGTGATATCAGTGTAATATAACTTCTCATTATATTATGATTCGAATACGAGCTCCTGGCAGGATTACTTTATTTGGTGAGCATCAAGATTATTTAAATTATCCTATTATATCAATGGCTATATCGAAATATATATATATAGAAGCAACAAAAATATCTAATTTATATCTTCTCATTGATCTTCCAGATATAAATGAAAATATTGAAATAAAACTAAATAATAAAGAATTGGAGTATCTATCAAAAAGAGATTATCTTAGGAGTGCTTATAATCAATATATTCGAAATGGTGTCAAATTTCAAAGCGGGTATAAGATTAAAATTACTGGAGACATCCCAATTAATGCTGGAGCTGCAAGTTCCTCTGCACTAGTTATAGCTTGGTTATCTTTTCTAAATTTAATCAGCGTGAATCGTAAAAAGCTAACAAAATTTCAGTTATCTTTAATGGGATATAATACAGAGGTAATGGAATTCAGGGAGGGCGGAGGAATGATGGATCATTTTACTTCTGTTTATGGTAATTTAATATATTTAGAACCAAGACAATTCCAACCAAAAATAATTAATAAAAATATAAAACTCGATGGTTTCGTATTAGGGAATTCACTAGAAAAAAAAGAAACTGTGGAAGATTTATTTAGAGTCAAAGATAATACAAAGAAAGCCTTCATGGAAATTAAAGAAATCATGCCAAATTTTAACCAATACTTTACTTCATTAGAAGAAATAAAGAGATTTTTACCTAATCTTAAAAAAGAATATCAGAAAAAAATTAGTGGGAATATAATTAACCGTGATATTACTATTCAAGCAAAACATTTAATTTTCAATAATTTATTTAAAGATAAATATAAAAAAAATAAATCTAGAAATGATTTCTATATACAATTAGGAAGTTTATTGAATAAGCATCATTATCAATTAAAAGAGAATATTGAAGTATCAACAGATAAAATTGAGAAAATGATCTCAAATTGTTTAGAAATTGGTGCTTTTGGCGCAAAAATTAATGGTTCCGGCTTTGGTGGTACCATGTTTGCTTTTTTTCCGCATAATGAAGATCTACTTATTAAATCAATTAAAGAAGCGGGAGGGGAAGCATTTATTATAAAAACAAGTGATGGAGTGGAGATCTATTGAAAGCTGTCATATTATGTGCAGGTTTAGGAAAACGTTTAAGACCATATACAGATTCATACCAAAAAACAATGATACCTATTCATGGTAAGCCATTATTAGAATATATCATAAATGGATTAATCTATGCAGGGTTCAAAAGTCTAATTATCGTTGTAGGATATCGAAAAGAACAAATTGTTAAATATTTTAAGGATGGAAATAAATGGGGGATAGAAATTGCATATATTGAACAAAAAACACTTAATGGTACAGGCGGGGCAGTATTATTATGTGAAAATTTACTTCAAGATTCTCATTTCTTTTTAACGTGGGGAGATATTTTAGTTCCTTATAAAATATATAAAGATGTAGTTGAAATGTTTGAAAAAGAGAATCAAGATTTCATACTAGTTACAAATTATACAGGAGATCCATATAAGGGTGGAGCTGTTTATTGTAAAAATGATTTCTTACTAGATATTGTAGAAAAACCACCTAAAGGCAAATCTAAATCTAACCTTAATAATTGTGGAATTTTTGTGTTTTCGACAGAAATTTTCGAAGTTTTAAAAACTCTTAAACCTTCTAGGCGAGGTGAAATTGAATTGACAGAAGCATTAAGGATTGGAAATAATGCAAGAAAGTGGAAAATCAGAGTTATTAAAATGGAAAAAAATCAGTTTAGAGGAGACTTTGGAGATTTAGCAACTTATGAGAAATTCTGTGAAAACTCAAGTAGGTTGAGTAAATTGATTAATGGTAATGAAGATATATAAAAGAGATATCCAAATTAAAATATTTAATTCAAAACTTAAATAAAAAGAGATCAAAAATATATTAAGAAACTAAAATCCTAAAAGAACCATATTTTATACTAATGATTTAAATGAGGATAAGAACACGTAAGAATCTTAAAAAAAAAAATGCTATCATTACTTTTCTCTTTTTGATACCCCTTATTAGTTTTGGTTCTTATGTAGGTTTATGTCTTTACATACTTGATGATGTTGCTTCTTATACTTTAAATTTAGATCCCCCTAATACAGAATATTTTCATACATTTGATGAAATCTTAGGAAATTTTTCTTCTTTAGAAGAAATGGCTTATACTTATGATTATCAGATGGAAAAGTTTCACATGCCAGCAAATATTAGTGTTGATCTCACCTTTACTAACGACACTTATACAGAAGTAAAAACTTACCATAGTACAGATAATGGTGCATTGAAAATCGGCTATACTCTTGCTTCACAATGTTTTCGATATAAAGTAGCTGTAGACGATGGTGATATTGAAGAACTTCTAAATGCCACTCGAATGATTAAAAAGTGTGTATCTGCTTTTAGTAATATGCTAGCAGCACCTAATGGAGGTATTGGACCAGATTATCCCGGGATGCCAGCAAGATTTGTATGTGCTCCTGAAAATCGAAAATACCATCCTTGGATTTTTGAAGAACATCCAAGACATTTTAATGGTACGGGAAAATACCAAAAATGGCGTGTTCGTCTTCATACAAGCAGAGATGAACTTGCTGGCTATTATTTAGGATTTGCATGTGTCTTAAAATTTATTGATCCAAATCAAGACGCAGATAGTAACTGGTGTGTGGAACGAATTAAATTATTAGTGGAACAGATGATTGAAGGTTTTAGAAAAACTAACTGGCTTGTTTTGGGTGGTGAAGGTGAACCAGTAGGATCTGATTTAAATCCCTATTTTGAAGGAAGTATGTGGCAATTAACCTTACTTCGAATAGGCGCTACAGCTTTACCAGAAAAATATGATTCTTTATATCAATATGCCGCAGCAAAGATGTTGTCTATGAATGAAGCCGCTATGGGTGGGAAACAAAATACCGTTTATGATACATATGCACTTGCTTTTAGTATGGATGTTGAAATTGCTCTAATTATATTAGAAGATAATCCCGTATTACAATATTATTATATAAAAAACTTTGAAAATAAATTCTATAAATACGTGAAATATCATCGAAATGCCTTTTTTAACATTGGACATCTAGCTTTTATGACACTAATAAAAAATCCATCTAAATTTGAAGATCCAAATTATAATAATGAGATGATAAAATGGGACGTGCTCGATCAATTATGGAGATTCAATACTTCGGGATGGGGGAATGGAATCAGAAATTACAATCTCACGGTAAGACCAAACTCTACACGAGTGACCAGCCTTAATCCTGAAATTGTTAAAGGGGAAATTGAACTTAACAAAGAAAAATGGCGGAATTTCTTTGATAATAATGTTTATGGAGGTCTTTTTTCCTGGCTTGGAGATATACTTGATTTTGAAGATGAATTATATATTTTACCTTTAACAGTTGCAGAATATGGAATTCATAGTTTTCTGTGGGAACATTCCAAGTTTTATGGTGAAGGAGGAAATACAAATGGAAATGGACTTTCCCAAGCTGTACCAACATCTTATCTTGTTGTATATTGGATGGGAAGGGCATTCAATATTTTTTAATTCCCTCTTTTTTTAAGAGGTTTAGACGTTATTCGCTTGGAATTCTTATTTCTCTAACTTTTAAAAATTGGACTATTCAAAAATTATTAACCAAACTTTTTTATTTCAAACTATAATAAAATAAATTATCAAAAAATTTTAAATGAGAGAAATGAGTGGAGAAAATAAATATCGGAACAGATATGTTTATAAGGAAACATATGAGACAGCCATCGGAACACTTGCTACTGCCATAGTATTTCTGTTTGTTGCAATATTATCATTATTTTTTAGATCTTTTGAAATTACGTTTATTGGACTTGCCCAATGGGGGTACTGGCTTTTTATACCTGCTTTTTTTATCTTTCTTGGAGGCTTTTCACAACTTTATCGAAATTATAAATATAAACAAGTTGTTAAGAGTGCGGTTGCCCAACGCAACTTTCAAGGTACTTATAAACTCGAACACATCGCTTTAGAAATTGGTATGAAACCAAAAATTTTACTCAATGTCTTGTTAGATTTAAGAAGTAAAGGAATTATAAAGTATAGTTTTGATGCTGAAACGGGAAAAATCATCTTAGGTCAACCAATTACTTATCAACCCGCGAGTGAATATGTCCCTCCCGCCAAAAAGTTGGAGTCTCCCTTACCAACAGAAGGGAAAAAATTCTGTGTCTATTGTGGTCATAAAATAGAAGCAGGTGGAAATTTCTGCCCAAATTGTGGGTCTAATCTTTAGTTTTATTAAAAATTTTTCCTTTTTTCTTTATACATTATTTTTCCAGATTATATTTTTTATTTAAATTTTTGATTTTTATTTAGCCAAACAAACTAGCTATTTAAATTTCCAATAAATCCAGAGAGACTTTTCTTTTAAATACTAAATTGATTTTAAGTATTTTAAATTGAATTTTCTCCGAGTTGACAAATAATTTCAAAGGGATTTGTAAATAAAGAATATTCTGAGATTACTTCAAAAGAAATCCCAAATACAATTCAAAGAGGAAATTTCAATGATGACAAATTTCAAAAAAGAGATAATAAAGAAATTACTGAACTGGTATCAGAGTTATTTAATAATATAAACTCCAAGGAATCTTTTAATTACATTTCAGATTTATTAATTTCTTCTCTCAGTGAATATAAAAATAATATTTCGCTTGAGAATCATACTGAACAGAAGGAATTAAGTATTGAGAAAATTCAGAATAATGAAATTAAAACATCTGATAATGATTTAAGTGACTCTAAAAATGAATATCTAGCAATATCAAATGATATCCACTCGATTTTATCTAATTGCCCAGAGTTGAATACCATACAGAAACTTGATTTCTGCAAAAATCAACGATATTTCATGAAATTATACTTGAAAAAACTCTTGATCCAAATAAATCAAGCTTGAATTATAATACATGATTCTCAACTTTACACTTTAGCTAACTACTCTTCACAGATAAAAATATAAAAAAAGAAATTAAATTAATTAACTGGCTCTTAAGTCTTAAGACCCTATAAAACAAAATGCTTCAAAATGAGAAAAGCATTAAGGCTAAACAAAAATAAGAGTAATTATAAATATTCTATGCACATATATTACTATACTTTTAAATAAAAATAATTCTAATATATATAACATATTAAAAATACATTTAAAATGATAAAAAGGTGAACTATAAAATTGGAACTCTTAGGATGGCTTAACGGGATTTCTGCTTTGGGAGTAGTTATTATAAACCTACTAATAGGCTTTTATTCGTTATATAAATCAATAAAACTGAAAGCTAAACTTCTTACTGTTACTGCATTAACTATTCTTTTTGTTGGATTATTGTGGTTGGGCCCAACCACAGATTTTCTCAAAATTCTTATAACAGACACTAATATTGAACCAGTATGGGTATATCCATTACTAAGTTATATGTGGGCCGCTGTGGGTATAACTTTGGGTATGTATATTGGTGGAGAATTATTGATGCCAAAAAAAAAATGGATTCTAGTGGGTATTTTCATTATTTTCAGTATTGCTTATGAATATTTTCTTTTTTCGGACCCTCTAGCTTCTTTTGAATATGTTGTACCATCACCCCTAGGTAGCGATATTATTGATACATCTAGTAATTATTCGTACCCCACCTCCTACTTTTTAATTGTTTTTATACTATCTATTTTAGTATTTAACGGTTTTGGATTTTTAGTGAAAGCTAAGCAAGCAACAGGAATTTTAAGAAAGAAATTTTTGTATCTATCCATTGGTTTTATTGTCTTTGCAGTCGTTGTAATTTTTGATTCAGTAGTTCCTCCTATGATTGCTTTATTCATTGTTAGATTTGGAATTATTGTAAGTAGCATTTTATTATATCTCGGAATTAAATCCTAAATTTTTTTTTTAATTATTTTACTTTTTTAAAAAAGCGGATTATTAGTGGAACAAAAAAATATTTAAAAGTTATTTTCTGGTTAGTTTTATTATCTGTAGAACTATTACTTTCAAGTTATAATCTTGCTTATAATTCTCTTGATTCTATGAAATTTTTTTATAAAAAAACGTACTAACTTCTTTTTTATTTTTATTATGGATTAATTTTTTTTGAAGGTTTAATATAGATTTAAAATTTTTTAGTTGATATTTAAAAGAAATAATAACTGCATTTTTTTTTGCGGTATTAAAAACATGTTTAAGATATCTCTGCATTGTAGGTAGAGAATAGATATAAATAAAATCATATCTTTTTAAATTGTGCTGGTAAAAATCTCCATATTTAATAGATATCCTTTTAAATAAGCTTCTTTTATAATTTCCTTCTTTTTTCAATGATTTTATAATTTTTCCAGCTTCTCTGATTAAACTTTGACCAATTTCAATTCCATAAGATTTAATACCGTAATGTAATGCAGAAAAAATAACAATATTTCCATTTCCCGCACCTAAATCAATAATTCTTTGATTAGAGTTTTTTTTTAACCCATATTCAAATTCAAGCGTTTGAAATATCTCTTCTAATAATTCAATATCTGTCTCCAAAAAAGGTAATTCTAATTGTGAATGAAATTTATCAAAATACTTCAATTTCTTTTTCAATCTATTATCATTACTCTTTTAGTTAAAATTTTCGAAGATCCAAGATATAATAATTGAAATTCTTTAATAAATGCCTTCTGAAATTAAAAAAAATAGATATTATAATTTATTCCGAGGATTCCTAATATCAAAAGATGTAAAACCTAAACATCTCTAAGGTCTAACTTTAATAAGATGTAACTTTTTAATATTTTAATATTTCTTTTTGATCTTTTGGCATTATCGCTATGGTAAATATATTAATAACTGGTGGCACGGGTTTTATTGGAATTCCTTTGGTAAAAATGCTACAAAGTTTAGGACACAACTTAAAGTTATTAATTAGAGAAAGTAGCGATACAACTCCTTTTGATGGTTTAAATAATATTGATTATATCATTGGAGATGTTCGAGATAACGAGATTCTTTATAAAGCTGCAGAAAATATAGATTTAATATATCATCTAGCAGCTTATACTAAAATGTGGGCAAAAGACAAGTCAGTTTTCGAGGACACTAATGTAAAAGGCACTGAAAATATTGCTCAAATAGCTTTAGAAAAAAATATACGCCTTATCTATATCAGTTCTTTTATTGCTTTGGGTGGAACTCCAATTGATCCTGTAGATGAAACATATGAGAGTGAGGATGGATTATATCATGATTATGCAAAGACAAAATTTCAAGCCAAGAAATTAATAAAAGATTTTATTAACAAAGATCTTAATGCAACTATATTTTACCCAGGAATAGTCTATGGTCCTGGAGATTTTAATATTTTTGGCCAAACAATTTTAGACATTACGGCAAGGAAGTTCTTAGGATGCCCTGGAAAAGGAGATAATATCGGAAGTTTTGTATATGTGAATGATATTGTTGATGGAGTAGTAAGTGTTATTGATCGAAATGACTTAAAAGGCGAAGATTTCATTCTTGGGGGAATTAATATAAAATTTAAGGATTGGATCGATTTAATTGCTGAAATAGCAGGAAATAAAAAAAAACCACGACATTTTCCTATGAGTTTAGCAAATACATACGCATTATTATGTGAAGCAAAAACAAAGTTAACTAAAAAAATGCCACATACCAATAGATCAACCGTTAAAATGATTAATCATAATTGGTCATATTCCTCTGAAAAAGCAATTGAAAAATTAGGTTATAAGATTACCCCCTTAAGAGAAGGACTAGAAGAAACGATAAAATGGTATAAAGATTATATTGAAAAAGAAAAAAATTAAGAAGAGTATTGCATAAAAATGTTGGAAGAAGAATTAACGAGTCAAATTATAGATAAAAAAGCATATAAGACAGAAATAGCCAGAAAATATACCACATTTCTAGCACAATATCCTGAGATTTTTTCTGATCTTATTTCTGGGTCAGATTTTGATTTTGCACTTTATGATTCCCTTGAATCCTATGATAAAGAATCTCCTGTGGATATCTTTAATGTGTATAGAAATGGAAATGGTATTGAAATAAAACCAGGGAGCGCTGTTGATTCAGATCTAGAACTCGCACTCTCAATAGATGCTATTGAAAAATTAATCCAAACAAAAACAAAAGAGGAATATGCAAAACTTCTTGGATTTTTTTATAATAATCCAGATGAGGAAAAAGGATGGATCGATTTTGTATTACATAAAAGAACGAAGACTTTAATTGATATGGGCTATGGAAGATTTGCTAAGACTGCCGGCATCCTCGAAGATGACGACGGACTATAAGATTTGAACTTTTTCTTTTAAATTGTAATTAAAAAACTGAATAGGAATTATGTCAAAATCACAAGAATTAGAAATTAAAAATAAATACACCGGTGAGGTTATAAAAACTATACCAGCAGACACACCGGAAACTGTACGAGCAAAAATAAAAAAAGTACATAAGAATGAACATCTATTAAAAGAAATGGATTTTTTTGAACGTTCTCAACTTCTTTCTAAATTTGCTACTAAATTGCGTTTTAAAAAAGCCCAATTGAAGGATCTGGTTGTTGCAGAAGGTGGGTTACCAATCAAGTATTCTGAATGGGAACTAAACATTGTAATGACCGGTTTTAAATTTTGTGATTGGTATTACCAGTTCTTAGAAGAAAAATCTTTAACAAGTATAGAAGGAGAACAACTCGTCAAAATTAGATATATTCCACATGGTATGGCCGCTTGCATTTCTCCTCGTAACACTCCTCTAAGTCTTCCCCTCTATCAATTGGGTGCAAACTATTTAGTTGGAAACGGGGCTATAGTGAAACCATCTACAGCATGTCCTCTAACTATGTTAGAAGCTTATTCTATGATGGAAGAAATGAATTTACCTGGTCTTGAAGCCTTGAATATAGTTATAGCTCCGGGAGAATGGGCCGTAGATGAATTCCTCAAATCTCCCTTAATTAAAACTGTGATGACGATTACATCGTCTCATACGGCAAAAGATATCTTAGTACGTTATGGTAGATTCCTAAAAAAGACTGTTGATAGATCAATGGGAGTTGATATGTATACTCAGCCATTTAAAAACTTTTTTTTCGAATGTGCAGGTAACGATGCAGGTCTAGTTATGGATGATGTAAATTTAGAAAAAGTAGCAAAATGGAATGTTATGGCTAGTTATACTAATTCTGGACAACAATGCTTTTCAATGAAGCGAATTATAGTCCACCAAGATATATATGATGAATATATAGAATGTCTAATAAAAGAAATTGAAAAGTTAAAATACGGAGATCCAACCGATCCAGCTGTGGATATCGGCCCGTTGGGAAGCAGGAGAATTTTGATGATGATGGAGGTAATGGTAGAAGATGCTAAGAAATACAATGCTAAAATATATACAGGTGGAGATAAGATCGATACTGGTGAAGATTATGGGTTATTTTACAAACCTACTTTGGTAGAAATAAAACCTGAATTGTGTGAAGATCTAACTAAAGCTCCATTTTTATGGCGAGAAGAGGCTTTTGGACCAGTTCGCTCTGTTACTAAAGCTAAAGACATGAAAGATGCAATAAGGTTAGCAAATGCGAGCAATTACGGTATGAGAGCAGTGGTTTACTCATCTAATTTAAACAATATTGAGGTTTTTAAGAATCAATTAGAAGCTGCGAACATTTATATTAACGCAAGACCTATGCTTGTAGACATTACAGTTTCATTAGGCGGAATTAAAGATTCTGCTTATCCCGCAGGGTGTAAATATTATCCTCAGGAATTAGTTTATGGAAAATATATTTACGATGGTACACCGCTGAATTTAGAAAAAATAAAATAAGTCTAATTTGCGATGGATCCCGAAGAATTGTATCATAAATTGAAATCTTATTATCCAAATAATTCAGATTTAATGAGACATCTTAAAATTAATGCTTGTTGGGAGTATTTCATTACTGAACATTCTACAAATGAAGAAAATGCAAAATTAAACTATTTCTTATATAAAAAAGATGAAAATCTTTTAGAGATTATAAAAGAAAATCCGGGGATTAAACCTGATTTGATTTTATATTTCACTGAAAAAGCAATCTTGGATTTAATTAGAGAGAATCCAAGTGCAAATGATTATTACTTTCGCTACCGTAAGTTGATGAATAATCCTAAACCGGGAATTGAAGTGGATAATAAAGTTAATAAACCTCGATTGAAGTTATGGCAAATGGGATATAAGAAGTGGCAGTCTGATTTTAAATTTTAAGCTATTTGGCTTAGATTAAATATTTAACAGATAGGTAATACTATATTTAATATTTTATTAGATACTATTTTACAAAATCAAATGAAATCGATTTTAAAAATGAATAATCAAGATATTTGTTTTATATCGGCTTGCGAATTGAGAGAAAAAATCAAAACTCAAGAAATATCTTCACAGGAGATTACTGAAATTATTATTGAAAGAATTGAAAAAATCAATCCAATTATCAATGCATATTGTACTCCAACATTCGACTTAGCAAGAGAAATGGCAAAAAAAGCTGATAAAGCTGTAAAAAACGGAGAAGAGCTGGGTCTATTGCAAGGTATCCCAACATCGATAAAAGATGAAACAGTAACAAAAGGAATTAGAACTACATTTGGGTGTAAATTATTAGAAAATTATATCCCAAAATATGATGAAATTGCGGTAAAAAGATTAAAAGATGCTGGCATTGTCCTTCTAGGTAAAACTAATACCCCTGCCTTAGGTTTTAAGGCAGTAACAGATAATCTAATTTTTGGGGCAACAAAGAATCCATGGGATCTTGAGAAAACAAGTGGCGGCTCTTCAGGTGGGGCTGCAGCGGCGATAACTTCTGGTTTAAGCACATTAGCTATAGGTTCTGATGGAGGTGGGTCCATAAGAATACCAAGCGCATTATGTGGTGTTTTTGGATTCAAACCAAATTTTGGGCGAATACCTCAAATAACCATGAGAGCAAATCCTAGTTTAGGTACCCTATATCATAAAGGTCCAATCGTAAGATATGTTAAAGATGCAGCATTGATGTTAGATGTAATGGCGGGAGAACACGATTCAGATCGATATTCTTTACCTAAGCCAAATTATAGTTATCTTGAGAAAATTGAAGAGAGACCTACTAAATTAAAGATAGGTTTTACTTTAAATCTAGGAAATGCAAAATTATTAGACTCTGAAATTAAAAAGAGCTTCTTAGCAGCTGTTCAAATATTTAATAAAATTGACTGGATAACTGAAGAAGCTAAAATTAAGATAAAAAAAGCTGAACCGACTATGAATATCTCTTGGACAACAGGATTTGCTTATTCATTAAAACCTTATTTAAAACAATGGGAAGATAAACTAGATTCAGATTTGGTTGACGGGATTAAAATTGGGTTGAGTTATTCTACAGAAGATATAAAAAGAGCTGAAGTACAACGAGAAGAGATTTATCGTGAAATATCTCGTTTTTTCAGAGAATACGATATACTCTTAACTCCAACTGTAGCAAGTCTTGCTTTTAAAATAGGTAAAATGTTTCCAGATGAGATAAATGGGCAAAAAATTGAAGATAAAAAGATAAATATGGGAATTTGGATACCATTTACATATCCATTTAACTTGACTGGACATCCCGCAGCCTCTATTCCATGTGGGTGGTCTAACGATGGGTTACCTATTGGAATGCAGATTATTGGGAAACGGTTAGATGAGTTAACAGTACTTCAAGTTTCAAAAGTTTTTGAAGAAATCGCTCCATGGCAAGATAAAAAGCCAATATTTAATTAAATATTCTTAGTTTTAAATTATAACCGTAAGATGTAATCATTTATATTATTCTCAATCACATTCTATAATAATAAATAAATTTAGATTAATGATAAAAATGAACAAAGAAGATATCTGTTTTATGTCAGCTTGTGATGTTTTAGAAAAAATTAAGACACAAGAACTCGAATCGCAAGAAATTACGGAGATAATTATTGAAAGAATTGAGAAGATTAATCCAATAATTAATGCCTATTGTACTCCTACATTTGAATTGGCTAGAGAAGCAGCTAAAAAGGCAGATGAAGCAGTTAAAAAAGGGGAAAAATTAGGATCATTACATGGTATTCCCACATCCATTAAAGATGAAATGCCAATTAAAGGAATAAGAACGACTTTTGGATCAAAATTATATGAGAACAATATACCCGACGAAGATGATGCATGTGTAGAAAGATTAAAAAATGCTGGTGCTTCAATTCTAGGAAAAACAAATATGAGCCCATTTGGTTTTTTACATATTACTGATAATTTAATCTTTGGAGAAACTCATAATCCATGGAATTTAGAAAGAACTCCAGGAGGATCCAGCGGTGGTGCGGGAGCAGCTATAGCTTCTGGTTTGGGTTATTTAGCTTTGGGGGCATATGGTGGAGGTTCTATTCGGGTTCCTTCTAGTTTGTGCGGAATTTATGGGATTAAACCGAGTTTCGGAAGAGTTCCAGTATATCCAACATCAGGAGTACATTTTGAATCGTTAATTCATTATGGTCCGATTGTAAGATATGTAAAGGATGCTGCATTAATGTTGGATGCCATAAAAGGACCACACTACGGTGATATATATTCCTTACCAGAACAAAATATTAATTATTTGGAAAGGCTTAATGAAAAGCCTAAGCAATTAAAGATAGGTTTTTCTCTTGATTTAGGATATGCAAAAGTAATTGATTCAGACGTTAAAGAAAAGTTCCTGAACTCTGTTCAAAAATTTGAGAAATTTGGATGGACGGTTGAACCCGCAAAATTTAAGATTAGAAATCCTGAAAGAATTCTTTTAACATATCATTCTGTCTTATTTGGCTATGATTTAATGGCTAAATTGAGAGAATCGAGAGAAAAAATACATCCAGGCCTTATTAAAGTTGTTGAAGCGGGAGTAAGAGCTACTGGAATGGATTTTGCAAGATCGATGTCTCGTCGTAAAATTGTATATGACAAATTTTACCAATATTTTAGAAAATATGATATTTTATTAACACCTACAACTGGTTTACCTGCATTTGAATTAGGAATTCTATTTCCCACTCAAATTAATGGAAAAATGGTATCACCCACAGCATGGGCTCCTCTTGTATCTGTATTTAATATGACTGGACATCCCGCTGCTTCTATTCCATGTGGATGGTCGAGTGATGGACTACCTATCGGAATGCAAATTGTCGGAAATAAATTTAATGATCTTAATGTTCTTCAAGTATCCAAAGCCTTCGAAGAAATTGCTCCTTGGCAAGATAAAAGACCGAGCTTTAATTAATTCTTTTTTTTTTATAAATTTTTAAAAAGACTTCATATTAGAAGTAGTAATATAAGAGGAATCTCCTATAGTAATGCTTTTCTTAATTAAATCCTCTAAAATTGTATAATCTCCTACAATACTCCTCGAGGATATTATTTTTTTCAAGTTTGCTCCATCCCCAATTACGGATTCGGATAAAATGCATTTATCCAAAACTACATTATCTCCAATTGATACATTTGGGCCTATGACAGAATTAGTTATCTTAGTATTTTCTCCAATAAAAACGGGAGGAACAATTTTTGAATCTACTATGTTACCTGATTGGTATAAATTTTCATAAGTTGGATCTGGTATTTTTACTTCTGTTAATAATAGACGATTACCCACTATTAAACTCTTAGGACGGCCAAAATCTAAGATTTCTTTTTTCATTTCATTAATTTTTAGTTTAAAACCTTCTTCAATTAGTTGCTGAATAATTGGTGTAATAGTATGTTCTTGACCATTTTCGAGTGGGATTTTACTCTGTTTTTCTAGTAGTTCAAATAATCGTGGGGTTATATTCATTCCAAGTAAATATGCTCCAGATACTGCAAAATTAGATTTGGGATTATTTGGTTTCTCAACGATATTCTTGACAGTCCCATTTCCATCTAGCTCAACTACACCATAATATTGTGGATTATCTACTTGTTTAACATTTATCACACCATCGGATATATCCTGATGAAAATTTAATAAGATTTGTGAATAATCTTCTAACGGAAATCTATCACTCAAAAATATGAAACAATCATCATTTTCGACAAGAGTTTTAGTTAAAAGTATTGCATCTCCAAGACCACTAAAGTATGGCGTATCTGCTTCATATCCTAATGGTTTTTGTTCTATAAAATGGAGATTAAAATAATCTGAATGAAATTTTTTAAGATATTCAGTTATCTGTCTTTTTTTATATCCAACAATAAAACAAATATTTGTTCCCTTTGGAAAAGAAATCTTGAGTTTTATTAGTATATGATCAATTAACCGTTTCCCTGCTATTTTCAAAAATGCTTTTGGCTTAGAATATGTAAATGGTTGTAATCGTTTGCCAACACCAGCAATAGGACAAATAAGCCACATTTATTAAACTAAAAGGTATCTAATTTTGAATATAGAAGATATAAAATTCTATAAAATAAAAAGTATATTGAAATTTCTACAATATTTTAAAATATTCTAAATATTCTATCCAAAATCTCGTAATATTCCGCTTCTTTTAGTTTTTCTTTGAGAATATTTTTCAATTTTCGCAAATAATAATTATCTGAATTTGTTCTTGTTGTACCATGTATTAATTTATTTAAAGCAACTCTAGTTTTCTCATCAAGGAATTGGGGTGGAATTTCTTTATATTTTTCAATGAATTTCCTTTTTTCACTATAATTAGTTGACTTTACTTCCAACTCATGATCATATTTTACAATTGAATATAAATTTTTTATCCATGTTTCAATATTGGCAAGATCCCCTTTTAGATATGTCCGCTGGTTTAACCAATTCTTAAATTCAATAATATTATCTATAAATTTTTCTCTTTCAGAAACTTCATTAATCTTTTGATCATCTTTTTGAACCATATCTCGAATCTTTTTTTTCTTTAAATCCTTAACTTCTTGTGTAGAAAGACTCTTAAAGGCTTTCTCTCTTCTAATTCGTTCTTCTTTTGAATCTTTTTCGTTAAGCCATTTATCGATTGACATATAGATTCTCACTAATAATAAATAACTATGGTATATTTTGTTTTTTATTAAGGATTTAACAGAAACGATAGATTTCTTACTTACATTTTATTTCAGATAAGTTAAAATTGAGATTCAATCTTTATAATTATTAACACTATGATGGTTAAAGGAATTATTTTTGATTTTGGCTTTACATTATTCTACTTTGACAATCCTTCAGTTCAAAGATATTATGAATGTTTTAAAAAAGGATTATTGAAATCTATCGGTATTTTAAAAGAGAAGCTAGCCTGGAGCGAAGAAATATCAGATGAGTCATTTTTTAAGAAATTTGCTAAAAAAAGAGAACATTTTTTTAGAAAAAGCATTAAAACAAAAACTGAATTTCCAACCTCCTTGATTTTTCAAAGTGTATTAGAATCGCTTAGAGAAGATAATATTATTAATGATATTGATCATATAGATGGGAATACATATGATCAATTAGCTGAATTGTATCATTCCTGCGAAGAAGATGAGTGGGAACCTTTTGAAAACACAAGAGAAACGCTAGAAACATTGACAGAAAAGAATATAAAAATTGCTTTAATTTCCAATCATCCTAATCATCAAACTATAGAAAATATGTTAAAAAAGCATAATTTGGCGAAATTTTTTAATTATATAATGACGTCTGCCAAATATGGGAAAAGAAAACCAGACCCTAACATATTTCTCCACACTCTCGAGAAAATGGGCTTAAAAAATCATGTAGATTCTATAATTATGTGTGGGGATGAATATGCTGATATTATTGGTGCTCAAAGAGCTAACATTCAATCAATTTTACTTGAAAGAAAATATAAATTTCCGTTTGAAAAAGAAATTAATACCCCAAATTTAAGAAAAATTAGTAATATTTCAGAAATCTTAGATCTCATTGAGTAAATTTGATTAAAATAAAAATTAACATAAAAAAATGAGTGGCCCGGGGGGGATCTATCCCCTCTCTACTAAGTGTTAAGAGGTTTGAACCCTCGATATCTGGCTCCGCAAGCCAGCGCCCTATCCACTCTAAATCAAAAGATAAACTCTTTAGATTTACTAGACTACCGGGCCTTTAGAATATTTAAGCATAATTTTTGTTAAATAATAATTCTCTTTAATAAATTATTAATTAATCTTAATATTTCAAGATTAAAAATCTAATCTAATGCAGCAATTTTTAAAAATGGGGAAAAAAAAGTAATTAATGCTATTATCCTCTGATAATTTCTTTATAGAGATTTTCAATAAATCCCTTAAAATCATCTTGATTATATTTAACATTTAGTAAGTGCCATAATAACTTTGGAATGTGTTCTTGTTCTTCGTATACCGGAATTAATTTAATTAAACCTTGTTTTCTCATTTGAAATGCTGCTTGCCATTCATCTTTTACCGCATTAGATTTTAATGAATTCTCACTACAAAATAATACAAAGGTATTACTGACCTCTAGGGTTTTATCCATGAATTCTACGATGTTTGCTTTGCTGTCTCTTTCCCAATATGAGACTTGATTGATTTTAGGATATTTTTTTAGCTCCTTTACTATTCTTTTTATCTGAAAATAATCTCTATCTGAAGTGGAATAACTTATAAAAAGATTATATCTCAAATCCTCTTCTTTTTTAATAACAGGTACAATTACTTTTGCTTCTCTTTCTTTAACAGATGGAGCAATTCCTTCTTCTATAACTCTCCCAGAAATTCCTTCTTCTTTTTCTTTACATATCTCAACTTTTTTATTAGCTTTATTAAAAATATCAAAGAATTCATATTGTTCTGCTGTATCTTTCACTTTTCCTAAGTTTTTGTAAGCTGATTTGAAGTTATTTTCCTTTATATAATTATCTATAATAGCTAATTTGGCTTCAAGTTTGATTCTAACTTTTTCTTTCTTCTTTTCACTTATTTCTTTTTCCTTCTTTACTGGAATTGATATTTTCTTTTTTATAATTATTGCTGCCCCCGTAACTCCGACAACAGCTAAACCAATTATCAGAACGATAATTAAAATATCAAAAGGAAATTCAATAGGCCCCCCTGGTAAAACATTATTAGGACCAAGATCGTTTCCAATACCATTATCTACTATTGCTTGATCATTATCCAATAGATTATTCCAATCAATATAATTATAATTAGATTGATCAAGAAATATTCCTATAAGATTGTTGGTTATTGTATTACTCGTTATGTTATTGTAATGACTATTAAATAAATGAATACCATAGAGATCGTTAAAATTTATTGTCTCTTTATTATTAATGATATCTATATTATTACTATCAATCAAAACAATCCCAGATAACTCATTGTTATTTATTGAGTTCTCTGTTATGATGATAGATTGACAAGAATCCAAGATAATTCCATTTGCTCTATTAAATGAACAGTTATTATAGATTAGTTCTCCATTTATAGTAGAGATTAGTTTAATTCCCCCATCATTAAGATTATAGCCCGAATTATAAAAAGTACAATTTTGAATCTTGAAATAAACATTAGAATTTCTAATTGTAAGGCAACTAGTTAAATTTAAACCATCAATTGTAATTAATTCAATTATGTATGGATCAATTGAGGTCCCAGAACCATAAATCCACGCTAATTGATTAACACTTTCAACCCATGTAAAATCTCCAGTTCCACTATCATCAATAATTATTGACGTAGTGAAACCATTGTCAACATTCCAATTAAAAATATTATTTTCACAATCACTTTCATAGATACTATGTAAGTTTCCAATGAAAACATTACCTATAACTTCAGTGTTATTGCTACTCCATAAATACAATCCCGCAAAAGTGTTATAATTTGCTATATTTCTTGCAACTGTAGTACTATTGCATTCCCATACAAATATTCCATTCCAACCGTTATTATCTGCGATATTTCCTATAACTTTGATGTCATGACTGTCGTAAATGTCTATTCCATTGTCACTGTTATAGGTAACATTGTTGTTCATTATAGTATTGTTATTACTTAAAGATGATAAATATATCCCTCTCCAAACATTATTAAAAGCGGAGTTTTCCGAAATAGTATTATTGGTACTTAAACCTAAATACATTCCATTAGAATTCTCATTTAATGTGTTTCCCGAAAGAATGTTATTATGACTCACTTCTAAAAATATACCAAACTCAACATTATTATTTGCGATGTTTCCATCAATAGTAATATTTTGACTCTGGTATAAACCTATTCCAACACCGTTATTATTTGAACAGTAGTTGTCTATTAGTTGACCATTTATAACATTACTTAATTTAATTCCTGCATTATACACCCCTGAACCGGAATTAGAAAGCGTACAACCTTCGATCTTAAAAAATACCATAGAATCCCTAATCTCTATACAGCTACTCGAATTTTGGCCATCAATTATTAAGTTATTCATTATATAAGGATCAGAGTAGCTACCAGACCCGGTACACCAAAAGAATAGATTTTTTGCTTCTGTCCATTTAAAATCGCCTCCTCCATTATTATCAATAACAAACGGAGAAAAAATTCCATCTAAATAATTCCACTTAAAAAAATTATTTTCACTTTCAAATTCATCGATATTTTTATATAAGTTCCCAATGAATGTATTTCCTATAACATCCGTATTATTGCTCATACGTAAATATAATCCTATTAAATCGTTATAACTTAGAGAGTTTCCTATAATATCCGTATTATTGCTATCCCATACCCACATTCCATTCTCGTTATGATCTGCATTATTTCTTCTAATTGTATTGTTATGGCTATCGGATACAAATATTCCTTCCTTATTATAGGAGAGACTATTATTGAAAATAGTATTATTATTGCTTGAAGATGATAAATAAATCCCTCTCCAAACATTATTATAAGCAGAGTTATTCAAAATTGTATTATTGGTGCTTGCTCCTAAAAGAATTCCCT
>JAZGEW010000085.1:0-2564 GCA_036478875.1 Promethearchaeia archaeon | reverse complement strand
AAAAGAACCAGTAGAATGGTGTCCAATGATACGTATGATTGAGAGTAGTCATAAAGAATCCTCCATCGCTCAACTAGGAGATAAGTGGTGTGAAATTTCGGTTGATCCCGTTATTAATGATGAAGGAGCCCTCATTGGAGCAGTGCATATTATAACGGATATAACAGAACGTAGAAAAATAAATCAAAAATTAAGAGAATCTGAAGAAATAGCTCGAAATATAATAAATAATATTTCAGATGTTCTCATGGAAGGTAATATAGATGGTACGATTACCTACATAAGTCATCAAATTTATGATATAAATGGATATCAATCAAAGGAATTAATTGGATTTAATTTCTTGGAATTTATACATCCTGAAGAAAAAAACATTTATGAACAGCTAATAAACGAACATCAAAGAGCTGGAGATAAATTTTCCATGGAGTTAAGAGTTTTGCATAGAAAAGGTTATTATGTTCCAATATCAGTAAAAAGCAGTCTAGTGGAAGTCAATAACAAATTAAAAATCTTTGTTGTTATAAGAGATATAACTGAAAAAAGAAAAATAGATAATATGATGAAAAGTGAAATTAAAAAATTAAAAGACCTTGATCAAATTAGGAGCGATTTAATAAGGAGGATTTCACACGAATTAAAAACTCCCTTAATTTCAATATTTAGTGGATCACAATATTTATTAGATCACTCTAACGATATAATTAAAGATCAAACTCAGCGTATTATTCAATTAATTCATATGGGAGGATATAGATTAAAAAACTTAGTTGATAATCTGATACTTACCTATAATATAGAATCAAAAGAACTTAATTTGAATTTAAAACGAAAAAACATAATCCAAATAATCAAAAATTGCATTGAAGATATAGTTTTTCAAGCAAAAAAACGCAAAATTTTTATAAATATTGAACTTCTCAAAGAACTATTCATAGAAGTAGATAAATCAATGATTAAAAGAGCAATTTCCAATATTTTATCAAACGCAGTGAAAAACACTCCTACTAACGGTAATATTTTTATAAGTACCTTCGAACATCCTAATTATATAGACATTATTGTTAAGGATGATGGCGTTGGATTAATAAAAAAGGAAATATCGGTTCTATTTAAAAGATTTGGTAAAATTGAGAGATACGGGAAAGGGATGGATGTGGATATCGAAGGTGCAGGTCTTGGTTTATACATTGCAAGCGAGATCGTGAAATTACACAACGGTGAGATCATCGTAAAATCTAAAGGAAGAAATAAAGGAAGTACATTTATTATCCGGCTGCCCATAAAATAAAATAGCACAACTTATAATAATCCAATTTTTTTAACTTTTTTAATTTTTTATTATTCTTTTTAATCTAGAGGTATTTAAATAAAATTTCAAACTCTCGAAAATCGAAGGGCTTTAAGAAGTAACCCTCTGCGCCCGTTTCTTTCAATTCTTTAGCAACTTCCACTTCAGGAACAGCAGTTACATAATAGATCGGTATATCCTTACATTTTTTATATTTTTCATCAAATTTTAATGTTTTACAAATTTCGTATCCACTTCTATCAGGTAGAAGAATATCTAATAATATCAATTTAGGAATATATATCTCTAAAAATTCGAATACTCCATTCCCTAAAAATGTCTCCTGACACTTATAACCTCTGCTTTGAAAATAATTAAGCAATAAGTTAATTGTTGATTCGTCGTCATCTACAATTAATATTTCATATTGATCTTTATCAATAGGGCGGTTATCTAAAATATTTATAATTTTTTTTTCGAGTAGTATACTATTATCAATTATTTCCTTAACTTTTAATAAAGCTTCCCAACTAAGCTCTTGTTTATGATTATCGATCAATAATTGAGCAAATCCCTTAATTGAAGTAAGCGGTCTTTTCAGTTCGTGAGAAATTTTAGAAAAATCTTCAATATAACTTAATTTTTCTTGAAGATCAATATAAAAATTCACGGCTTTCCTAACAAGATTTGATGTTGTTGAGAGATTGTTCTCGTTAGCAAATTTTTTCCATTTCTCTCTCGTAACTTCAGAAACTAACACACCTACATATTTATTCATTTCTTCTAAATCTTTTCTATTTTCAGAAATATTTACCATCGACTCTCTAAATTTTATATTATTTATAAATAATTAATATGTTTTTATAAACCAAATTATGAACTTAAAGAAATCAAATAAACATATTCATTTCTAACTGTTTATATATAGTCATTTTCTATCTATCTTTTAATTACTTAATTTTTTTATTGATTTTTACATTTTATAATTATTAATAGATGGTTTTTCTTTAAAATTAGATATGAGATTATATTAAAATCTTTTATTTAAATCTTTACCTAATATCAAAATCTCTTTGCTTCTATTTAAAAATCATCGTATTTATAAGACATAACATAAGATTTCGTATATATATTTCTATTTCTTTTTTTTGAGATCTTATATATTATCGCGATAAATAGTATAATATTTTTATTAAAATATATTCTTAACAATATGTTTATACTTTTCTTCTATTAGATCATAAAATGTTATGGATAAGTTTAAATATACAAA
>JAZGEW010000084.1:0-136230 GCA_036478875.1 Promethearchaeia archaeon | reverse complement strand
TTTTTAGATTCTTCAGATTCTTATGTAACATTTTATGAAACAGAACCCTATTACCGAAATAGAGGATATGGAACTGTGAATACAAACACAACTGCTACTTATAGTTCAAATACTTATTGGCGATTTACTGTTTCTGATACCGCTCCAGCTAACCATGATATAACTTTTAGCATTCGTATAACTGATAATTCTGGATATCAACAAACATTTACAAAAACGCTTACTGCTATCGAAGGAACAATCCCAAGTGATGGTGATGATGATGATGGAGATGGAAATGGAAGTAGCTCTACAGGATTCCCTCCAATAGATTGGAGTCTTTTTGGTTTAGGCTTTTTAATTATCGCAGGTATAGCTGTATCTATAGGGCTTGTTTATTCGAATCATCACTTTCATTGGCTTGAAAATTTTTCAAAATCTCACAAAAAGAAAAAACAAATAAAACTTAAAGAAAAAGAATTAGAAGGCAATAAGTTTGAAAACCTAATAAGAAAGTCAAAAGAGTTAGTAAACAAAGGGAAGGAATTCTATTCCAAAGAATTATTTTTAAAAGCAGCAGAAAATTGGAATGAA
Organism: Promethearchaeia archaeon; assembly: GCA_036478875.1. GTDB lineage: Archaea > Asgardarchaeota > Lokiarchaeia > Sigyniarchaeales > SOKP01 > Loki-b32. The sequence continues at coordinate 135,657 of JAZGEW010000084.1, read as the reverse complement.
GCTATAAATTATTATAGTCGCTCAATTAAAAAAGGACCTTCTTCTCAATATAAAGCAAAAATTAATGAGACTATAAATATTCTTAGAGAAGATATTTGTAATGCTTATGTAGAAAATGGGAAGAAACATAATCTCATAGCAAAGAAAGCGCATAAAGCTGAAAATATTCAAAAAGCTCAAAAAGAATGGAATTTAGTATTAAAAGAATTTCAAATCGCTAAAGAGATTATTATATCAGAAAAATTAGACATTCCCTATGATCATTTAGATGCTAAATTAAAATCTATTAATTTAAAATTAGCCCAACTTGATATAGAAAAAATATGCTTAAAAGCTGATAGTAAATTAGAGAAAGCTCGTTCTTTACAAAACGAAGATTTTAAAGAAACAGTTACATTGGTTCAAAATTCTTTATTAGAATTCTCTGATGCGAAAAAACAAGCAGAGAAACAAGCAGAGGAACATCCAGAATTTCAAGAATTAATTAGAAGAATTCAAACTAAAATGGAAAATACTAGAAATTTCCAATTAGAGCTCCAGGATAAAATGGATGAATTAATTGGGATTACTCCATTGACAACGCCTGTAATTATTGAGGATGAGGGAGATTTAGGAAAAGAAATGGAGGGTACAATAATAAAACCTGACGAGATTGCAAAGGCGTTATTGATTAAAAGGGAACATGAACTTATTGGTGGGCAAATTAGATTTAAGGTTGCATTAATAAATAACACTAGAACTGCATTAACTGCCTTAAAAATATCATTTGACATACCAGATGCCTTAAAATGGATAATGTATGAACCAAAATATGAACGTAAAGGAGATAGCATTCTTATTCCAAAATTGAGTATAAATGAGAAAAAAACAGTTTCCTTATATTTGGAACCAATAAATTGTTTGAATAGCCCAGTAAACGCGACTGTTAGTTTTTTCGATGCTAAGGATAGACCACAAGCAATAGTGATGGATCCCAAATATGTATCAATTACTTGTCCAATATTTTTCACTAAAGAGGAAGCAAATTTAGCAAGATTAAAACGTCTACAAAGAACTCTTAATTACCACCAGAAAAAACTAATACCAATTTCCAATATTGAGAAAATACCTATAATTTTTTCAACCATTTTATCTGTAGTCGGAAAGCGTGATATAAAACTTGTGTATAATGATTTGTCAGTAAAAGATAAGCTAGGAGAAGCATGGTTTTATGGAGTAACGAAGGTAAAAGAGAAAAGACATGTTATTTACATCCTGCTAGATGGTGAAATCAACACTTTAAAACTAGAGGTTTCAGGAGATAATGATGAACACATAACAGGCTTTTTGGCAGAAATTAGTAATGAAATTAAACAAGAACTTTTAAAACACAAGGTTATTTCAGTGGATGAAAGGTTTTACAATATGAGTTGTTCCGTGTTAATAGGTGAATGTCCTTTCTGTGGAGCCCCAATTTCAGCCAAACTAGTGGAAAAATATGAACATGGGGAATCAATTAATTGCATCTACTGTGGAAAATTAATACCAAACATTAATAAAATTTAATAAAATAGAATATTATTACTGCACTTGCAGTATAACATTTTTAGGTAACTTATTAGAATTAAGATAGTCCACTAATTAGTATAAAAACTTTATCTCTATGTATTCTGAACTTGATGATTCTGAGAAAAATCTGTATCTACAAACCCTAAAGAAATCTTCTTATTATAAATTTCTTCTACAATTTAATAATTTTCAAAAACAGAAATCTAAGGTCTCCATATTTCATATCAATGAAATTCTGTTAAATTTAATTAATCTCACTAAGAGAGATAAAATTTCTCGAATATTACCAATATTAGCATCATCTGAAATTGAGAAGACTCAATTTTATGATTTATTAAAATATAAAGAAGAAGATTGTAAAATTATTTATATTCCAAATCCACCTCCTTATGTTCGCATATACTTCCATGTATATACTTGCATAATTGAGGAGCTTGGTTTTAAAATTTTAGAAGAAATCTCAGAAAAATTGTTAAATAAGTATATTAAAAGAAATGAAACAACTCTGGAATCAGGATTAAAAGAAAATCTTCAAAGGGGAAATAAAGATTTCTCAGGAAAGCGCTTTGACTGTTTTAAAGCGTTGATGATATATAAATTAGATAATAAAAAAAAAGATTTAGCAAAGCGATGGCTTTTGGGAGCGGATTTGAATAGAGATGATTTAGATAACTTAAGTATTAAATCTAATGTTGAGGAGGATGTCAAATCGTTTGAAATGATTAAATTAATTTCTGAATTCTCTGATCAAATTATTGTTCTTTATTTTGATGATATAGATATGCCCTTTGAAAATTATGGAGAAAGAGCAGGGATAAAAATGCTAGAAGCGTTAAAAAGGTTTCATCATGATATAAGAAAACTAATGATAATAATGATTAGCTTAAAAAAATCCTGGCATGAAATTTTAAATGTCGCAGATCAATCTTTTTGCTCAATTTTAGAACCAGAACAAGATTTTTTTGATTTAAATGGTTTAAAGAAGTTTATACAAATAGCAATGGATATTTATTGGGTCCAAAATGACTTAAGGCCCCCCATAAATCCTTACTTCCCACTTAACCCAAAAATCCTTGATACATATTACAAAAAAACAAATGGAAATATAAGGAATTTCTTAACCCTTTGTGCCACTTCAATAGAAAAAATCGGTTTAGGAGAACTTTCTTTAGAGGAGCTACAACAAGAAAAAGAAAAAAACCTCATAGTTTAAATGTAAATCTGAAACAACTAAAATCTTAGGTTTATTTCTTCAATAGATGAAAGATACTGGTCATAATCATATCTATTATAATACTTTTTGATCTTGATTCCAAAATCTATGAAAATTTTCACATTTAAAGTAAAAGGATTAAAAGATTATAAAATAGCAGTGGTTCAAGCCTTAATATAAAAATCTATTTTAGAATCAATTTTTAGAGAGTTTATATACAAATTTTATTCCCAATTCTAAAAAATCAATGTATAATATATATTTTCTAATACAACTATATAAACTTAAAATCACCTAATTATTAAACCAGAGAATCTCTAGATTGTGATATATTCTTTTGGAAATCGCTTATAAATTTCCTCCGCAGGTACTTCATCACCAGTAGAATACAAAAACCAGCCAAATTCTCCTTCATCAGACGCCATACCGTAAGCATACAACTCGAATTCATGTGATTTACGCATAGTGCCTACGAAACTGAGTAATAAATCTAATATGGTAAGCCAAAGGTTTTGCCCCTCTTCATCCTGTTCATCAACCGGATCTTCTATCCTACGTTCATAGCCGTATAGCGTAGCCATGCAACTCCTTCCATCATTACTCTTGAAAAAGCATACAGAAGGTTCCATAATGTTTGCTAAAGATGGGAAAAATTGTTGATGTTTTTCCAAGGAATTTTTCGTAATAGGCAGGTAAAAATCTCGCACTTCCTCCTCCACATCTACTCTGTTGATATCTATGAAAAGGAGCGAGTAAAAATATTGTTTATTAAATCCTGACATTTTTTGGATTTCACTTCCTTTTTCTTAAAATATTATAAAACAACTAACTATTAAAGTAATTGATTCCAATTATGCTCATTCTCTATCATTGTTAAATGAGTTTTAATATCCCATTTATCTTCAAATCTTCTAATTTTCGGAAAATATTCATGCATATCATCAAAAATATTGAAATTTATATTTTCCCTTGAATTTTCATTGAATTTCTTATTTTTCATGGCATTTTTAATTATTTCTTTCACTTCTTTTACCTTCCAGGCAAAATATTTTTGAATTTTATAAGATTTTCCTTCAGGATAATATATGGTTTGAAACGGCTTTATGTTGGCTAATGACTGTAATTGATTTTCTGTTAATATGCCAAATTCACTCTTTTTCCTTCCAGTTATAAAAAAGACTAATTCAGCTTGGATACAGTATTTTTCATAAAATTTCATAAAAACAGGATATAAATTTACATTATTTCCATTCTTGATAACTTCTTTGACAATAATTTTTCTGGTTTCATTACTATTAAAATTTGAGAAGATTGGAGGCATTACACATCCATCAATGTCAAAAATATAAATTTCTCTCATCAAATTATCAACAACTAAATAGAAGTGTTAATCTTTATTAATTTTCATACAGTGCCAGAATTTTGATTTAAGATAATTTCTATAATTATTGCATTCCTTTAATTTAGAATTATTAAGCCAATGAGATATTATAGTTTGCTTGAATTTAAAATTCAATTGACTGATTTTTGTTTGGTAGAATTACTTGGATATCAGAACTCTGGAATAACTTTCTGAAAAATTCAGGATGCTCTGTATGAATTGGAATTAGATATTTAGGCTTAATCTCTTCAATAAAATTAATTATATCATGGGGTGTCGCATGACCAGAAGCATGAACCCGATATGAAGGAATTCCATAAGGCTCCAGCTGCTTTCGAATGGTATTTGTATTGTCAAAAAATTCCTCAGAATAGGGATCAATACTCGAAGAAATAAATAGTCCCCTTTTCGCAAAATCTAAATTCCTCTTTAATCCATCATGTAGGCGAGTTATATAGATAAGAAATTTACCCTCCAAACTCTTTAAATCACGATAATTAAGAAATCTGTTTCCTTTATTACGCCTATATATAATTTGTCTAATTTTTTCCTGCCATTTGTAATTTGCAGACCCTCTCTTTAAAATATAAATATGATCATCATCAAGAATATTCGGGTCTCGCATTGTGTCATGAATCGCTTTTTTATTCAATAGATAATAAAAATATGCATCCTTTTCTGTTATAATGAACTTCCAGCCATATTTTTTTGCCATATGTGAAAACGTTCTGAACCGATCCCAATCAATTCGATCATACTTCACTAAGATAAAATCAAAAGGATTATTCATGAATATCTTTTCTAAATTTTCCTCAACACGCTGCTCCGATTCTACAATACCTTTAGATATTTTAGTGCCTTCACATATTAAAACTTTTACCCCCTCTGAAATTAATTTCTTTTGCACTCCATCTAGTTCACAGTTCGTTAAAACAGTATTATGTGTTTTAATTTCCTGTAAAAATTCCTCTGTCATGTTCGATAAAGGACCATGCCTTCGAAAATCTCCGGTATACACTAAGGGTCCCACTGAAGTATAGATAATAAATCCATAAGCCGCCGGAACTGAATGATCTACATGAAACGGTGTGATCTTCATTCCCTTGATGTTTAAAATATCCCCCGTTCGAAATGTGTGCCAATTTAAATTATTGAAATTATTCGCAATTGTAGACCTTTCTGATTTACAAAAAGCTCGAATTATCCGCTTTGTAACAACTCCCGTGTAGATCGGAATCGTTCGATTGATAAAAGATAAGCCAAAATAATGGTCCTTGTGTGGATGGGATACTAAAATTCCGTCCAAATTCGAAGGATTTGACTTATCGATTTGTTCAGAATTATTTTCAGTTGTATATAAATTAGTAATTGTGATATTATCCTCGTGAGGTAATAAATTAGCTTGGATAATCTCTTCAATAGATGAAGGATACTGACCATGCTCATATTTATTATAATACTTTTTAATCTTGATGCCAAAATCTAAGAATGCTTTCACTTCGTATTCTAAATCCTCTAGTAGAATGGTATTACCGCCAACCTCATTTACTCCTCCTAATAATGTTAACCTAATTGATTTTTTTTGCATTTTTTCACCCTCTATATATAGAATATTAAGTTAAACTTAAATTAAAAATTTGAATATTTTTAAAATATCTTTCAGATGGTCGGTAGATGAAAATGTGTCTTTTCATATTAAATGAAATATTTCTGCCCTTTTATTATGTTTGTCTCAGCATTTTCATAATTAAATAGTTCTGGCTTTTCAGTATGAATTGGAAAAATTTTCTTGGGTTTAATTTTATTTATCATCTCTCTGATATGAATACCCGGAGCATGACCAGACGCGTGATATTTCTCTCTTTCAAATTGTAAACTGAATTTCGATATCCAATTCATAAGAACTTTTTCTTCAAGTTCTCCCTCCTCGTCAAAAGGCTCTGTCTTAAGATTGAAAAAATAACTATCTTTCGGAGGACAGATATCAATTAACTCGTTAAGCTCGTAAAAATTAAGTTGCAACATATAATTGCTCGGATTTTCTTTTATATCACATGCTTTAACTAATATTTCCTCGCCATATTCCATGGAATAAAAAACATCTGAAGGCGGTCTTTTCCATTCAACATCATAGGATACATGATATTTAGTCTTAGTATAATCATCATCAGAATAAATCATATTGCTTTTACGAGGTAAGTAAATCTTCACATTGTCTTCTTTTAAAATTCCTTTTATCATTAACGAATCAAAATTTTGCAAATTGTGAATTGTATACGCCAACTTCGGTTGAATTACTAAAACTCGGTTTAAATCCTTGGCAAGTTGATGGATGGTAAGAAAGCGCGAAATAGACTTCCAGGGAAAAGATGCTATTATCAATTTTTTTGACAGTTTTTTGTCTTTCTCCAATGAAGCAATAATATTGCGATAAACATCACTTTCACTGACTTCTGTATCATCATCAATTCTGGTCCCTTCCGTTATTAAAATGTCTGGATTAGAACCGACTTTGTTTAGAAAATCTTCGGAATTTTTCTTCTCATGGTCGTGTCCATGAAACCTTATATCGCCGGTATATATTATCGTCTTTCCACTCTTTGTTGTGACTTTAAACGCCATCGCACCAGGGACCGAATGATCGACCGGGTAACCCTCTATTTTGAAGATGCCTTTTCCTTCCGGAATTTCTATAGGCTCATTTGGAGCGATTGTTTCTAATAATCTTTTCTTTTTGCTTTTCTTTTTATATATAGAACCAGGAAAAAAGCTCCTATCACTTCTTTTTCCCTTCTCACGATAACTATAATTTAAAAAATCATAATCCGAAAGGTCGCAAATGATTTCTAATAGTCGTTTTGTAACTTCAGAACAATAAATAGGAATCTCGGGAGCCATAAACATAATATTACGCACATGGTCTAAATGAGCATGCGTTAAAAATAAAGCAAAAATGTAAGGTATGCTATTATCCTCAATATAATCTTTATAGCTGATAAGATCGGCTTTAAATAAATACTCACTCTTAGAATCAGCATCTTCAAGACAAACATCGTAAATCTTTTCCTTTCCGTATATTCCCGGAATTTCAGGAACTAAACCTAATTTTAAATAATCCCGTAAATCGTTATTCGTTCTGGGACTTAAAAATTTTTTGTAATAGGCGCGTTCGCTGGAGAAGCACATACCATTATCAAACATTATTCTGGTGTTGCTCTCCTCGACGATGACGCAATTTCCACCGATAGTCGATATTCCACCATGAAAAGTTAACGAAGTCATAAAATAACCCTAACATTTACAAATATCTAACTATATACAAATTGGGCTTCTATTTAACTTTTAAGAATAAATTAATAAATTCTTTTCTTGTTAATTAAAAAGAGCTATAATAAGCTCGTGAAATTCTTTAAAAACTCTTATTGTTTCTTCATATTTTTCAGCATGAAAATAAGTAAATCCTAAATTTCCCAAAAGAGATTCTTTTTCAATGCCACCAATTTCATCAACCTCTCCATAAAAAGTTAATTCCATATAAAATCAGCCAACTCATCATTTTAAAGTTGAAAATTGTACAAGATTTGAATTTCTTGCTAATATAATTTATTTATGATTTTTAACTACATTATAAAAATAGAATCTCTTGTTTTTAACACTTAATATTAGAATAAACTATAAGGTTGAAGATTTTGGAATTTTTAAAAAATTTAATTAATTTTTTGTTTAAATCAAAAATTTAAATATCTTTAATATTTCTATTCCAATCGATGTCAAAAACACTTTTTTATTCCTTTTATCATCAGAAATTTTTATATATTTTAAATCTTTAACTAAAGGTTCTAAAAAATTACGTGATTTCATATATAGAGCTGATTTAAAACTTCCAGGCTCTTTATGTTTACTCACCAATTCAAGATATTTTTCTGCTTCCAATTTATAAATTAAATTTTTCAAGTATATGAATTTCCCTTTCTTTTTATCATAGATTTTATCCTGGTATTTCTCTTTGATAAGATTATCTATTAATTTTAAGATTCTAATATAAATCTCTTTTGGTTTTTCTATTGGAAAAGTTACTGGCTCAAATATAAAAAATTCTCCCTTATGTCTTGGTCCCTCTCCATGTGGTTCATATTTAGAAGAATGAACATAGTATATTTGACAATCCCATAATCTCGAGGCTTCTGTAGATGCAATAGATGCAATTTTTGAACCGGTGCTCACATTTATAAAAATTTTACAATTTGGATTTTCCTCTCTTTCGTATTTAATGATTTTAGATAATTCTTGAATAATTTCGATATAGTCAGTATAATCAATTTCCTTTGTAATGATTTTTAATAGAGGGATTTCTTTTTTAAGTGTTTTTATATTTCTCTCATAAAAATGCATATTAATATCTTTCTGCTGCGTTTTTTTAATAAAAGCAGTGAATAAATATAATTTATTTGGAGGATTATCTATTATTGGCTTTGTAATCCGCTCTTCTTCTTCACAATTAAAAGCAATATGAATCTGTGGTGAAAACATTTTTTCTTAGATTTATAATTATTAAGCATATTAAGCTTATTAAGTTAATAAACTTTATTATTTTAATTTTCTATTACTTTATTTGGAGTTGAATATTTTGAGTGAATTAAAAATTTCTTTTCTTTAAAATAAATCAAAAATGAATGATTATAATGTCATGGGAGGAGTTTGAATCAGAGAGAGAAGCACGCAATTATAATTCAGAACTTTATAAAAAATATATAATAAGGTATTATCAAACGCAGGGATTTCATTTAACTAAAAACTCTTTATATGAAGGCACTTTGTCTGATATATTAATGGAAAAAAACAATGAAATCTTATGGATTGAAGCAAAAAATACCCAAGTCTCTATATTTGCAAAATCTGATAAACTTAGACATGAGATATTTGATTATTTTTATAATTGGTTAATTCTAAGACCTGAAAGAAGATTTAAATTTGTAATATTTGCTAACAAATTCTCTAGAAAAAATGATTCTAAAAAAATTTTCGCTACTGAAGCAGAAAAAGGAGAAGTTTTGAATTGGTTCAATAACCAAGAAGAATTAAATTTAAAAAAAAAGAAATTGAAGAAAATTAATTCCGCTAGTGAATCAGAAATATTAGATTTTTTTAGAAATACAGATGTAAGAGTATGTTCCCTATTTGGTCTTGTTGAAAGAGTAAAAGATAGAGAAGAAATTTTCAGAAAGAATTTAAATTCACAACATAAAAGATTGTTAAGAGAAATTAAAAATCGTAGAGATCTAATAAGAGAAAAAGACAAACTTATCTTAAATTTTATGGAATTACAATATCCACAAATATTTTGGCAAGCTCAATCAAAATTTAAACTTAAAAAGACGATCATTGACAAAGTTAGATCTGAAGAAAATCAAAGATTTCCTGAATTTATTGTTCCTAGATTTGAAGCACCCGAACCTGTTGTAAGGTCATTTGAGGAGAATTTGAATGTTTTTAGACCGTATATTGTAGGGCCAATATATGATCGAGAAACGGATAGATTAGATATTCAGAGGAAAAGAGAATTACTTTATACGTCATTGCGAAGATACTTATGGTGCAAAGGTTTAAGGAGATGGGAAAGTGATTTTTTCTTTGCTTATGATGATCCTATTGATGAAAAACCAAAAAACAATGTAGAATCAATAAAAATTAACTTACCAAATAGAAAAATTCAAACAGTGACAAAACCAATTTATAAACTCGATGGAACATTATATTATGTTGAGCATAAATCCATTTTCATTCGATTAGATGAATATGATGGTAAAATGGGATTATTTATTTGGCCTGGATTTGTTTTTACTAATAATGGTGTTAATGCCATAACAGGAGACCACTCTAGCAATCTTCATAAAAAATACTTAAATCCTAATTGGAATAGGAATCCAAGTTGGAGACTTAGGTTAGAATTTTGGAGTGATTTCTTAACCAGTGGTTATTTTACTCGAGAAAAAGATCCTTGGTTTGATGATTTTAAAATTATACCTTTAATGGAACATACAGTAAATTGGAGTTCTAAAACAATTGGAGTAAATGATACCAGAATAGATAAATTCCTTAATTAAAAGAGGAGAAATAAAAATGAGATCGTTTTTAGTACCAGAACCGGATTTAATTTTCAGAGATAAAACCACTTGTGCCGATCCAAGAGTAGGGTTATTAAATTATAAACCAAACGGATTGGAAAAAGAAAATTTAAAAATTCCAATAGGTATAATTGGTTCAAAAAAAGCAATTAATGCTACTAAAGATTTTCTTACTTTATTGCAATATTCAATTGAAGGAGTTACGTTTCCTAATTCTAATATTAGAAGTGTAGATTTTCCAGGATTATATCAAGATGGACCTTTAGGATTTTTTTTGGAAAGAGATGATAATTATTGTCAAGAAATTTCTCCCCAAGACATAGATAAAATTGTTAATATTACAAATCGTAAGGAAAGAATTATTGAATTTTCAAACCAGATTAAGCAGATTTTAAAAGATCTAAGTGGACAAAATCCACCAACACCAGTTGTAATTATTGCACTTCCCAAAAAGATATTGAAAGTTTGTAGAGATCCTTTCATAAAAGATGACAAAATCAGACTGAGCACTCGAAATTTTAGTGATCTAAAGAGAATCGCTTCTATGGATGAAAAAGATCGTCCTTTATTTTATGATTTTCATAATTATATTAAGGTTTTAGGATATGAGTTAAAAATCCCAACGCAATTAATGCTACCTGAAAGTCTACTATTGAAAGGAGGAAATCTGGAAGATCCCGCTTCAGTTGCTTGGAATTATACAGTGGCACAATATTATAAATTTTCGGGAATTCCCTGGAAATTAGCTGATTTAAATCCCGAGACTGTTCATGTTGGAATTTCTTTTTACTATGATATTAATAAAAGGGACAGAGTAGTTATCAAAGCAGCGATAGCTCAAGTTTATATGAGAACAGGTGATTCTCAGATCGCCAGAGGATTAGAATTAATAGTTGACCATGAAGTAGATATAAAAAGAACTAATCTTACGGAAGAACAAGCTGAAGATATTTTATTACAAGCAATAGGTTTATATAAAAGACAACATAACAATGATAACCCTAATCGGATCGTGGTACATAAAAAATCAGAATATACTGATGAAGAAAACGAGGGATTTTTAAAAGCAGCTCAAAATATTGAAGTTCAAGATTATATTCACATCAAGGAAAATTGTCATTTCAATGCAATTACATCAACGGATTACCCGATAGCTCGTGGTTCTGTATTTGAGAGGAATTCTAACAAAAAAAAGATTTTTAATCTTTATACTACGGGTTATATTCCTTGTCTTGATACATATCCGGGAAGTATGATCCCCAAACCAATTGAAGTGATTGTAGAGAAAGCTGATAGTAATACTGAAACACTCGCACGAGATATTATAAATTTGACAAAACTGGATTGGAATAGCACAGATTTTTGTAAAAGACTACCAGTAACCATCTCAATATCAAAAAAAGTAGGGAAAATCATGGGAGAATTAAAAGGGAGAGACATTACACCTCCAACTGCTTATAGTAATTATATGTAAAAAAAAAGGTAATTTATTATGTCGACAGACCAAATAAATAATAAAAAAGATGAGATTGTAATTAAAGAGGAAATAAACATGAGTATGAAAAGAAATAAAAAAACTGATATCATAAAAGAATGTCAATCTCTTGAACAAGAATTATCAAAATACAAACTATGGGGGAATTTAATTCCTAAAGGGTCATTTTATGCAAATTTAAGAAAAGTCTTAACAAAGAATCAATGGGATTCGCTTAGAAATTTCGTGTATGAAAAAGATTCATATAGGTGCTTTATATGTGGCATTTCAGGAATAACACTCGAAGCCCATGAACATTGGAAATATGATTACAAAAACTCGATTCAAAAATTACATAACGTGAATGCTTTATGTAGATTGTGTCATTTGAATAATCATTTAGGGCTAGCAGCAATTTTAGCACGAGAAGGTAAATTAGACCAACGTAAATTAGCAGAGCATTGGTGTAAGATAAATCAGAAAGAAATAACAAGTTTTAGGCAATATCAAAAAAAAGTTAAAAGATTATGGGAACTCAGAAATAAATTTGAATGGAAAATTGTAGATAAGAATAACAAGGACATTTTTAAAGATTTGAACTATAATGAACTTATAGAATCTCTAAAATAAGCACTAAAATAATAATATATCCCTATTCTATATTCCCTAAAATTAATTGTAATTGTTGTTGCATTGCTACCTAAATTGATAATGGGAAAAATTAGCTGAAATAATTTGAAGACAATCCCAGATTCAATTGGAGACTTGTTGACGTTGAAAATGTTAAATTTGTATAATAATAAGCTAGAAAATACCTCCGAATGCTTAAAAAATTTGAATAACCTTGAAAGTTTAAATTTAAAAATTAAACTGATTTTTTTATATTCCCTTAAAATATGTTATAATAGATTCGTTTTAATTATCATTAACCTATTAAAGTTTAAGCTCTTTTTTTTTATTAAGTATTATTTCTTTTGCCAAATTAAAGGAATAACAGGGGAATACAATTCATTCATTTTCCGTATTAATATTTCTTTATCAGGGATATAACTATTTCCTTCTTTATCTCCTTGGTCAACAAGAATAGAGATTCCGTATTTACAATATCCATCATCAATTAATCCTTTTAGTTTCTTACAATCTTCTTTAAATGCCTCTATTTTTTTATCGTTATCATTAAAAGTTAAATCGTTCTTCATTCCTTTTACTTCAATAAATAACTCATGAATATTATTTCGATAATCATTATCATTCTGCCATTCTTCAGCATCTGTGACATCAATATCAATGGAAAGCATTTTTTTTCTTTCATTAATTTTTAGTTGTTCTTCAAATCTTGAAAAGTGGCGTTTTGAAATACTGGTTTCATTATGAACTACTAATATACCAAATTCATCCTCACAAAAATGTGTAATAATTCTCTTAAGATCTCCATCTTCACTCCAAATATAAGGACCATACCATTGTTTATATGAGGCTTGAGAATATTGATCCAAAAAATGTTCAATTCTTGGCCACATATTTGATAAATATCGCTCTTTTGTATTCAAATAATCCACTCTCTTTTTATCTAAATGACCAGAGGATCATATCGATCTTTCTCGGAGTCCAGAAATCAGTAGAGAACAATTTATTTAAATCATCTGCTTTCTTTTTTAAAATAATTATAACGTATTCAGTTTGATTTATATTGATATTCTCGGGGTCTATTAGTTTGAGTTCAGGATATTTTTTTGTCTTCATTAAAGCTTTAACTACAAATTGATCGACAGTACCATATAATTTCGGATATAATAATGCAAGTAGTCCTGATGCTCCAATTGGTCCTATACCTTTTATTTTGGATACAGTTTCTATTGATGCTTTAATATTTGCCTTATCTATTTCTATAAATTCATGTTTTATGAGATTAAGTTCCTCAAGGTTATTTTCTTCTTTATATTTTTTTAGATGTTTTGTTGTACTCGCATATCTATTAGCTTGAGTATATTTCCATTTAAAATATTTATCAAGCAAAAATGTATACCATTCTTCTGGAGACATCTCTTCAAAGGTAGATGTATTGAATTTGATTATTTCCTCTTCTATTTCTAAATTCTCAGGTTTAATTCGTGAATAATAGTTATTTAATTCATTTTTCCACTGAGTTTCATCCTTAGAATTCCATAATTTTTCTATTGGAATTTCAACCATAATACCACTATTATATTGTAAATTCTTAATTTTACTTTTTTACGACTTTAAGCTTATTTTCTTTTTAAAATTATAGGTATAACTTTCCCCATTAATCTACTCAAATTAAACCAATGTCAAACATTTAAATAGAAAGCATAATTTTAATTAAATTGCCTTAGATGAATCCAATTTTAAACAATTCTATTTACAGGATAAAAAGAATAAAATTTTTGATTACTTATGAGAAAAGAAAGTTATGCCACAAGTATCGAAAGAGTCGTGAGAGATAATAATTTAACCAGATGTGATTTAGATACGTTGAAGCGTCTTGTTTTTCAATATAGAGAAGCTAATAATTTATTGAAGGATGATGATTTTGAATATTTAGAAACAAGAGAACCTCATAAAAAATGGGAACATAGATTGCATGCTGGTTTACAATTCTTAAAGAGAAAGAATATGGTTGTCTTCCTGGGAAATAACCAATATGAATTCTTAACTTAATACTTTATGTAAATTTGGAAATAATATATTGCTATTAATTCAATTATTCTCTCATTCATTTTGAATAAGTTCTTGGTAAATTAATTATCTTATGTTGTGATAGTTCATGTCAAATTGGAATAAATGGAAGGAACAAGACAAAAAAGTTAAAGAATTTGAGAAGTCAATCGAAATTCCAAATGCAGAATTAGATAATGTGCCATTTGTCATATTAAAATCAGAGGATGATTTTGAAAAGATTCCAAAAAAGGGAGGATGTTATTGGGTTGTTACTAATGAACCTATTATTCATAAATTTCATAAACATGGATTACCTAAAAAAATGAGGGATATGGAAATAATTTATAATGGAGTTGCGAAAGACAATGTTCATCATCGAATTAAACAGCATTTATTAATTAATAAAGAAGATCCAGGCTGGTCTGCAATCCGAATTGACCTATTATTAAAGACTCATAGAGCATATCATAGACAAAAAGCAATGTCTATAAAACCAAGAACAAGAGTACCCTACTTTGATGACAAAGAAATTAGAAAATTTGAGGATTTATTAAAATTAAATTTATCACAAATAGAAATCGAATATGTGTTAGCTCATAAAGATGCTGAGGCATTTCATTTTAAGAATGGAATTAATATTTTTGATGAAAAACATAAAAATTACGATTATAAAGTATATTTCATCGCAGACTTAAAATCTATTACTTACTTAGATTTTATTGAAAAAAAATGGAGGGAACAATATGGACTTCCAAAATTATGCTCATATCTTTCAGGGAGATAATTATTTTTAATAAAGTGCTTAAAATTTGAGATTATCCATTACTTAATTTAAAATTAATTTGATAAAATTTCAATTCAATATTATTAATGGCTTTAAGAGCATATTCCAATTTCTTATCTTTATCTTTACAGATTATAATTCCCTTAACAGAATCCCCTTCATCACATAAATGTTCTTTAACCCATCCCATATATCTCATGATTTGACCTACCACTTTATCAGAACTTCTCCCTTTCTTTAATTCAATAACTATATATGAGTTTTCTTCCATATTTCTTGCAAGAATATCAATTTTTCCTATGTTTCGAGCTTCATTATCTATTATAGGATATTGTTGACCTATATTTCCTTCCTCATCATACCATAATTGAATTGAATTACTAAATATTGAATTGAAATTATTCACAATAAAGTCTTCTAGGTATTTCTCTAATACGAATTCTTGTTCTTTTTGATCAATAAATGCATCATCTTTAATCTCTCTTTTTTCATGTTTTTTAGTCAGTTCATTGAATTTCTCTGGATCAATTTCATAAATCGTAAATGTGGAAAATCTTATATTTTCATAATCAATTATTTTAGGCTCCCATTCAACTTTAATAAAATTACAATATATGTCATCCGTGTTTGGTGTTCTTAATGTGCCCTCTTCTATACTATAATATGCATCTCCAATAACTTTACCAATACTTATCAATTTCTTTGTGCCTCTTCTAGCTATAATAATATCTCCTATCGAAATATTATTATAAAAATTCCATAATGCATTTGTCAATCTAGTTATATTATGTTTTATCCATGATTCTCCTTTCTCTGAATAGACTTCATGTATCTTGGATCTAATTTGTTCTTTTGAATATTTTGAAATATCTCCCAAATCATTCCATCCAATCGCTATTGTGTTATTTTTAACATCATAATCCCAAGCAGCTTTAAAAATTTCAGGAATTTTTGAGTTATAAGGGGCAATTATCCAATATCTTGTCATTATTTATCACATCTCATAATAAATAGTCAAAAAAATGTTTAGGAATTTTGACTCAATATTATTCTAATTACTTAACTAATTTAAGTGTAGATGGTTTAAAAATTAATAAAACCTCAATATATAGAATTTAATATCATTCTTTCTTAATTATTAAAAGATGAGAGAATTAACAGAATTGATGCTGCTAATAAACTAAATAAAACAACAACTAAAACTCTTTCATCTGTAATGTTTTTTCCGGCTTTTTGAGGCATACATTAATTAGTAATTTAAATCAAGATATTTTCCAGATTTTTCCCAATATTATAACTGGAGAAAAAGGACTGCGTCTATAAATTAAAGTACTTATTAAATCTCCTTTCTTAAGACGAAGCGCCTTAACCTGAGGTAAAAGATTTGTAGGGATATCAATAAATAATCCGTAAGGTACCTTATCTCTTTTTATCCAAATTTCGGAAATGTAGGGATTTTCATCTATTTTTTCGAATTTAGATGTAAGTATTTGATATTTCTCTGGTGTTTCACCGAATAAATATCCAACATCTTGGTCTTTCTTAGGGTTAACTGAAATTTTCAATTTGCCATTGATAATTTCATCTAGTTTACCAGGAATATTATATACATCATCAAAACTTAGATCATTTGAATGAAAATTAGTATTTATAATTGCTCCAATTTCAGATCTATTTTGAATAATATAAATATTATCTAATAATACGAACTTCTGAAATTTTTTAAATTCTCCAAAAAGTGGAACAAGATTATAGTACATAGGAACTATTTCATAATCATTGATTCCCCAGTCTTTTTTTAACAATTCCACATCTGGTAAATCCCTATCTTTAAATTTATTAAATTCTTTTATAATGGAATCATTTAATACATTAAGATCATAAGTTCTTAGATTTATCTGCATTTTATTTTTACATTCAATAACATAAAATCGTTTTGTTTGATGATCAAGTGCTCCTACATCAAGTAATTCTTGACCTGCTTTAAAAGGATTAGGATATCTTAATAGTTCCTTTTTTGAGGTTGTGGGGGAATAAAAATCTAAATTATAATTATGGAGTTCATCAAAAATTCTATTCTCTAAAATAATCCCTAGATCTCTCTTATAATCACCTAGTTTTTTTTTATTTTTACTACTAAAAAGATCATACATTTGATATTCTCTAGCTAAAAAATAACGCGGTATCAAGAATTTATTATCCAATTGAATAATAAAGGGGATCTCAAGAATATCATATTCATTCGCCACCCAATGCCTTTTTATTATAAAATCTTTCTCAAATTTGTTTAGTTTGTTAAAATCTTCTTTATTGAAGCTTTTATTTGTCAATATTATCTTAGCGATTTTTAAAAATAATTCTATTTCATCTTCTTTCCTTCCTATTTGTAAATATTCATACCAAGGAAAATGAAAGTGATATGCTTGGAGAATCTCTAATGTTTCAGTCACGTGGCTATATTTTGTATTTTTTTTGTGTAGTTCCTCAAGTAATATTCTTCGAAATAAAGCTTCATTGAACAGATCCTGACTATTTTCCGATTTAATATCTGGTTCAGCATCTTCGGGTAAGTTTCCCATCATAATCATCCTTTTAAGGATTGGAGCCCAGTTTTCTGTATATTTTATACCTGTTAATTTTTCTTTTCGAAATTCTACTAAGCGTACTGCGTCATAATTAGTAAAGTAAAGGTGATGTTTATTTAGATAAAGCTCCTTTGAAAGAGTTTCAAAATAATCTATATCCACAGTTGAGGGTTCAATTGTTTTAGTACCCCCGTCATGGATATAATCATAGTACAAGACACCTAATCCCATTGTATATGAGAAAAAGTTAAAATAAAGGGAAAGAACGGCTAAATCTCTTTTTTTATGAAAATTGTTAATTAATGAAATAGGGTTAAACGATCTACATTTTATCTCGAATTTTTTTCGAGCTGAGTCATATTTATCCCTAATATAATCAATAGTTTCTTTTTTTGAATATAACGTATGTTCACTTGAACAGCTTGCACACCATTTTTTAAAATTAGGTTCATTAATTAAAATATTTTCACAATCTTCACAAGGAATATTATACTCACCCCCTAAAGAGATTTATTCTTAGGTTAATTAAATTGAAATATGATTTAATATAAAAATTTTGTTAGATTTTTCCATATATGTGAAGGAAATGGAGCCTCTTGAAAATAAGACATTAACTCTTGTCTATTCCTTAATCTAAATTATAATATTATCGAATTGATATTTTTATATAGATTTCTAAAAAGATTTAATTCCTTTATTTGAAAAAGACTTAAATATTAAAAATCTTACACAAACATGTGAATGAGGCGGAAGTTGTTTCTATAATTTGTGAACATCTACAAAAAGAAAACTGGCAACTCTGGATTGATGATCATCCTATTCATAAAGACTTGCAATATCAAAAACATTGCTTATTGATCGGTGGAGCTCGTCCTGACATTTTTGGATTAAATAATGTTAAGCAAATCTTCGCTGTAGAAGTAAAAGGTTTAAAAGATTATAAAAAAGCAATAGGACAAGCTCTTATTTATAAATCTGGAGTAAACCTTTCATATATAGGTGGGGTGAATAACTTGTTGAGTAAGGTTTCCAACATTGCTATATCCTCGGGCTTAGGATTAATTTCAGTAGATGAATCAAATTCTAATGTGGAAGTTATTAACCCCCTCTATAACATATCCCCGATATTCTTAGATGATATCAAAAATGAATTAACAGTCCTCCAAAATCAAAAAAAGAAAAATAGAAGTTTCTCATCATTTGGAAGGACCCATATTATTAACTATTTCGCTCCAATTTTTTTATTTCAAGATCAATTCGTTAAAACAAAGGTGGAATTAATAGCTAATTTCGAAAGAGTTAATTGGGCGAATAAGGCTTATCCCGAGCTTATCAGCGGAGCAAATACAATAGGATTATTAACTTTAAATGAAAATAAGTATACTTTATCGAAAATTGGCCAATTTTGCTTGGAACATTTTAAAGCAATTAGTATCGATTCCATCTCTAAATTACAAGAAATCTTAAATCAAACAAAGAGAAATAAGTCTGTATATTCAGAGTTCCCCTCTCTCGCTAAATTTTTGCAATTGATTTACTTTCAAAACTCTGATTTTAAACAATTCATCTCAATCCTTCAGAGCATCAAGAATAAAGAACTTAAATCAAAAATGATTATTGATAAGCTAATTCTTGATTATCCTAACCTCTTTTTAAATTTCTTTGTTAAACCTACAGTAAAAGACCAAGTAGTTTCAATATTTTTATCTGGAGATAAAGAAAAATTGATGGAGGATTATAATAAAACAATCTCAGAATTCGGCCACTATAATTTCTTTTTCGCATTTAAGCGACATCTAGTGCATCTTGGTATTTTAAGCCAAGAAAATACAACCTTTTATAAAAAATCTGAAGTCTTGGATGTTGAAAATGATTTCTGGATTTTAGGAAGTGATATTTTAATTTAATAATTAGGATTTTACTCCTTATTTTCTCTTGAGAAGTCGAAAATTCGCCCAGGAATTATCTCAAGGAGTTTTTGCCTTTCACTTTTGAGAAAGCTAATAACTTCTTCCTCAATTAATTCATTTTCCCGGTTTAAAATATCCAAATTCCTATTTTTATGTAAATTAAAATAATAATATTTCAAATCATTATTAATTAATGGATGCTCTTTATTTATTAAGCATAATTTAACGTGGGATCTAATATTTTCCTCCAAAGATTCAGTCCATTCAGGAATATTATTTGACTTCTTGATATTTATTGTTGGATCGGAGGGATATAAATTCCAAAAACGATTAATAGGGTAAAATGACCAGGGTAGAAGGTGATCAATATGATAAGTTTTTTCTGGCTCAAACACTATTCCTGAATATATGCATTTTCTAGCATCGATTTCTTCATAAAAATCTCGATAGTGAGATATTAGTAATGGATCACGGGATAAATCACTTGTGTATATATATCCTAAAAGTTTATATAATAATATTTCAAAATTAGTAGAGTCTCTCCTCCTGCTTTCTCCTTCAAGACAGTAGTTAAACCACGACCTCAGTATGACATCTCTAGCCCAAAAACGATATCTTGCTAATTCCTGATATGTCATATCATCTATTACTAAGGATGTATTGTCATATTGAAGTAATTCTGTCCATGCTAGTGAATTGGGTTGTTTCTGCTTTATAGCTTGTAAGCGGTGCTCATCATATGTAGCCTTAAATGGTAATTCACTATTTAACATGCCAAAAAACCTTATTATCTCGCTATTTACGTTATGTAGATAATTTAAGGGTTGTAATAGTATCCTTTCTCTGACATTCCATAATAACTCTAATAAGCTTTCTGGTAATGAATCTGGAAGCTCATACAACCGATTTATCCAAAAGACTCCACCCTCCTTTAACGTTAGGATTTTTTGAAGGAATTTTTCTTGGATGCCTTTTTCTGATGGCACTTTAAGCTTAAACTTATCAATAAAGTTCAATACCTTCAAGGATTTATCTGCTGCTAATGAACCTTGGTAAAAGTCATGATAAGAGAACGGATAATAATAAGAGATGAATTGGCGTGATAAATAAACAATTGGAATGAAATGTAAATTATTTATAGCCTGCTTTGAAGGGTGTTCAGTAATGAAATCAAAAATGGAGAGTAGTGTAGCATATTTATATGAAGTGGTTTTCCGCCCGTACTCTAAGATGTTATTTATATCGCGAATTAATGTCATTGCTATAAATAGAATTAATTTACAAATAAATAAAATTTCAGGTTTAAATCCTATAAACTTAATTCGTAAGAGCAATATTAAACTGTACAATTATCCTAAAATACCTAATTTTAAATGGAAATGGATTTAGAACAGGTTTAAATTGTATTATTTTTATCTATTATTTGAGATTTCCACTGAAGAAATTAAAATTATAAACTACAAAAAAATTACACTAAAAAGATATAAATGATTATCTTGGTTTGTATTTAATAAATTAAATAACAAAAATCAAAAGTCATGAAATCATCAAATAAAGATCACTTGATTTTATCTAAAATTGTAGTTGAAAATCTTTTTGGGCGGTATGATTATGCTCTCGATTTAAGTCCAAATAATGATTTAACGATAATTTTTGGTTTAAATGGAACTGGTAAAACAACAATTCTAAGAAGTATTGATAATTTTGCTAATTTCCGTTTTCATGAGATTGTTAAGGAAATGTTTGAAAAGGTGATTTTCTATTTTAATACAACAAATCAGTATGATGTACACCTAATTGAAATAACATTTTCATCTAATAATGTTTTAAAAGAAGAAGAATATTTCATTATTGATATAAATAAAGATAATAAATCAGTAGCACATATAGAGTTAACATTTGATCAATATGAACTTTTATATCAAAGGTACAAAAAAAGTAAATATTTAAAGAATTTAGCTCTAGAAGATATATTAAAATCACTAGATGGCCTTTATTCTGATATATCATTAAAAGATTTAATGCAAATGGAGAATGTCAGTGAGGAGGAACTGAAATATGAAATGGATGTAGAAACCTATAAACTTTTTGATGGAATAACTGAACAAAACTATAAGGAACATTTAATAATCTTATTCATTTCAGCCTTTTCTTTTTCATGTTTGTTTATCTCAAGTATGCGAATAACAGTAAATTCTTTAACTTCTTTAAACGAGAGTATTGAGAAAGCAAAGCCTATTTATTTTAATATAGATAAGAAAATCGATTACAAAAAGATAGAAAAAGAAGAACATGAGGAAGAGATTCAGATTGAACTTAATAAACTTAAAGACCTTTTATTTATTGAGGCAGTAAAAGAAATTTCTAATAAAATACAAGCTGCTTTAAAATTGAAAGCACTAACATATGGTTATGTTCAGATCTTTCAAGAAAAAGTAAATCATTTTTTAAAATATTCAGAAAAAATAATTGAATGTAATAGATCAAACGGGATTATATTAAGAGACACTAAAAATCATTACAAAATTCCAATTGAAAAATTGTCTTCCGGTGAAAATAACCTTATAATAATATTTTACCACATTCTATTTGAAACTGAAGAAAATACTTTGGTATTGATTGATGAACCTGAAATATCTTTACACATCGATTGGCAATTTGATTTTATTGATAAACTATTAGAAATTCAACGCGAATTAAAAGAAAAAAAGCCACTCATGTTCTTAATTGCTACTCATTCGCCCCAAATTTTGAGTGATCATCAAGATCGAGCAATAGATTTGAAACAATAATATACTTTTATTTGAGGAAAGATAGATGATTAGTTCAAATAATAAAGCGGTTACGGTGATATTGAATGAGATTCGAATGGCATCAGTAGAAAAATTTATAATTGTGGAAGGAAATAGCGATTCCAAACTTTTAAACCCCTTTTTTGAAGAAAATGTTCGAATTTTAAATCCTAGAACAGGAATAAATAATAAAGGTGTAGTTATTGAAACAGTTCAAGAAGTACATTCAAGAAAAACAAAAAAAATCTTCTATAGAGGAAAAGAAGTAGCTGGGATTATTGATGCAGATTTCAATAGGATCTATGGTAATATTCGCAAAGATTTGCAAAATTTATTTTATACAGATACACACGATATTGATTCAATGATTTTTTCGACTAATGCATTTAGAAAGATAATAACATTCCTTTATTGGGATCCAGAGATTGTTAATGTTAAGAAAATTCGAGAAAAATGTGTAGAAATTTCTTCGGAATTTGGCTTTTATCTTTTAAGCTTTTATGAGAATAGACTTCACAATCTAAAAGAAGCTTTTATACCTATTGAACAATTCTTTGATAAAAATTTAATATTCAACCATAAGAAGGCTATAAGGAAGCTCAAGTTTTTGTGTAAGAAAAAGATTATTTCAAGATTTAATTTATTTAATATTAAATTAAGCCTGATTCAAAGAAAATACCAAAATTTAGATCCTTATCAACTGGCTAATGGTCATGATTTAGTTAGAATTTTTACTATGTTAACAATATGGGGTAAGTGCAAACTAAAAAAAAAGGGAATGGGTGATAAATTTAAAAGTACATTAGCTATAAATCCAGATAAAAGAAAATATATTGTAAAGGAAATCGAAGATCTTCTAAGAATTTCTTATGAATATGATTTCTTCAAGAATTCTAATCTATATAAACAAATAATTGCATACCAAAAAACTATTGGTATTAACTTTTTACGTTAACTTAGAAGCCTAATCTATGTTAACTCCATGAAAAATATAATTGGTTTATTATATTCATATAATTCCTATAGAAAGCTCTATTATCAACTTTTTAAAATATTATTATATACTACTCAATTTGATTTCCCAGGGAAAATATTATAAAATACATATATTCATACTATCTATACTTAGGATAAAAACCAAACATATAGAATTTAATATCATTCTTTCTTAATTATTCAACGATGCAAGAGTTAACAGAAAGAGAAATCCAGTGGTTAGAAGCATTTGCTAAAAGTCATGAATTTTTTGCGTCTTTCCTGCTCCATTACAAATTAAAACATCGTTTATCTAATAATCAATATTATTGGCTACGTCTTCACATTAATCAAGCTGAAGAACATGGTGATATTCTATTGAGCTCTAAAAAATAATCTTTCTGGAGTGAACCCTCAATATAATGAAGAATTAAATTTTTTTTTTAGTTTATCTCTATAAAACCTTATTTAATGTAATTTGTTGATCTTCGGAAACCTCATAAGTACATATCTCAATGTCTGTACTATTAAGTTCTCGAAAAGCTGACCTTAATTGAGGAGAAATACTCTTAGTAATTAATATCCCTTTAACTTGACTCCTTTTATTTTCTCTTACCCAACTCATATAATTCATTATCTGTCCTATAGGGCTATAGTTTGGTTCACCGGGTTTAATTTCTACAATCCAATATGTCCCATTGACATCTTCCAGTAAAATATCTATTTTACCTATCTCATTTGTATTATATTCTTTTTGAACATTTATAATATCGTTATTAATAATATCTTCAAAAAGAAAAATATTTTCGCAGAGATAATCTTTGATCCAACCATGTGTAGGCTCTCCGAAAAGATCTAAATCGTTGGGAAGACTTTCTAATTCTGATATTCTTCCATCATAAATTCCAACAATCTCTTGTACCCTTCTAATAATTTTGTCAGGAATAATAAGATTAATATTTATATCTTCCCTATCCCGATAGTTATTTTTTTTTGTAAAATAAGGGCTCCAAAAACCAATACCATATCTTACCAGAAAATCACCTATATCCCAGAAAATAAATTTTTGTTCCCTTAGATGTTTAAGATTCTTTCTTTCTATAGGGGTCCATAGATTCTCCAACTCATAAATAGTCTTCTTAATTATTTCATTATTAAAACTTGCATCTAATTGTTGATTGGAATTATAATTTAATATTCCTATAAACGTATTTTTTAAATGAAAATATTCTAGTTGGTAATTCCGAGATGAATCGACTACTGGATTCTTTTGTTCTGTAATAACCCTTATTACCCATCTAATTAATTTTTTATCTTCCTCGCTAGCACTCTCTAAGTCTTGAGAAATTCTATAAGCATTTTCTTCAAAAACGGTCTCAAATAAAAATTCTCTTAAAATATCATCATCTCTGTTGAAATTTTCACCTTTAAAATAACTACTGAATAATTTTCTACACATGGTTATAAAATTTGAAGTAATTTCTCTTTTTTTATTTCCTTTTAAATTAGGATACTTAGAATTTAACAGCCTATTTGAAGCTATCCTTAAAATTTTTAATAGATTTTGCTGATTAGGATGATGAAATTTAGTTTTACTAAGTTGTAGCAATGAAAATGATAGATTATAAAATAAATCTAAAAATTGTGGTTTAAAATCTTTGTTTTCATAAAAAAACTGTTTTATTGTTTCTAACATAAGCTAGAATAAAGTGCATGGGTTTAAAAATATAAACTTAAACATATATGAAATTTCTTTTGCATCGAAAATTGTTCAAATCTTGAATATAAATCTCGGGTATTTTATATGATTTTTATATCATCTTCTTTTTCTCTGCCTTTATATTTTCTTTTTATTTGAAAAAATTATTAATTCACTAAAGGAATCTAATAAAAACATAGAAAATTGAATATAAATATAATGGCAGATATAACTATAATGAAATCATAAATATGGCTCAAAAAGAATTAGACAAATGGACAGGTCGAATGATGCCAAAATTAACCATGAAAATTTAAAAGAATTTTTATAAAAAGAATAGGATAAAAAATACTATATTAGAGAGATTATGACAAACATGGATTACTTAGATTATTCATTAAAATTATTCAATTTTCGTCGAAAAAATATTAGATATTTATTGGATTGTAAGTGTATTCAGAAAACATATGAAATTTTACCGGCGATAATCATTCAAAAGGATGAATTCAATAGTTATAAATATTATATATTAA
The DNA here is from genome assembly GCA_036478875.1 of Promethearchaeia archaeon. Lineage (GTDB taxonomy): Archaea > Asgardarchaeota > Lokiarchaeia > Sigyniarchaeales > SOKP01 > Loki-b32. The sequence continues at coordinate 109,959 of JAZGEW010000084.1, read as the reverse complement.
AAAATCTAAGTTGGAATGGAGAATCCATAATAGAAATACCAGAAGCTTTTGGATTTGAACAAAAATTTTATCCTTATTTACGATATAGACAAATTTCAAGTTGGAAAAGGTTTGATTTCTTAGGAAATTATAATGGTGATACTTATAAATATATATTAAAATATTCACAGTTTTGTGAGAAAGTAGCCGAGACACAGAATCTAAAACAATTATTCTCATGTTTACCCTATTTTGATAAAATTCATAACTTTGAATCTCAAAAAAAAAGTATAGTCCAAAATTTGTCTATAAAAGATAAAACAGATTTTTTTTATTTTTATGACTTGTATTATAAAGATTATTCCAAGCGTACAATACAAAATTTGACTACTAAGGAGAATTTCTGTAAAATGTATTTAAAAAATCAAAATATATTCAATACAACTATAGGCTTCTATAAAGCACTTTTTATAGTTTTACAGAAAAATAGTAATAAAAGAATCCCAAATGAGAATATTATTAAAATATTGATTAAAATACAAAATTTAGAAATTAAAGGTTCTTCAAACATTAGAAAAAGACCATATATATGGCCTTGGATATATGGGGAATATGTTATGAAACAAATGGGTGGTTTAAACGGCTTTAGAGATGCTATGGAGTAAATTTAATAATTTATTTACTGAATGTTTAAATTCAAGAATCGAGAATTATGAAGAAAAACAACTTACTGGAAATTTTTGGAGGGTTTTATGGAGGTTAAAGGATGATGCTTCAAGTCTCCATAAAATTGCTATAGAATTTGATGAATTTATTGAAAAGTTTTATATGATTAATTCTTATAAGTCAATTTTAGCAGCTCAAGCACTATCAATAATTCAACTATATGAATCAGAATTATTTAATAGAATCTTCTTAAATTTTATTGAACTCGTAAAATCAAATGAAACTTATGTGAAACATATTATTTATAAAAATAAATTAGATTCTAATGCCATTTGGATTCTAAGACAAGGACCAGAGATTTTTCCACAAAGTGAGGATATAATTATGGATTGTAAAAAAGTATGGAAGGTTTTGTCTAATCCTGGACTCTATGATGAATTTTCAGATGAAAAAGCAATTAATAAGTCAAAAGAATTTTATAATTATTTTGGATTAATTGCTCAATTTGTTGATGGTATAGAGGGGTATTTAGATCGGCTGTTTGAGGGTTCTAAAAGAGGAGAAATTTCCCAAAATTATCTTGAACCTTCTGAATTTACTATAAAACTAAATGAATTGAAAAATCAAATTGATTTTATTAATGATCTCTATAAAGGTCAATTTTATGATGTCATTCCTTTTAAAATAAGATTAATCCTAGAATTCATTATTAAAAATTTAGTAAAATGGAAGAATTCCCATAATAAATCAATGAATTTTAAACAGATCATAGATAGATTTATAGAATTATTTCCTGTTAAAAAAACTAGTTTTCCAAACCAATTTGACATTAATAGAATTAATAAATTAAGAGAATGGGGAAATTTATCTGCTCATGACTTATTTCCAGCAATTTCAAAAGAAGATTTAATTAATAATAAAAAAGGAATTACTCGTCTTATAAAAAATCTTGTTAAACTCAATCAAAATCTTTTTTAGTCTTTTAAATCAAGAAATTTTAAACCATCATTATAAAATAAAAAAATTACAATAAAGATTGAGTTAGTGGAAGAAATTATTATTGATTAAGATTTGCTTAATGAATTTAGATAGAGAATTATTTCACATGCCTTTCATTAATTAAATATCTAATTTTGACATAAGATGCAAAGAGAAAATGATTTCAAATATCTATACTAATTCTTAGATATTTCTAATGGATTATGGAAATAACAAAAATTATTCTAAAATCTTATAAAAATCACCCAAATCAACCATAAGCTAATTTATTTCTGTATTGATAATGATATTTTAATATTTTTCCTACTTTTGCTTTGATATTTAAATTTTTTTTTTCAAATCATTATATATCTAATATAAAAAAGGTTTAGATTATTGTCTTTAAATAATTATGATTGATTTAACGTATCGGGAAGAACAATGGTTAAAGATATTTGCTCAAGATAATAAATTTTTTAACTCTGTATTGCAATATTATGAAAATAATTATTATCTAACTAAAAAACAATTTAATTGGTTAATTCGTTCCATAAATAAATTAGAAGATAATGATGAAGATAATACTATAATTTTAGATAAAGATGATTTTATATTTCTTAATACGCAAGCTGAATATAATGATGAACTAATGGAGATACTCGAAATATATGAGGAAAATGGTTATTTAGATGATTATGAATACAATCAATTTGTACATCTAAAATTCAAACTTATTAAAGATAAAGGGAAGGATTCTATAGATATCAAATCAACAAATAATATTAGTATTAAAAAAAGAGATCCTGAGCACTCAATAATTAGAATATTGTGTCCTCATTGCTATTATCGTTGTTCACCCCAAATTAACTTCTGTGCTAAATGTGGAGAACCTTTAAAAAAGTAATTAGGTTTTGAGTCCAAATATATCTAACAATAATATAAAATGAAAATTGTAGTTAAAGTAAATAAAAATCATAGAATAAATCCATTAAATAACTTTAGAAATTATTTATTTTTTTTTGCTTCAGTTTTGAATTATTAAAATTTAAAATATTCACCTCTTTGTTAGCTAATTTAGCTAACTCTAAGATTATAGAATAAGTTCCTTCCCCACCAATTAAATCCCAAAACTCTTTTCCCATTAATAATTTGGGACTATCTGGTATTTTAAATGTACTTTTTATATGGGGATGATTATAATTCTCACGTGTTAAATAAGGATTATAAGGAAAAGCAAAGTAAACATTTTCCCCCCTCCAATCCTCGCTAAGGTAAACTTTAAGTAATTTCTGCTTTGTTTGCAAGCATTGGTCTTTATTTGGTTTTGGAGATTTTATTTCGGCATATAACGGTTCATTATTTTTAAAATTAGGAATATACAAATCCATAGTAATTTTTAAATCAATTAATTCTATTTTATTGGGATCTTTAAATTCTTTTATATCTTCTATTTCCTCATCCCAATTTGGTGTTCTTTTTGCTTCATTTAATTCTTTAATGATTGAGTTAATTTTTTTGTTAACTCTTTTATTTATTTTACTTATATATGTAAATCCTTTTTCTGCTTCACCAAATAAATCTCTAGAAAGCACTAAGGCTATATCTTCATATACTGATTGACCTAACGTAGTAACAAAACTCCTTTCAATTTTACATGCTTTCCAAAACTTAGGATCATTGATAAGACTAGTTCCAAAAGGATTTTCTCTTTGAATTCGTTCCCAACTAAATATCTCTTTAATCTTTTGCTTTTTTGATTCTAAAAACCTTAAAAACAAATTATAAACTTTATTTTCCCAATTTATTTTGGAAATCATATGAAGTATTCAGAAATATCAATTAAAATACATTCTTAGTTACTTTTGGCTAAAGTTAGCCTTCTCTCACTATTTTATTATAAAAGCTTAAATATATTTAAGAATTTGAATAGAAAAGGCTTATTTTTTTTTATTATCCATAAGAGATGAAATCATGGACTCTTTAACAAAACAAAATGTTAAAAACCATATTAAAAATAAACTTATTGAAAAAATAAATAGTTATGAGGTATCCAGTGGATATAATCCCTTTCTAAATAATATTATTCCCTCAAATTATGTCAATTTACACTCCTTCATTCATTCCATAGCTACAACCTTAGGGATATCTATATATGTTCAAATTTCAAAAATTATTGCTGAATCGAATGATTTTACAAATTGTACTAAATTAAATCTCTATGATTCTACAACTTTATCAGAAGCCCAAATTAATAAAATTGAAGAAATTATCGATCAATTAAATGATCCTAATAATGAATCTATTTATGAAAGTGAAACTGAAGAAATATTGCAGATTGGAGACTCGGGAGGTAGAAGACACAAGGGTGATACTAATGTAAAGCTTTCAATAGAGAAAGGTAATTTACAATATCTTATCTTGATAAAATCTGCTAAGCCAAATTTAGGTGAACTTAGATCCATTAAAAGAAAATTATTAAAGTGGCGTGCTAGACTCAATCAAGAAAATATAAGAACAATTTTAGCTTATCCATTTAATCCTTTTTATCCAGATGAATATCGACATTTTGCTTCAAAAAAATATTTCGAAAAAGGAAAGGAGCTTCTAATTGGTGCAGAATACTGGGATTTCATTGGTGGAAGAAACACTTATGATGGGTTAGTAGAAATATTTGAAGAGGTAGGTGAGGAACTCTCATCTTTAATAAATGAAAAGATTAATGAGATTATTTCAATATAAATTTTAGCTATTATTAGATAGAATTAGCTAGGTTCAACTAAGAAACTTTATTTTTAACTAAAATTATAAAATGATATAAAATGGAGGAAACTAAAAAACTTTCGAAAATTCTTAAAACAATTGGTTCACCCATAAAATTAAGGATTTTAAACTTACTTTGTAATAAAGAAATGAGCCTTAATGAGATTCAAATATTTATATTTAAAGAGTATGATATAAAATATCCACAAACGACATATAACTACATAGAAACCTTAGTAGATAATAATTTAGTAGAAAAGAAATATAGTCAGCAAGAAAAAGTAATTAAATATAAGATAATTGGTAAAAAGTTAAAGATTAATTTTGAAAATATTGAGTTTAATCTCAAATAAAATAGTAATATGCTTTATAGTTTTTTTAAAAATAAAACATATTCAAATTTCCTCTTATTCTTATGATTAATCACTTCTCTTTTAAGTACTCTTTCAATAAAGAATTTATTATTTTTAGCTATATTGATAAAATTTTCCTTCATATTCCTATAATCACCTATAACAATAATAAAATTCCGATTAAATTTTAGGATTCTATGTAATTCTTTAAAGATAATGTCAATTTTTTGCCAATACAATTTCTCAGTTATTTTTTGATGTTTTAAATCACGACCAATCAAATTTTTTCTTAAAAATTTTATATTGTCTAATGTTATAAGGCTAATTATTTGATGTATATCCATTCTAATATAATCTATAAGATTTATATAAGGTGGAGATGTTATTATAGCGTCAATAGTATCTGATTCCAATTGTTCTAATTGCATAATAGAATCATTAAAAAAAATTTGAGATTTGCCTAATCTTAACTCAATTTTTTTTTTTAATTTTTCAAAATTTTTTAAAACATGGATTATTTTAAGGAAATTGTCAATAAATGCTTGCTTTTTATTTTTTGAAATATAAAACTCATCAGAAATTGCTCTAGTATATAAAAAAACATAGAATAATTCTTGTATATTAGAATTTAGGAATTCTTGAAAATTGATTTTTAAAGGATAATTTCTCTCATAATATATTAAATCAAGAAATTTTTTATTATTAGATAAAAGGTAATTTATTGGAGTATCTAACAACTCAGTTTTTACTTTTGTATTTAAACATGCTATGGGGTTAATATCAATTCCTATTGAATTAAATCTCAACAGTTTTGATTCAATTAAGGTTGTTCCACTTCCACAAAAAGGATCTAAAATAATTGAACTTTCTTCAAGATTACAGTAATTTATTAATCCTCTTATCATTTGACCATGGAAACTACCGTGATAAAAATCAAATCCATGAGTTAAATATCCAGATCCTCTTACTTGTTTTCTTGATTTTAATTTTGAAAATCTATAGTAATAAGTAGTCTTCTGATCCACTTTTTTAAGATAAGCCGTTTCTTTGTAGAATTCTTTTGGATTTTCAATATATCTAATTAATTCTAACTTAGCTACATTCTTTTCGAATTCAGTTAAAGGGTCTGGTAATTGTTCAAAATTATATTTATAAAGTATACTGCTCATATTCTATAATGAATTCTAAATAATAGATTTAAAATCAACTAAAATTCTCTCAATTATAAGGATGTAGAACTTTTTTATGGAATTATATAGATTTAGGATAAGAAGCAAATTCAAAAACAAAAATAATCAATAAAACTACGCTCTTAATTTGGTAATCTTCAATAATTAATTTAGGGTAAAATAATTTTATTCTAAATAAACTAATCTTAGCCATTCTAAGCAAATCATATTTATAAATTTCAAATTTAAGTACAATATAATAATATAATATTGGAGAAAGACATGAAAATCCTTCTTGATAAATTAGCAATTTCAATAAAACATTTGAATATCATAGATGAGATATTTTTTAGTTTTAATCACCCACAACAAGAAGAATATTTAAAAATTAGAAATAAAATTGAAAAAATTGATAAGAAATGGTCATCAATAAGCATCTCTCCTTCTGAACAATTGTACATTGGAGGTAAAAAAGCGAATCAATATAGTAGAACTATGATTTTATCTGACATCGTTGAATACATCATAACTGGAAGATTATACTATTTTTTCTTAATGAATAAAGATGATCCTAATTATTATGAGAAAAAAAGAGATTTTTTTAAAATTATATTCTTGGTTTTAAATCAACTAATGATATGGGATTCTCTTACTGTAGAAAAAGGCCTACGAGATTATATTTTGAATACATTAAAAAACAAAGTGCCACAAGAGTATTTTTTTAAGGATGAAGTGCAAAAGAAATTACATCAACAGTTATCAAAAATTAGCGAGGATATTGGGTTCAAAACAATTATAAAAGATTTACCCTCAATTGGAGGTGATTCCAATTTAAGAAATAAGCTTTCTGAATATTATGATTCTCTACTTCCAAAAACTGCCCAGGGGCTATGGAATGAAATTATTACATACTTATATATGTTAAAAACTAATATAGGTTATGTTCTGCCTTTATTATTAACTCAAAGGATTTATTCTATTGACAAAGTTCTAAAACCTCCTGATTTTATTGTCATTGATTATGACAATACTATCTCTTCTATACACATTAATAATGAAGAAATCACTGATAATTTGCATGAACAAAAACTTATTGGCGTTGAAGTAGGTGGTGGAAAAGAATTACAATCTGGGACTTTTTCTGGGGAAACAAAACAACCAGCTATAACTGTTAGAAGTGAAAATATTCCCCCCAGATGCCCTGTATGTGGAAAATGGATATTATTTTGTGAAAAAGTAATTGAAGATTTTTCAGATATTAATAATCCATTGACTTATTGTAAAGACCACATTAAATGCTTGTATAGTTGTGATATCTATTCTCCTGAAGAAGTTTATGGTGGTAAATGCCCAAATGTTCAATATAATGGGAAAATAGACCAAAAAAGTAAGGAAAAACTAAAAACTGTAATCAGTTTCAAAACAAATTATCATTATCATTATTCATGTATAAAACAAATAGAAGATGAAAAAGGTTTACTTATGATTGAAAAAGCATGGAAACAATATAAAAATGAAATTAAGAAACAACCAGAACGAATTAAAATAAATCCAAAAGGAAAATTTAATGCATTTGTATCTAATTATCCTTATATTAGAGGTATTGAGGTTTTAGAAATGTATAATAATAAATCGAAAATGATTTGTTTTGGACAACAGGACAAAATTAAAGATGTAAGAAATTGCCTTTTTGGATACTGCAATTTTTACGAAACTTGTTCAATAATGACTAAATTTATTAGTGAGCAAATCAAAAATAAAGAGTTTGAAAGTATACAAAAAACTTTGGATGAATTTCCATTATAGAAATATTTTTCATTTTTTTTTTAAAATTATGGATAATTATTAACTTAAAATTAGTATAAATCTGATTTTACGAAAATTAAAAAATAAAATATAAAACTTTCAATAATTAATTATTTGGCTCAAAATGAAATATAGTTTCTGAATAAAAACTTCTTTCTCTTGAAGCTTTTTTTGTAACCGGTCTTTCATCACGATTAACTATTTTATATCCTGATAACTCAGCAATTTCTGGGTATAACCCCCATTTATCATTTGCTACAATAAAAAGTTTGGCATTGGGTTTTAGGTATAGCTTTAAATTCTTAAAAACTTTTGCAATACCTTCTTTATAATCTTCTTTTGCTTGAATACTTGTTCCTAAATCTTGTCTACCTATCTCTTCTTCAATTCTTTTTTCAATATTGAATAACTCGTAAGCGTAAATATGTTGCATATGATAATTAATCAATCCAACATATGGTGGTGAAGTTATAATTCCATCAATCTTATGATTGTTAAATTTTTTTGAAAGAATTTTTGATAAATCCATTACACCTGAATCTCCTATGATGATTTCATATGGTTGATCAGTTCTAACAATTGAAAATTCATTAATTCTTCTGATAGTATCTTTTGAATATCTTTCTAAAAAACTAAAAAGTGATTGGGTGGGTACACATACTTTATTTTTATGCTTATGACACACATAAGGCTCATATATCGGTTCTTTTAGACGTGTTAGTTCAAAATGAAAAGTAAGGCGAGCGGACCTCACAGATCTACTTAATAAAACCTTCAGTAAATTTTCGTAATTGTATCTTGGAATCAAAGATAAATAAATTAGCATTTGCTTAATTGTTTCAGGAGCGAACCACTTATTTAAATAAGGATTTACAGTTTCATAATTTTGTATACTTAATTCTTTTTTCTTCCTAGTGATAAATGCATCTAATGATGTGATCCTACTTGAACTCCTACTTTTAATTTCTTGGTATATAGCTTTAGATTTTTTTATTATATCATAAACCTCTTTTTTAAGAAGACTTAAATCATATTTTTTAATTTTAGCTGCTGCTATCATACAATTAAATTCTGAAATATCCATACCTATTGATTTAATACCTCTGACATTAGCTTCAATTAGAGTCGTCCCTGACCCTACGAATGGATCTAATATTAAATCTCCTTCCTCAAAATTCCTACTAAGGTAATATTCTACTAATTGTGGTATGAATTTACCCATATAAGGATGTAATCTATGAACATGTTTTGTTCTTACTTTTTCTGGAACATCAAAAAAGAGCAAATCTCTATTACAATTTGGGATATTATTTATAATTTCCTCTTCTCTTTTCCTTATTTTATCATAATAATTTTGTAATTCATTAAGAGAAATTAGAGGAGAATTATTAATTCTCAATTTTGTCTTTTTTAATTCTTTAGTATTTATAATGTTTTCATTTTCTGTCTTATAAAATTTGTTAATTCTTGAATATTGAACTAGATAAGAGATATTGTGAATTGATTTATTAAATAACTTAGCAGCTTCTTGGATTGTAATAAATTGATCTGATGTATTATTATCTTTTGTCATAGACTTTGATTCCTAACTTTTAATATATTTTTTTGAATCCGTTATTTCTTTTTCAGCTATTCCATATTCCATTGCTAATTCATGTCCCGCAGATGAATCCAAATAGTAATTTGTCTTATTTATACATTGTAGGAAATAATTTTTATCATTACTCTCCCAATTTTTAATTCTTGTGAAGGGAAGGACAATTGAATAATTATACCTTTTGTTTTCTGATACACTACAAACTATTATTTTTTTTCCTATTTTTTTGAAGATAATGGGATGTGTTGCACTAATCCCCTTATCTTGTACCAATATCAATAGATCTTTATTTTTCCTAATCATCTAAATCTTCTTTACGTAATCTAATTATCCAAATACTAATCCGAGGATTTAAAGGATAACAGTATATAAATTTTTTATATTAAATATAAAGAAAAAATTAGCTGGTAATATTTATTATTAATAAATAGGTAATAACTTTTAATGATAATAAATCGTGAAATAACCGAAGAAAATACTATCGAAAAGTGCTATTTCTTAATAGAGTCTAAAATATATTTTAGAAGAATAGGGATATCATGATTTGGTTCTCCCCTCATTGGGCTATCTACAACTGATTGCATTCCCCGAACATGAAAGTGATGAGGACTTTTGTCAGCTTCCTCTAATAAAATATAGATACGAGGCTCATTTTCAAGCTTTGGATTCAAAATTGGAATTAAACCTTTGGAACTGTTAGGTTTAACCTCCGAAATTTCGCCTAGTCCATAACCATTACTCCCTAATGCGATTTGTTGCATAATTTGAGAGAGTTTCTTACTAGAATCATTATCTTGTTTATTTTCCATTTTATATCATTTCTTTTCTATTATTTTATTTTATTTTATTTTATCATATTATTCTCATTCTTGATACTTATGTGCTAATATCCCTTTATTTTCTCCCTCCAAAGTGGATGAGTCGATAAATTCTTGATTTCCATTTTAACATTTTCGATAGTAATATCTTTTTCTTTCTTGTTTATACGGCTTAAAATTAACGTCCAAATGTTAAGTATTTCATTAGTATTTCTGATAACACTAAATAGATATAAAAAAATTTGTGCAAATCGATTAATAAGCTCAGGAAAGGATAATTTCTCTTTTTTTGCGAAGTTCTTCATTTGTTCGATAATCTCATTTATCTCTTCTTCTGGAATATCTTCTACGGGAAAAGAATGTGAACAGATACCTTTTAATGAAAGTGAAATAATTGAAAGATTTTTATCAAATTTAGATAGAATTAAAAATATGAAATTTATTATTTAAGAAAAGTAAAATAATTGAAAATAATCCAAAATACCATTAGAAATAAATCTTGATTAATAGCCTAATTTTGTGAGGTAACATGTTTAAGGGATTTTATGAAGAAGATACGGAAAAAAGGTGGGAGATCCTAACAAATGACTATACAAACTTTTTTGATAATAAATTTAAAGATTTGTTAAAAGATAAGTATAGGGATTATATTCGAATTAGGAAAATTATGATCACTAAAAATATAGGACAATCTCATAAATTTGGAATAAGACTTTCTCAAGATGCTAGCCAATCAAGAAAAATACCACATTATTTTATTGAATTTAATGATTATTCAGATAAAATTTTAATGGTTGGATTCTCATTCCAATATTATGGCTATTATACCCCTGAATTTCAAGTATTTAGAAAAGCAGCAGAACAAAATCCCAAAATTCTTGAAGTTTTTTTAGAACTTATATTTGAGATTAAGGAATGGATTTTAAATAATAACTATAAATATAGAATACGTTTTCCAAGCAATATCACAGATAATACTAATTTAGCTCTTGAAAGAATCATTAAAACAAGATTATTCCAAGAAACTCCTTATCCTTCTTTTAGTTTTTACATTTATTATGATAAAGATGAAGTCAAAGATACTTCTGAATTTAAGGAAGAATTAATAAATATAATTTTAAAATTCAAGCCGATCTATGATTTTTGTAATAAAACTGTTTTGGAATTTGAATCAGAGGGAAGCTGGATAAAAATAAAAGGGGAAGAAGATGAAAAATCAAAAAGGGAAGAGGAGGAAGATTTTAGGGGTGTCTCGATCACAGGTTTCTCAGATGAATTTATAAATGATTTTGTAGAAGCATTAGAATATAAAAAAGCTGTTATCTTATATGGACCACCAGGAACAAGTAAAAGTTTTTTTGCGGAGGAATTTTCCAAACAGTATTTGGGGAAAAATTACCCGGAAAATAACGATTTTATTCAATTTCATTCATCAATAACTTATGAAGAATTTATAGGTGGTCTCGATATTCAAGTAGGGAAAGAAAATCAGTTAATATTTCAAAAAAGCCCGAAAAAATTTGTAAAATTCTGCAAGTTAGCAGCAAGTAGACCAAAAGAGAAATTTATTTTTATTATTGATGAAATTAATCGAGGAAATATATCTGCTATTTTTGGTGAATTAATTTATATGATAGAAAAAAGAGGAGAAGAAAATTCAAAACAAATCCCTTCACTTCCTGCTGAGGATAATGATTTTTTTATTCCAGAGAATTTATTTATCATTGGTACGATGAATACAACTGACAGATCAATTGCATTTTTAGACTTTGCTCTAAGAAGAAGATTTTATTTTTTTCATTTTAAACCAAGCATTGAAATTCTAACAGAATGGCTTCGGATTCATTATTCAGAGAAGATTGCCGATAAAATATCCGAATTTTTTGAACTTTTAAATAAGAATTTGGAAACATCGGATTTAGATGAAGCTTTTCAACTAGGTCATACTTATTTCATGCGTGAAACTGTTAAAGAGTTTGACAGAAGTTGGAGGCATTCACTATATCCTTTATTAAAAGAATATTTTTATGATAATCAAGAACAATTAAAAGAATTTGACAAAATATATCAAGAATTTTCCACTGGTATTAAAAAATCGGAAGAAGTTTTTGAATATTCTGAAGATTAGATTGAAACTGTATTCAATATATTTATAAAAACATAAAAATTCTTCGTTCACATGATTGTTGAGAAAACCTTAAAATCTTTTAATAAAAGTGAGCAAATTACTCAAGAAGATCTAAATCCTCACGAATTAAATACTTTTTATAGTTTATATAACAAATATCTTAATATCGAAAAAATTGAGAGTGCTGGAATATTACTGATAAAAAGAAAATCTCTGCAACAATATGTTGGATTAATAAATTTTAAAGATAAAATTAGAATTTATATACCTACGATAATCCCGGTTGAAAAAATATTTCAAATTTGGGTTTTCACTCATATTAATCTTGAATTCGATAAATTCAATGAATTTTTAAAGTTCAAAAGCTCAAAAAATTCGTTAGAATATATAATTGACTTATATTACAATTATCTAAGTGAGTTGTTAAGAAAAGGATTAAATAAAAATTATGAAGATATTAATCTGAATACTAGATCTCCTAAAGGGAAAATAAATATTCAGCATACAATTGTAAAACATTTTAAAAATTTTAAATTTAATATTTATTGTAATATTAAAATCTTTATCGAGGATAATCTCTTCAATCAAATTATAAAATTTTGCTTAGTAAGACTAATAAGGATTTCCAATGGAAAGTTAAAATCACGAGGAAAAAAATTTCTCTTTTCTTTTCAAAAAGTAACTACTTTAACAAAAATCAACCCAAGTGTTTTTAATCAATTAACTTATAATAGATTGAATAAAAAATATGAATTTATCCTTATCTTAAGTAACTTCATTATTCAGAACAGCATAATCTGTGAAAGTGAAGGAGGATTTAGATTTTTTTCCTTTTTAATAGATATTAATACATTGTTTGAGGATTTTGTTTTTAAAGTTATTGATAAATTTAAACCCTTTGGATATGATAACCCGAAATCTAAAGAATCCTTTAATACTGAGAATAACGTTCAATTAATACCAGATATTATAATAAAAAAAGATAACCAAATTGTTTTGGCTATTGATTGTAAATTTAAGACTAATATATCGAGAGGAGATAAATTTCAAATTGTTACTTATGGAAATTACTTCAATCTTAAAAAAGGAATTCTAATATGCCCAAAAAATGAAACTGAAATAAATGAGAAATTTACTGATACAAACTCTATAAAAATAATCCAAAACAAACAGGAATTTTTTATTATTATAAAGTTAATTGACTTGGAAAAGCTCTCTGAAACTGCCCTTTCAGCATTCACAAAGAATTTATTTAAATTAGCAAAAAAAGATAGTTCAATTAAAGTCTCTTAATTGTTTACTTGCTCTTTTATTATATTTCCTTGATGATATTCTGAGATCTCGCAAACGAATATTTTTCTCGATAAAAAATAATTTGAGCATAATCTCTTCCTTTAAGAAAGAGAGGGTTATATTTCCTTCCGGTTTAACTCATCCTCCAATCACATAAACAATTTTAAATTTTAATAATTCTTTTTTTTTGTACCTTATTTCAAATATTCTCATTCATCTTGAATATTAGTTTCTTAAAGAATTAAAAAAAATTTGATTAATAAACATTAGAATCTTTTCTTTACATTTTTCAATATAAAACTTGATTTTTATAATGATAAATCTTTCTTTAAAAATCTTCGTGAAATGGTTACAGAACTTAAATTATCTAGTAGATCGTTCATTCAATAGAAAAATAAGAATCAATATATTATTAGAATGTCTATTAAGTTAAGAAAATTCAAGATATAAGAATTTAATAGCTAATTCTATTATGATTTCGTAAAATAACCGAGAAAACCTTTTTATAAATGAATTTTGAAACTACTAGATTGAATAAGTCTAAGAATTTCCTAAAATTTTTTCCTTTTTTACAAATTTAAATTTGATTAAATATTCTATTATTAATATTGATAAAACTCCAAGACATGAAAAGAAATGAGTGAAATTTTCTTCAAGCAAGAGGAATTAAGACAATTTAATAATGATGGAATAATAGCTGCCGATTTAAAAAGGGTTGTTGATGTCATACCTCTTAAAATTAAAGAATACTTCTTAAGTAAAAGAAATCAAATCGATATTGATTTTTATGATGTTTTTACTCTGTTAAAATATATTTACATTGTTAGAAATATCAGAGAATATGGTTTGTTGGTTAGAGATTGTTATGATTACCTAAAAAATGCAGTTGAATATGTCAAGATTTTGTTTGAGTGTGATTTAATAGAAACTTCTAAAACTACTCGCTCTTTTAAAAATCTTGAAATTATAGATCTTACTGAATTTGGTGAGATAGTTAGTTCAGCTTTAACTAAGATTTATATTGAAAAGCTAAATTTTAAAGAGATTAGAAGCAATTTTGGAGATTTTTTATTAAACTACATATATCATAATAAAATTACTTACTTAGAAGCTAAATTCAGATATTATCCGGGTCCAGAGATAGATACATCTTTTGCTGTAATCTCATATGATAATAGATTAAATCCATTGCATGAATGGTCAAAGGTTTTTTACAGTAAATTATTTGAACTTTTTTCTTATTTGATGGAGAAACATATATGTTATAAAGCAACAAATTATGCAGGAACAAGAGGGGGAGAGAGAAGGCAACCTTATTATTTAATCCCTAATGAATTCGTACAATTTTTTGGAGGTTTTAAGAATGAGTTATATTATGGTGATTTTAAAAGAAAAATAAATGATTTTGAATATGAAGTTTCCAATCTCATCTTAATGTATGACTTCTTTAAAGCTTATAATGAAGAAAATTACCATTTTAAAAGTTATAGCAAAAAAGTTTTAAACTTAATTTGTTCTCAGATTGAGGAGTTAAAAGCAAAAGAAGCAATTTCTTTAAATCGAAAATATATTAAAAATAGAGACTTGTATTCTCCCCCTTTTAAGATAATTGATGAAATTAGATATGAAAATATTATTAAGGATCTATTTAGTGAAATAATTGAAAATGCCAATGAAAAAATCATTAGTTTATTGAATTTAAAAATTACAGGAGAACCAGTTACTCCAACAAAAAGAACTAAAGAAATCTTAGTATTTATCAGTTATGCTACCAGAGATGCAGAAATCTTTAAGATAAGAGATATAGCGGAATATCTTACTGCTTACTCAGACATTGTGGATGTGTTATTTTGGCAAGAAGATAGTAAGGATAACATTATTACATATATGAATGAAAATCTAAGCAAGTGTGATATTATGCTTTTATTTTGTACCCCAAATGCATTGAAATCTATTCCCGTTGAAAAGGAGTGGACTGCTGCTGATGCAATGAATAAGCCAATTATACCTGTTTTTCTAGAAGATGATCATATCCCTCCACTCTTAAAACCAAGAATGGGATTAAAATTTAACCTTTTTGAATTTCAAAAAAATATAGATAATTTATATAAGTTGATAATAAAAAAAACTACTAACAAGTGATGTAATAGACAACTTATCCGTTCTACTTTTAAACCAATGGGGGAAGGAGATCTCATTAGTCGAATCTATGCCCAACATATTATTGGTAGAAACAAAGTAGTTGCTACAACCCTTCTCGTTTAATTAAAAAAACAGCAGTTTTTATAATAAAATTCGTAAAATAACCGCCCCAATAAGAAATTATTAAAAAAAAGAGTAAATAGAAGTTCAAAATTTTTATGAATAATCTTCAATATCATCAATGTAGCAAAAAGATTGCGGAGCTGTAAAGTTAGGAAATATTAATTTTGGATCAATTGGTTTTTTAAAAAATTTTAACTCTGTAATTTTTATTGCTATTCCTTTCTCTTTTTTATCATAATATCTAAAATATTCACTCTCATCGATACCTGAAAATTCTTTGCATTTTTCCCATATCTTTTTTGGATGATCTTCTAATACAACTTTAAATACAAATCTAGCTACGATTTTTTTTACTGGTGAACTTGAATATATAAATATCTTTTCGACTTGATCGAATTTGTTTTTACTGAAAAGAGATTTCCTAAATTCATATTTCTTATTTCCCTTCTTAATTTCATCTACATATTTGGGTTTAATTGAAAGTAAAACGTTCATCAACATCCCCCTCCTCTTTTATTATTAAGTATTGATCATGATTAATCTTAGTTATAGATTGACAAGGACCATTAAGGATATTATGTTTTAATAGACTTCTATATTTTATTGGTTTTTTAAAATGAAAATGGTGATTAAACAATATTACTGTTGTAGGATTATGTGAAATTTCTTCAATTTCTGATAATGAATAAACTGACCTTTTACCTACTAATGAAATTATTTCTTCATGATTAATTAAATTGTAATAGACACTTTCAATCACTCCCAAGGAAACCAAACTCTTAAAATCTTCTGAACGATAAAAAAGTAAGATAGCACCTTTCTCCATTTGTCGAGTCGAAGAATGACTGAGATATGCTTTTTTAATAGTATTTCCTTCTATAATAAGTCGTCCAATATATTCATCTATTTTTATTTGTCTAGTAGGAAAATCCGTAAATAACCTCTCGAAATATTGAGGTTGTATTGGAATAATGAATTTTTTTACATTTATGCCATCACTTAAATTAGGGTAGAAAAATTTTGAAATTTCAAAAGCGGATAAACCTATAACCTCCTTCTCATCAACTACTATTTTCTTTACATAAACATCTTCGGGTATTTCTGTCCATTCATGATTTATCACAGAAACTTTTTTAAAACCATATTCCTTGATTAAATCTAATAAGAAATCTCCATTTTTAGTGAAATATGTTAAATAAATTTCGGGAATATTATTTTTAATAGCTAAATCAAATGATAATTTTAATAATAATTCGCCAATCTTATAACCCACATGACTTACTTTCATCGTCGAAATCTTTAAGCGTTTTTCCTTAGGTAATACCGGAGTTGAAGGAATTACTTCTTGTTCAATCTTATAGATCAATACTGCACCTAAAGACCCATCTGTATTTTGATAAGTCCAACAATCTCTACCAGAACTGGCTTTTTTTGCGAACCAATCATCAAACCCCTGATAATCACTCCTAAGAGTATCAAAAATTGGATCATTTACATCTAAATTTGACACTGTAGATTTCTGAAGTGCTGGAGGGGTTTTAACTTCAACAGGAACTTCTTTTCTAAATAGATCCAGCGCTTCTATAATATTAAGAACACGATCAGATAAAATTAATTTTTTAGCTTTCTTATGAATGCCAATATCCTCAGTTATTAAAAAATTTACGGTATTTCTATTAAGAGCATATAAAAGAAGGTTATCAATTTCATCATTAATTTTTGTTGGTTCTCCAATTGTTCTAACAAAATCGTCATTTCTTTGAGGTTTTGGATATTTTTCTAATATCTGGTAGGTTTTAAATTTGGATAGGATTATTTCTTTTCTGGATGAATCTTTATCTCTTTTAATATCTTCTATACATTTTGGATGAAGTACAATATCAATTTTTAACTTATTAATAATTCTCAGTAAATTCTGTAGATCTTCACCAATGATTTTATGGTCTTCCCTTCCTATGATAACATTTGTATCAAATAGAACTCTCATTATAAATCAATTGTTGATGTGATATTTTTTCCTTTTTTAGAGAAAATTGAGATTCTTTTGTTTTATGTATAAAGAATCATTAAAGATTTATTTAAAGATTGGGGGAGTCTTATTAAATTCAAATTTAGGATTAAATTTTTTGCGTAATAATTGCGACAAAAATGAGTATTTAATTTTTATTTAACATATAGCTTAAAATTTTTTAAAAAGTAAAATTGAAGTTCGTGAAACGGTTATTTCACGAATTTAAAATATTAATCGCTTGTTACAATCTTAAATTGATCTTTAAATAGTAGGTACTATTTATGTTAAATGGAAAAAGAAATTCATAAATAGGTGTTAAATATGAGTGATTTCAGAAGTAATCTTATTTTAAAAGAGATTGAAATAATTCAAAATAAAATTGATAAATATGATAAGCATTCGCTTATTATAAAGGGTTGGGCTATTACTTTATGGTCAGCCAGTTGGATTTTTATAATTGAACAACGGATTAGTAATCCTGCTTATAACTTGGAAGGGATAGTCTTAATAATTATTTTTGCTATCTTGAGTTTTTGGTTTTTTGATTCATTATACAAGTATTATCAACGAGCATTTGTCGTTCGAACAAAACAAATTGAAGATTATCTAAATGACTATAAACTTTATAGAATATTCCTAGGAGAAAGTGAAGAAAATACTCATATAGCAGAAAATGATGCGAAATCAATTATATTATTTAACCCAGTAGGGGATAGATCAGAAGATAAATTTCGAAGACTTCAGAATTTATTAAGATGTTTTCTCTTACGAAATGTTAGTACTCTATACTCGGCTTTGATAGGAATTAGTCTATTAGCAAATTCTATATTTGAGATGAATATAATTTTTATATCGTTAGGTATTACATTTTTATGTGTAAGTTTAATATTATTATTATTTGGTTATGATATAATTTTTGATAAAATCACGAATATCTTTAAAAAAGTAGGGAAGAAAGCGCCTAAAAGCCAATAGAGATATATAGACTTGTATTTTTATCTTGTAACCGTTTCACGAATACAAAGATTATTTCGGGAAATACGGTAAATATTGATATAGGACTAGATCTGTTTCATTAAATAATAGCTTCCACAGGAATTTTTGGACAAAAGTGGTAGTATTTAAGTTGATTTTAAAATCTAGATTGAAATTAGCATTTTAATTAATAGTTAGATATTGATCTTGCAATTACACCGATATATATTCGGAAGGCTCCTTTTAATAGAAGACCATCTGAAATGGGACCTTTAGTATCAGCATTAGTATATGCATCATCAATGATCATAATCGTTTTATTTGATACAGCAGATGAGTTAGAAATTTTAAATTTTCGGTCATTTTTTGTCGATGTAGATTCTTCATAGATATTATTCGGTTCAAAATCAATTTCTAAATTGTCTGCAATATATCTAGCGTAGTAATAACCATGATTGAATAGAGTGACATCGGATTCATCATTAATAGGGTCCTCGTTTTTTTTTGGAACATGAACTATTAAATCTATCTCATCTAATATATCCGAATATTCATTCTTTATCATCCAGGCAAATCCGTTAGATAGAATTTTAATAATTTCTTTCTTCTGGTTAATTGTATTATACTCCCACCTTTGTTTAGCATCATTTATCATTTTGCTAAATTGATATTCTGGTTTTATATTTTTAATGTCATATGGATCTCTAATATTTGAACTTATATATTTATCAATTCGTCTATACCACCTAGAGATGTAATATCCAAGATTAAATAACATCTGATAAGAATGATGTTTACACTCATTACAAACAATTCCATCTACGAGACTTTTTTTACACTTATAACAAAATTGATGAATCTGAGGTAGGACGGATATCCCATTATCTAAAATAATAATACTGTCCTTAAATTGAACCATTGAGATACCTTATTAATTTTGACTATTTTGTAGGATTAATTAATCCTTGTTTATAAGTCTTAGATATATTTCTCTAATCTTTTAAAAGTGAAATTATGGTTTAAAATAGGCTCATTACTTTCAATTTTTATTTCTAATTCTTCTATTAAATATGTGCTAATTAAGCATTCTAGAATTAGTATTTTAGTTTTATATATATTACATAAATGATGTAATATCTTTTCTCTTATTCTTTCTTAAGTAATTTAATATGTCATTTGTTGAATTTATCGGGAGATTACCTTCTTCTATTAAAGAAATTGGTAATTGGGATATTTTGTTCTCCCGATCTTTAGGTCTAAGTGTAAAAATCATCTTCTTTAATTTTTTAGCATAATTCACCTCATAACGAGTTCCACTACTTAAAGTTCCCTCAATAATTAACGAAGCTATAGAAAGCGCAGCAATTATTCGATTTCTATTAACTAAATCGTACTTTCTCATAGTAGATTCCCCTAAGAATTCAGAGATTATAGCACCATTAGATAATATATCATTTACCAAGTTATTATGCTCACGTGGATAAATTTTTTTTATTGGAGAACCTAAGATAGCAATTGTCTTTCCACCTCCTTCTAAAGCCCCAATATGAGCTTCTAGGTCGATTCCTCTTGCCAGACCGCTTATTATGGTATAACCTTGCTTAGCAAGTTCTCTAGCTATTGATCTAGCTTTTGTATGTCCAAAAAATGAAGGATCTCTGGTTCCGATAATTGAAATAGATTTATTTATATCTTCTGAATTTAATTCTCCCTTAAAAAATATTCCAATTGGAGGATTTGAAAGAGATTTAAGAGGTTCTGGATAATTTGAATTAAAATATGATAAGAAGTGAATTTCATTTATAATTAATCCATCATTAATTTTTTTAATTTTTTCATTTACTTGATCTTTATCTTTTAGAAAAGTTCTCAATTTATCTAATTTCTCATCCTTACTGATGAAATTTTCTAATGAGGAGTTGTAGGCAATCTTAAAATTTCCAAATTTTTGATAAATTTTCATTAATTGTGAATCAGAGAATAATCTCGATTCTTTAAGTAAAATTAAATATAAATCAGATTCATCTAAGTACATAATTTAACCTTATGTTTATGGTCTATTTTTATAAAAGTAATTCTAATGTATAAATTCTTTATAAAATCATCATTTTTATATTATCAGTGACTTCTTGTTTCATAAACTTAAAGTAATTTATTTTTCTCCTAAAAAAAAAAGATTATAAATAACACTTTTAAAATAATTTTGAATATTATAGCTTAAGGAATTGATCTTAAAAATCCTAATTAACATAAACATTTAATTTTCGTCTTCAAAAATCGAGGTGTCGTTCTAATAGCAAAATTCGAATGTCCAAAATGTGGGAAGGTTTATCAGAGAGGTGGAGTTTATTATGAAAAGCATATTAGAAGCTGTATAGGGAAAAAACCTTTAAAAAAGACCAAAACTTTCGTAATTAAGCCAAGAGAAATCAAAGTATCAACTAAAATATTGGAGAGATTAGACAATATTGAAAACCGAATATATAAACTAGAACAAGATTTTAGAGTATTGAAATTAGGAAAAGCAGTAAAATCTGAAATTAAAAGTGAAGATCAACTTCTAGAAATTGTCAATCAAAAAGTTCATGAATTATCTCAAAAGACATTAGGTATTCAAAAAGTACGTTTAAAAGATTTATATATGGTAATTAATAAAGACTATAATATTTCAAGAGACAATTTTTCTAAATATTTGATTAAACTATATAATAGGAATAAGATTCAATTAGAGGCAGGGATGAGTAGCGATGATTTTTCCATAACAGATAATTATGGAAACGTTTTTAAGCTCATCAGAATCTTAGATTAAAATTTGTTAGAGATTATTTAAATGGAGAAAGGACTGTTTTCAAAAAAGTTATTTCCAGATAAAAGTAGGATTGATGAGATAATACTTAGAAATCCAAGTCCTTTTATTCTTCAAACAACCACGAAAAGTAGTATTCCAGAAGTCTTTGTAGGAAGAATAGATGACATCAAAATAATTGTTGAAACTATAAAAAGAGTAGTAGAAAATGAAAGTTGTATTGCACTTTATATTGAAGGTGCTGGAGGGAGTGGTAAATCGACATTATACGGCCATGTCTTTAGAGCAATCAAACAAAAAAAATATCGCTTAATAGACTTATATGAGGACTATAAACTTGATGCAGTCTTTATGGATTCCCCAGAAGATCCAGAATATTGTAATATGCTATATATTTATAGTGAAATTATCCAAAATCTAGGAAAAACTTCTTTTTTTGATGAATTATCATTTCTCACATTGAATAAATTATTAGGACTAATAGAATTTAAATATGGTGGAGAAAATCCATTTAAAGATATCAAAGACATTGAAGAATATATTAATCTATCTGATTGTAGCGAAAGATATAATAAATGCATTGATATTATAAAAAAATATTATAGAATACTTCGAACAAAAGAAGATTTTAATTTTGAATGGCAATTTTTAGAGAAACTAATATTGGTTCTAAATCCCGATTTTGACATTTCTATTAAAGCTATAAACGAATTAAGCGCTATTGAATATGGAGTAGATAAATTTATTAAAAATAAAACAGATGCGTCCAAAATATTCAATATTGTTACAAATCTAATAGGGTGGTTATACGGCAATAAAAAAGTAGGAATTGTTGTAGGAATTGATAATATAGAATCTTTATTGGGTTCTAAAAATGAGGAAAAATTCATTAATTTTATAAATATGCTCCTTGATTTTCGCAATAAAATTTCTCGGACTCTACTAGTAGTTATTGGAACATCATCTACATGGATGGAATTTATATCATTTTTAAAGAATAGTGATTATTATAACCAGTTTCAAGGTTTATTTTCTTCTAATAATATTTCATTGAAATTTTTAGAATTAGTCCAGGTTAAGCAGATTGTCAAAAAACATTTAGATCGATTATATAATGAGTATTCTGTTACTTTACCTGTTGAATATTCATTATATCCTTTTAGCCCTGAGGCAATAGAGTATCTTTACAGAATCTCTGCTAAAAACATCCGAAATGTAAAAATATATTTAAATGATTATTGGGAGGAATTTCAGAAAAAAGGACAAATAGAATACATCTCCGATGCTTTTAAAATAATGGAGAAATTTAAGAAGGATATCGTTTTGGACGATTTTGAAGTAGAAATTTTGTATAATAAGTTATGGAGTGAGAAAATTAAAACAGCAGGAAAACGCTCAACTTTAGTAGAAAATGCTTTACAGAATGCTTTTGGAATTCTTAGAACAGACCCAAATTATAATATTTATGGTGTAGAGAATAATCCTCAAATTAGAATTAAAGACAACTCAAGGTTTAAAACAGTTAGACCTGATATTGTAGTTAGTTTAGCGTCAAAATATAAGATAGGAGATATGAAGAGAATTGAATTTCAAGTTAAAATTTATGAAGAAAAGAGTAGAGTTTTAAGAAGTCATATAGATACCTCAAAGAAATTATTAGAACAAAAAAAGATAGATTTTGTGTATTTTGTTACGACTTCTGATTTCTCAAAATCGTTAATTTCTGAATTGAAAGACACCTATCCAGAAAGAATTGGAGGTGTTTACCCTTTAACAAAATCCCAACAAGCTTATTTATCATTATTGGTTTTTTATGAATCAATTTTTAATCAAAAATTAAATCCATCCTACGCAAAGATCTTATTAAAAAATAGTTTAGGGATTGATATTGGAGACTTTTTTGAATTTATTAGTACTTTACCTAAAATCTCAATCACTCCAGTAATTCAACCAACCTTGGAGAAGTTTACGCCAAAAATAGAAGAAATACCAATAGTAGAACCGAAATCTGTTATTCCTTCAAAAGCCATTATTCAAGAAATTCCTATAAAAGAATCTCAGGAAAAACAAGAAAAAGTTTATCACCCTGTTATTGAAGATATTCTATTATTTATGCATAGAAGAACTGGGAGATACAAATGGCAAACTACCTTCAATTATTTAAAGGGAAAGATTTTAAATTTTAGAGACGAGGAAGTGAAAGAAGGTTTTAAATGGTTGAAAAATCACAGTAATTATATAGACAATGTTTCAAGTAGCTCAATAAAATTAAATGATAATGGAATTCATCTTTTAAAGAGTTTAAATAAAATTTAAAGTGAATATGATTAAGATTTTAACAGAATAAAGTAGTAATTATTTTTTCTTTTTATTTGCGATTATAATTGAAATTGTTCCTTTTTCCTTTTTAATAGTTTCAATCTTAAAGCCAGTTTCATTCAAAATATATTTAAATTCTTCAAGAGTTCTTTCTTTCCCTCCTACGCAAACAAGTAAATTGAAATCTAATGTTATGCCAATATCTTTTTTAAGATCTTCTGGAACAATCGTTTCAAATATTAATAAATGACCGTTATCTTCAAGAGAATTATGGACATTTCTAAGAATTTTTATTGCGTTATTATCATCCCAATCATGAATTATTCTACTCATCAAAATAGCATCTGCTTTTATAGGAATATTATCTAAAAAGTTGCCAGACATAAATTCAATTTTTTCTCTCATCTCATGATTCTGCAGTAATACCCGTGCATTTTCAACTATATTTGGTAAATCGAATAATATTCCTTTATTTATATTATTGAATTTCTTTATAATTTTAGATAATAATACACCTGACCCTCCACCAATATCTATAATTACCTTAGAATTGTTGAAATCATACAGTTTTATAATCTCATCATAATCAATGCTATATTCCAGCATAGCTCTATTGTAAGTATCACATTTTTCTTCATTTTTATTAAGATATTGGAAAAAATCATTACCAAACATTTCCTTGAATTGAGGTTTATATGTTTTGAGAGCATCTAATAATTTTGCCATAATTAAATAATGTTCTTCGCCCCACATTATGGCAGCGTATTTAAGACTCTTTGGATTATCTTCAGTTAGCAAGTCTCCAATATATCTTACTTGATAAATACCTTTTTCTTCGGTAATAAAATGCCAAAGAACCAGAACTTTTAATATTATGTCTAAAGATTGTTGAGGAATATTAATTTCCTCTATGAGTGTCTGAAATGTATTTTTACCCGATTTAATATGTTCAAGCACTCTGAGTTTTACAATTGAATAAATTATTTGTGTTTTCCAATAGCTAACAAGCTTATCCATTAGGTCGTTTCTTGAAGATTCTCTTACCAATTTTGAATTCTCATCATAAATTGTATGGATACAATTACCTTGTTCATCGATAATCATCTTTTGTCCATATTGATTTGAAACTAGTGAGAATCCATTGTAAAAAGGTTCAACCCCTTGATATCTTTGATTATATAGAGGTTCTCCCTTCTTATTTATATGAAGGTAACCATCTTCGTCTTTTGCTATTGCATAACCCTTATGAAATACTCCAAGTTCTTCATATGATCTATCATGAATTAGTTTTCCTTCTCTATCGATATGTTTAGCATAACCATCTTCTCCATAGACGACTGCAATCCCATATTTAAAATCTCCTACATATCTATATTTTTCACCATAAGTAAGACTTCCATCTTTTTTTATATGGAAATAATGACTATATATATCCCTTACAGGACATGTTTCTTCTTGAAAATTCCCAACCCAGTCATATCTTTCATTATAAACAGGAATTCCAGAAAAATTTATATGATACCAACCAGAATTATCATTTACAGCGGCAATCTCTGAATAATAACCAAATGTCTTAAGAAATCTCTTTTCATAGATTGGTTCACCTTCCAAGTTTACATGATAAGCATGCCTTCCATCCTTTACAGCGGCTACTCCTGGAGGATGAAAACTCATAACAGACATAAATTTTCTTTCATATAAAGGTTTATTCTTATAAATGTGATAGGTTTCATCAAAAGAAATATACACTTCGTTCAAATTTATTTCTGAATTTTCATTTACCATTTTTAAATCATACTAATTTTTATTTTAGAGGTTTTCTCATATTACATTTGGAACATACTTCATATTTGCCCCAATTTGATATTAAACTATTATATTCTGATTTATTCCATAAATCAATAAAATCATTTTCTTGTACACTCCCAAAAATTCCCAGTGTCTTTCTAAGCTCATTTGGAGCACAACATACATTAAATGTTCCATCCCAAGCAATCCAAGCTTCTCTTCCTAAAAATGGACATATCCAATTATTTGGGACAATTTCTTTATTCTCAAGATTATTCAATTCATATATATTCTCTAATTTTATTTTTTGACCATTTTTTAGACTCTTTCTTTCTGCTAAATTATAAAGTTTCTTAACTATCTGATTCCATCTTCGTATAGATTCATCATCTCTTCTTAAGGATTCATCTGAAAGCTCTGGGTGCGTTATCCATAGATGGTGTCCCTTAAATCTATCAATATCCAATTCAATCGCTAAATTCAATATCTCTGGAAGCTCTTTTAGATTACTCTCCATAAATGTAGCTTGAAAAGTAATTTTTGGATCATTTATTTTCGCTTTTCTGAATTGATCTCTGATTATTATTAGCTTTTTTATATTTTCTATTTGTCGATTGAAATTTATCCCTTCCATTATAGATTCTGCTGTTTCTTTAGATGTTCCATTGATGGAAATTTTAATATCACTAGCAACCGGGATAATGAGTTTTCCCCATTTATCAACGCCGAGTTTTGGAAAAGTACCATTAGTTGTTAAATTAAGTTTTAGATTAAATCTCTCTATTAACTCAATGAGTTCTTCAAAATGTTGGTATAGTAGTGGTTCTCCCATTGTACTTGGAATAACTTCTTTAAGCCCATATTTAATCGCAGTCTTTATAACCTTCTTAATAATTTTGAAATCCATCAACCTATTTTGAGAAATATTCTTCATTTTATACTTACTCCTTTCTTCACACATTATACAATGAAGATTGCATAGATCAGGATTAGTATCAAAAGTTATACGCCAAGGTCCTTTTAATTTATAGTTTTGTATCAATGTTTATTCCTCTTTATTATTAAGAAGTCTATTATACAGCATCATTATCTCTTGAACGTTTTGTTGAATTGAACGAACAGGCGTAGGATCTTCTGTGAATTTCTCTATTGAATTTGGATTTTTGATAAAAAAATCAACTTTTTTTCTTAAATCATCCACATTTCCCGTTTCAAATAATAAACCATTCTTATCATTTTGAACTAACTCAGCCATCCCACCAAGATTAGATGTTATTATTGGAATATTAGCAAGGAAACCTTCATGTATAACTAAAGGAGAATTTTCATACCAAACTGAAGGCACAATTAAAACATCTATGTTTGAAAACACTTCAGCGATATCTTGGTAATTATAAGGCCCTTTAAAATGAACACAATTATTTTTACATCTGTTAATAAGATACTGGTGAGAAGAAGAATAATCACCATAAACATTTAATTCTGCTTTTGAATGATCGATTTCATTAAAACAATCTATTAAAGTAGTTATTCCTTTAACTGGAATTATCCTCCCTAAAAATCCAAATCTAACTTTTTTAGAAGGATTCTTTTTTATTTTCTTAAATAAAGATAAGTCAAAACCATAATCCATGTAAATAATTTTATGCTTTGGGATACCATATTCAATATATTTTTCTTTTAAGAATTTCGAAGGTGCGATGAATAAGTCTATTTTCAAATTTGTTTTTTTCAGTAGATCCAAGCAAAATTTAACTTCTTTTCTTGCTTTAGATTTAGATTTAAAATATTTTTTACTACATTCTGTACACTTTTTTATACTTGGACAATCACATAATTTTAAATTCTTTTTAATTAATTGTCCTCTAATACACATCATCCAATAATCATGTAAAGTAAACAAAATTGGTATATTCTTTTCATTTATAATATCAACAATCAATAGGGTAAGATGACTTAAATGACCTATATGTACAATATCAGGATTAATTTTTAGTAGATACTCTTCGAAAATTTCTGCTAATTTTTCATCTATATATTTACTTCTAAAAGTATAATCCCTAAATGGTTTATTAACGCGTATTATTTTTATTTTATTTTTATTAGACTCATCTATTTCATATATATCTTTAAATTCATCCTCAATTCGAGTAAAAATAGATATATTTACATAGTTAGATAGTTCTTTACATAAGGTATATGTATAGATCTCTGAACCTGCTGTATAATATGGTGGATATCCATGAATTATTTTCATTACTTTGATTTTCTTTTTATTTGTCTTCAATTTTTTTCCCTTGTAGTTTCACTAAAAAATTTTAAAAAAAAATTAATTAGACCTCCGAAGAGGTATTATATTTGCTTAAAATTAACTGTTTATTTTTCACATTTAATCGTCGTCATCACTATTCTCAGAATTATTCGGATTTAACTGGTTTGAACGATTGTCCAAAGAAGCTTGATATGCTGAATTATTTGGATTCATACTATTTGATCTATCATCATTTCTCTTTCCCATATTTTTATCACCCCCTTTCTTGTATTTATCAATTGAGAATTACTTTCATTAAAACATACTTTACCAAGCATATTTCTACCTCCTAGTTTAAATGAACCTTCATCAAATATCTGAAAATTCAATTTTAAATAGGATTTTAGAAAGCTTCTTGGAGAAAGTGAAAAAAAGTGGATAAGAGAATTGAGATTAGATCTAAATTTATGTTCTTTTTGAGTCCATTGGGGTATAATATCACTTTTAATCAAGATATTCTTCCTCCGAGCAATTTCAACTGAATATCAATCCAGTCCGGAATCAGGAAGTGCATCCGCTAGGAAAAGCTCATTTTAACATTATTAATATAATTTCATAGACATATAAATGTTATACTTTCATGTTAAAATTTAAAGTAGAGTGGTTATAGGAAAGCTTTTTTCATAAATCAATATATTCTTATTGTTTATAAATGAAAAAAGTGTAGACAAACAATGATTTCTTATAGTAAGAGTATATTACAATCAATATTGGAATTAATCGAACAGAATAAGTGAGAAATCGAGTAGTGATCAAATATGAGTAGAGTCCCAATTAAAAGAGGAGACATTCTCAAGATTTATACTGATGGTGCAGCACGCGGTAATCCAGGTTCTGCGGCATATGCTTTTATATTTGTTCATGATGACAATATTATCCATAAAGGATTTGGATATCTCGGAACTGCAACCAACAACACTGCGGAGTATAAAGCAATAATTAATGCATTAAAAGTAGCTGAACAGTTTCATAGAGGTCGACTCCAAATATATTCTGACAGTAATTTAGCAGTCCAGCAGATTAACAAGAAATGGAAAATCAATTATCCACATCTTTCAGAAATGTGTAGTAAGGTGTATCAGCTCCGTGAAAAATATGAAAAGGTTGAGTTCTTTCATGTGAGCCGGAAAAATCCCTATATTAAAAAATGTGATGAGCTCTGTAATTCCCAATTAGATAAGGAAGGGTTTTAAATAATTTAATACATTTTAGACAGGATTTTTGTGAGTTAAATTTAGTTTACGTTCATATGTTTTTCTGAAGTGTATGTTAGATCTTACCATTAGGCTTTAGTAATTCTAATTATCTATAGTAGTATGAACTCATTTGACATTAATGTATAAACCTTAAATATCCGGTAAAATTAATTTATACTAAGGCGAATTTTACAAAAAATTCTAATATGATTAAAGTGAATTAAAATGAGGAAAAGAATTATAATTTTAGTTGTAGTTTTATTTTTAGGTGGTTTTATATTTATTACACCTTCTACAGAAGCCATAACTAGAGATCAGACAATTTCAACTGTAGCGGAAAAAGATACTTATGTAAATACTTATGATCCTACATCTAATTTTGGGGGTCAAGATTATGCATTAAGTGGATTTTATTATACAGGAGATCTCTTAGAAGCATATTTTTATTTTAATTTTTCTGATAAACCATCAGACTATACAAAAGCAGAGATTTCATTAGATTTTTCGAGTGTTTCAGAAACAATGAACATAACAATTTGCTTAATCGAGGAGGTTTGGGACGAGTATACGATGACATGGTTGAGCAATAAACCAGCAAAAGGAAATGAGATTATTTCTTCCGTAATTACTCAAGATAATATTTATAAATTTGATGTTACCAATTATATCGATGGCAGAAATAATCTATCTATTTGTGTATACATTACAATTGATAATTACGTGGAAGATTATTTTTATATTACATCAAGAGAAGGATTTTCGTCATATTCACCAGAAGAAGCACCTCAGTTAGTTTGGACATATCCAGAAACTGCTGAAATTACTGTGACAAGTCCTACATCATCTGATGAATGGGACGATTTTACCTATTATACTATAAGATGGACATCTCAAGGTTCAATTGAAGATGTGATAATTCAGTTATATAAAGGAACCACATTTATAGAAGATATTACTTACACTTATACTGATAATGATGGGGAACATGAATTCTATGTTTCAAGTTCAGAAAATTATGAAGGCGAAGATTATAGAATAAAAATCATGGATTATGATGATTCAAGAGTTTATGATTATAGTGATTATTTTGCAATTAATAAAGAACCTGAGCTTCCCATTATTGGAGATAGGAGGATATCTGGATACAATCTAATAATTACTATAAGTGGTATCGCTTTGATCAGCTTAATTTTAATTAAAAAACTAAAACAAAATTAAATTTTTTCTTTTTTTAAATTTATTTCATAAATGATTAGAATTACTTTTCTTTTCTTTGAAAAATTAGTTGGATTTTATCGTTAGGTAAAGATAATTCAAAATTAAAAAATTACTTAATAGTTTACTAAATCGTTTATTAGAGTGCCTATTTCCTGAGGTTTTCTTGTAGAGAAAACGAATAGTCTGCCAGATTGAAAGGTTAGTTTTACCGCTTCTCCGAAACCTGTGTTATAGACCCATGAACCATCTACTCCAAATCGAATTCCTACTCCACCGTAAGTTCTAAAACGTGCTTTAGTTATATCACAACTGGTAATGTTATTTAGGGGAATTCTTTTATGATTAAAAATGCCATATGCTACTTCAAATTGGTTATTGGTTAAGGTAATTTTTAATCCTCTAAAGTTCCAATAGAGAAGAATCCAATAAGTAGGAATGCGGGGAAATTTATGATTAATGACTTTAGAGATAAGGGTGTTAGTGTGTATCGTGATTCTTTTTAAACTAAACATAACAAAATCCTTTATAATTAATTAAAGATACAAAAATGTTAAGACTCTTATATTACGTTAATAATTTTTAATATAGAGACTAAAAATTTTGTGTATAAATAATCCAAAATTATCCAAAAAAGAGTTTTTGATCGAATGAGTAAAAAGATCTGTCGCTTATTTCTTGCATTTTTATTGGTGAGTATAATGGTCTTATCCTTAAACTTTTTTAGTGTACGAGGAAATGCTTGGGAAATTGATAGTACGGGTACTGCTTATTATATTTATGATGGTGATACACTTAATGTAACTTCAGTAGGAATAATTCGCCTTGCCGATATTGATGCCCCTGAGAGTTATGAACCGGGATATGATGAAGCGACTAATTATTTAAGTTCTCTGGTTTATAATAAAGAAGTTTATGTAGATGAAGATAACAAAACTGGAGTAGATCCATATGGTCGAATGGTTGCTGTAATTTATGTATACCATAATGATACTCACTTAAAAAATGTCAATAAAGCGATATTAACAGCAGGACATGCAGAGATATGGGATTTTGATAATAATGAATTTAATCCTTATGATTGGACTTTATATGTGGCTTATCAATCTGAACCAGAGCCTGACCCTGATCCTGATCCTGACCCTGACCCTGAACCTCTGGTTCTACCGGATTTGAAAGATAGAGGTCCTAGTTACTCCCGTTTCAATCCGTATCAAGTTTCTCCAGGTTCTTCATATTTTGATATATGTTGTGATATTGAAAACATTGGGAATTCGTCGAGTGGAGATTTCAGAGTATATTTTTATGCTTCAAGCGACTCAACAATTTCTACGAGTGATTATTTTATTAGATCAGACAGAATTCCATCGATTGAAGTAGATAGTTATGGTAATTCGGACTGTTCATTCATATTTCCTTCTGATATTCCAGATGGAAGTTATTTTATTGGCTGGATTATTGATCCACTTGATTCTATTGATGAGTTGGATGAGGAAAATAATGATACATACATAACTTCACAACAATTATTAGTGGATGGAACTTCTCCAATAAGTTCATTATCCTTTACCCACAAGGGTGGTTCAAATAAAATTGATAAATCTACAACATTCCTTCTTTCGGCTTTTGATAATTTAGGTTCAGGTGTTAGTTCCATATGGTACAAAATTGATTCTGGAAGTTGGATTGAATATATAGAAGGATTTTCTTTAAGAAATTATGATATGGGAAAACACACTATTTCTTTCTTTAGTATAGATAACCTTAATAACACTGAAGAAATTAGAGAAATAACTGTAAATAAAATTGATTTAAGTAATGCTGAGGTCTCGCAAATATCCGTTAATCTTTCAATCGTTTTAATTGCTATTATTCTCGAAATTTCTGTTAGTGTATTAATCTATAAAAAATTCACAGTCTTAGCAATATTCAAGCGGAAATATAAAAATTATAACCTACCTTTTACTTCTAATGAGTCGAAAATAAAAAGACTAAAAGAAAATTTAAGAAAAGTCTTATTTAAGGATACGATTAAAAAAGAAAAAATGATTGAAAGAGGAAAAATTGATAAAATAGATGGTATCGAAGTTTCTGTAGTTTCTAATTTACTTCATCGTTATTCAGGCAATATTATCGCTATTTATGGAATTGGCAGTTATTTTGATGACTCTCTTCCTCCAAATTGGGTGAAAAACGACCTTGATATAATTGTTATCGTGAAGTCATTAGAGGAAATTCCTAAACAATCCTGGACTGAGATTCGATATGAAAAAATAAAAGTAAGTGGAAATCACGTATGGCTCGGGTTTAATACAATTGATGCATTACAAGATAAGAACAAGTTTTCTAATGAATCTTTTTCAAACTATGGATGGAATCTACTTGATATGAAGCATCCTGAGAATTCTAAATTGTTATATGGAGAAAATATTCAAGATAAAATACTTGAGACTACTAATATGCTATTCGATTATGATGATATTTTGGCAAGGGGATTATATCACTTAGAGAAAAGCTTGAAAGAACAAGACCCACGAAGAGTGATGAATGAGTGTTCAAAAGGTATTTTTAAGATAGCATTTTATTTTTGTGTTTATTTTGATCCTTCATTTCGATCGACTACCGTTATAGAAATAGGAAGAAAACTCCAGCAATTAAGTACAGAGAGAAATTTTATCAAATCTCTGGTTGATTTCTTTGAGGATGCAATAATTTTTAGGATAACAGGTCAATTTAAAACTGAAATTAAAGAGTTAAGAGCAAGCTTGATTACATATATTTTTTCTTTATTGGACCAAGGAGCCCTACATAAAAAAATGAATTATAAGGAGTTAGTAAAATATTTAACTGATAGTTTTAGTGGACTTCCATATTTGATTCAAGTATTAAAAAAATTTTATCTTCCCAAACATTAAAAAACAAAAAAGAAGATAATAGTATTAATGATAATAATTTATAGTTGATTTCCTTTTGTGTAATAAATATAATGTAATTCCTATTAATCCAATTCCCGTTGCAACTGATATAATGAGGGGAGGCATTCCCCCAATTCCTTTAATTCCTCCATCTCCTCCATCTCCGTTATCTAAAGCATCAAGAGTAACCGCAATATAAGTCTCTAAAGTCTTATTTTGATACTGTTCAGCAGAGATGGTAGTGTTGAGTAATATTGGATCTTCTCCAGGGGCTACGGTTATTGGTTCCAAAGAAACAAAATAGAACCCACTCCCAAGATTAACAATATCATTAGAGACTTCTGTACCATTCCACCACATCTGAATTAACGCTGAATCAATAGCTTTTCCTGTCTCATTGCCCACAAATATAGTGAAATTAAAATGGTCGAGAGAATAGGAGTGTTCAGTTATTTCCACTTGTAATAATTTAACTGCAATTTCAGGTGGTTCGACAGCAATATAAGTTTCAAAGTATTTGACCTTATGATGTGGTACTGAAATCCTCATATTCAATAAGATGGGGGCTCCACCGGAATTTACATAGATCGGAATTAATGATATATTGTATAAACTATTCCCCAGATCAGTAATATCAGCTGGAGATACTTCAATTCCATTCCACCATGCATTAAGGGAACTTATTAAAATATCTAAACCAATGCATTGACTAGAAATATTAATAATGACATAAAATTCTGGTGTAGAAAAAGATTGAGTAATAGTTTCTATAAATAAGCGTGGTATGGAGGTTAGATAATAGTTTGATACGAAAAGAGTATTAGTGCCGAGACCATTAATAAAACGATGATCAACACTTACCATTATATTTTGTTTGAAAAAATTATCGTCATTATCGGCCCCCCCTATTATAATTGCGTCATTTGTATTGAAATATAGGTAATTTTTTAAGATTTTGTTATCATCACATCCATCATTTATATCTATTCCATTCTGACTATTATTGTATATTGTATTTTCCAATATAGTGTTATTCATGCAAGTCGTGTCAAGTAAAATGCCTGCAAAACCATTATCGTTTAGAATATTTTCTGATAGCGTATTATCATTACAATCTTCATTAAATAATATCCCAAATTGACTATTATTACTGGCTATATTCAAAGAGAGAGTGTTGTTCACACTGTTATCTAAAAATATCCCATTATATTGATTAAGTGTGAATTTGTTGCCTGCAGTGTTTTCCAATAAGGTGTTATTCACACAATTATTATCTATATAAATCCCCGAATAGCCATTATCATTTGCCGTGTTTCCTGAAATTGTATTATTAATACAATTATTTATCAATATGATTCCATTTTCACCATTTTGTGAGCAGTTACTATTTATTATGGTACCGTTATTTGTATTTTCAAATTTTATTCCTGCATCAGTAGACAAAATGCCCGCACCATAAATAGTACAATTTCGTATCACAAAATATTCATTTTTAGAATTGTTAATATAAATTCCACTTCCTGTAGGAGAGGTACTTGCATCAATAGTAACATTTTCAATAGTATAAGGATTACTCCACGAACCATTACCGATAGCCCAAGAATAATTACCTACCGTATAAGACCAATTACCATCAACATGTATGAAGTTAGTTGTCCAGTAGCCAGATATTTTCGGCGTATTTAAACCAGTAGGATCTCGATTTTCAATTTTTTTTATGCTTCCACCTTGAAAATTGAAAATCATAAAGCTGTTTATTGTCGATATAGCGAAAATCATCCCTAAGATTAAAATATTTATTTTTATTCTATGTTTATTTTCCATTAGCCTTTACCAAAAAATTATTGTAAGAAAATTAATGAATATGTGTATAAAACTTTTGTTAACAATAATCATTCAAATGGTTATTCCACTTATTTCTACTTTCATGAACAAAAAAGTAAGTATTTAATTCCTATTCAAAATTATCTTTTAAACAGATTAGAACATTAGTAGAATTGCGTCAATTACTATTAGATTTATTAAATCACTATATTCCCATTGTTTATAAATGAAAAAAGTGTAGACAAACAATGATTTCTTATAGTAAGAGTATATTACAATCAATAGTGGAATTAATCGAACAGAATAAGTGAGAAATCGAATAGTGATCAAATATGAGTAGAGTCCCAATTAAAAGAGGAGATATTCTCAAGCTTTATACCGATGGTGCAGCACGCGGTAATCCAGGTCCTGCGGCATATGCTTTTATATTTGTTCATGATGACAATATTATTCATAAAGGATTCGGATATCTCGGAACTGCAACCAACAATACTGCGGAGTATAAGGCGATAATTAATGCATTGAAAGTAGCTGAAAAGTTCCATAGAGGTCGACTCCAAATATATTCTGACAGTAATTTAGCAGTCCAACAGATTAACAAGAAATGGAGGATCAATTATCCGCATCTTTTGGAAATGTGCAGTGAGGTGTATCAACTCCGAGAAAAATATGAAAAGGTTGAGTTCTTTCATGTGAGCCGAAAAAATCCTTATATTCAAAAATGTGATGAACTTTGTAATTCCCAGTTGGATAAGGAAGGTTTTAATTAACTATGTAGTCTAATTTGTAAAATTCATTTTTTGTTAGAACCATTTGAATTTTTTAAAGCCTCTAACCTAACTGAAGGAATTAAATGGTATTTATTGATTTCTTTTTCAAAAGCTCGATTATTTCGATTTTGTTAAAAGAAAATACTAATCGTGGTAAAAAATTTGTCATGAAATACGAACCATCTTCCACTTCCTCTTGTAAACTGAAAAGTTTTTCAGTTTTTACATTAGAACCTATATCAATGAATTCCTTGTAATAGTAGATTTCATTATTTACAATTATTATTTTTCTTTCATAGCCTTCTGGTACGTCAATCTTTTTCAAGATTGAGAGAATTTTTTCATGTGATAAGTCCTCATCTTGCTCATCTGATCCCACATACACAGGTTCAATTTGTTCTTGAGTATACTCCTTTTCCTCTTCTAATCCTACCATGATCCGGAAATCTAAAGGCTCGAATCCTTCATTTATCCCCGAAATCCTGAACGCAAATGCATGGATGTCTCGTATACGCTCAGCGTTTTTAATAGCAGATATCCTGCTTCTAATCGTTGCCTCGATTCCATACCACACCCAAACCCTCTTTCGTCTCGAATCAATAAAAAGTAATATATAATCTGAGTCCAATAATTCATGTAATGGCGTATCTTCATCCATCTTTTCTATCTCTTGGAATTCTTCATTCACATCATCAAATTCAAATATTCGAACTTTATCATGCTCATTCAAAACTTTATCATTCTCACAAAACTGATTTATTCTTTCTATCAGTTCTTTAAAATCTGAAGGTTCACTCCCCTCATCTACTCTTTCGATTGTATAGCCACTACCATAATTATCTCTTATGGCTTCTGCTGTTTTAAAAGCGATAAACCTTTTCCTAACAGGCGTGTTTCTTCCGTGCCAAATCCAGATCTTACTCGTATGAGTATCACGTAAAACCAAAATCTCTTTTGAATCCAATTGAATCTTTTTTTTCTTATTTTATCTCAATGGATTTCCACAGTTCGGACAAAATATTTGATTTAAATCCTGTAATTCTGCACCACAATTTTCACAAAACATAATTTTTTTCCCATTTTTTAAAGCATAACTTTATTCCTTATATAACCTTCTTCCCACATACATGACAAATTGTCTGTCCTTTTGGCAGGTCAGCACCGCAGTGTTTGCAATAGGGTTCATACTCTAGAACTTGTTTGGTAATAGGTTCCTTGGCTTGTGGTTGCCCTGCTAATCCTAGATCACCAGGGGGGGAGGGTGGTTTGTGTATATAAGGAAACGGGAAGTCTCCACCTCCTTCATCGTCATCAGTATCTTTACCTTTTATAGACATAGGAGCTAATCGTTCAAGCACTTCCTCAGATTCTATTCCAAAATTTTCTAAGAATTCTGTTGGTTCTTCATACACAGATACAATTTTACTCCCATAAGATCCTAACATAGGAAATCTAGCCATCAAGAAAGCTCTTTTTTGCTGGCGAGAGGTTGATCTCAGTCCACTCCAAATATATATTTTATCCAAATCTTTTTTAATAATGATTAGTACCCTTCTAGAATCCAATATGCTCTTTCCATTGTTCTCTCGAAGCTGTTCTTCGGTGATCATAAATCTTTTAATTTCTCCAGATTCTTCAACTTCTACAATAACAATGGAATCATCTTTTTCAGATTTTGCTGACTTAGACCCTAACGATTGTAAAAATTTTAAACAATCCCTGCAAACCTTTTCTTTTTTGGGAATCTTTTTTCCACAGATACGACATTTATTCATATTTTCATTAATCTTTCTTTTTCTTCTTTTTTTTATGTCATATTTATTAAATTATATATTTTCTACATAACCTTCTTTCCACATACGTGACAAATAGCTTGTCCTTTAGGAAGTTCAACACCACAGTGCTTACAATAGGGTTTCATACTCTAGAACTTGTTTATTAATAGGTTTTGATTACGTGTTTATCATTTAATAAGATAGCAATTTCCTCTTCTTCTGTTTTCTTCCTTATATTTTTTCTTATTGACCCGTTTTTATCTATTTTCACTTTTAATTTTCTCTCTTAACTTTTTTGATATACTAATTATATTCATAATCAAGCATTTTTTTAGTGAGTAATTTGAAGATGTGTTCCCCATTTGGCCATTTACATGATCTTTATGTAAGAATTGCGTTTATTATTGCAATAAAAACAAAGGTTGAAATACATAATCCAACAATTAAAATTACCATTAGTATTCTCCTTCCAATTACCATATATCTACTGTTAATCCTTTTTGTTTTCTTTCTACTCATCCACATCCCGTAACTTATTTCGGGATTAATAAAATAGAAAATCAATGAAACTATCCCAACTGACATCCACGTGAGTGAAGATAAGAAAATATAAATTCCAGTTGTAGTTGGAAAAGGATAATTTAAACCTAGTAGAGCCAGAAAGAAAGTTACAACAATTACAATTATACTATAAGTCAAGCACTTCTTAACTTCTTCTTCCGGTATACTTGGCATCTTTTGTTCAATGTTTTTTTCTTTATAATCACTATCTTTAGGAGGCACAGGAGTTTCTTGTTTCATGATGGATGCTTGATTATCTAGTTTTATAATAGGTGTAAGGTCTTCTTGTTGTTGATTAACTACAGGACTTTCTTGTTTCAAAATAGAGACTAAACTTTCTTGTTTCATAACAGCAGGAATTTCTCTAACTTTCTGTTTACTTATTTTATATATTATCCCTGAGAGAGCAACAGCAGTAAGTGATCCAAAAACAACAAGTAGAATAATCAAATTTATATGAGCTGTATTTGGTATCATAGGTTGAGAAGTTGTTGTATATTCCAGTATCAATCTTGGAGTTATTCCATAAGACTCTGATGATTTAAATGGAGCGGGAAAACGAATTTTTGACAAATTATTAGGACATAAACGGATGGTAATCATTGTATCAGTTATTCCTTCTACCAAATTCGTTAAATCTAAGTATATCTCATTCTCAAGATTCGGATTATGGAGATATACCAGTGTTGAAATACCCAAACATTTCGGTCTCACAGTCCAAGACGTAGTTTCTTCAACCCAATCATTGCATACTAGGCTTGCGTTAACTTCGTAGTAATAGTCTGTTTCAATTGGATATCCTTCCCAATAGGTAAGTTGTAATACCATAGAGTTTATCTTTTCGATATTCGATAAATTGAAACGTACATATATTTCTGATAAATACCCCCCCATATCGTATGTGAATTCATATAAACCCAAACGTAGGAAAGGGGTTGCACCATCATTATCATATACATTTATTTGGGGCTTAGAGGGCTCCTCATATTCTAGTATATATTTCATGATAAAAATGTCATATCCCCCAGCTCCTAAACTGTCCATAAACCCTGCTAAATATAAGTTATGCTTGGAATCCATATTAATACATATGGCACTTTCTTGATCTGGCATTCCCCATGTCTTATACCAATTTTGATTTCCTGATGTGTCGTAATTAAGCAATATTGTGTCTCCTTGACCGGGGTAAGGTCCATGAGTTGATGTAAAACCACTAATAAAGATTTCATCATCAGAATCAATTATAAGTCCTGTCCATGAATTACCGAATACTCCGTCAACACCCCATATCCGTTCCCATTGATAATTACCATTAGTATCATACTTAACTAAATGACCCTTCATGCTTAAGGCGGGATTCCCAAACGTGTGACCCACGAAATATATATTATTATTAGAGTCTATAGCAATTGCAGGACCTCTTTGAGTTAAGCTAGCATCCCAATCCTCATCCCAGATAAGGGTTCCTAAAGCATCGTATTTTAAAACCATGACATCCGCTTCCCCAGATGAAGGATCAGCACTATATG
The DNA here is from genome assembly GCA_036478875.1 of Promethearchaeia archaeon. Lineage (GTDB taxonomy): Archaea > Asgardarchaeota > Lokiarchaeia > Sigyniarchaeales > SOKP01 > Loki-b32. Next base: position 70,152 of record JAZGEW010000084.1, on the reverse strand, counting down.
ACCCCCCTACAATGCATATATGTCCATTTGAATCAATCTCCATGCTATTAGCATAATCTCTATCGCTTCCTCCCCATGTAACGTTCCATTGTTCAATCCAATTTCTATTAAACTTGACTAATATCGCATCCCCATCAACATCAGCAAAACTCCTTGTTTCTCCTGCAATATAGTAATTATTTAACGAATCTTTTACTATTACTCGAGCCATATCAAGCTCAGTTCCCCCCCAAGTAAAATTCCATTGCTGATTTCCATCACTATCATATTTGATTATAACCATATCTCCATCAGGATCAGCATAGCTAGTCGTCATTCCCACAACATAAATCTCATTTGTATTATCAATCAAAATCGAAATACCCTCGTCCGAAGCTCCACCATCCCAAATCTTTACCCATTGTTCAACTCCCTGAGAATCACACTTAATAAGCACAATATTATAATTTGAAGTACCAGTGGTATCTATCCGACCTACAAGGTATATGTTATTAGAAGAATCAATAGCCATTGAATTATCAGTTAAAATGTGATCGTCATATATACCTCCCCATGTTTTATTTCATTTATATTCATAATCGCTCTCGTATACAAGTATCAATTTGGGTGTGATTCCATAAGACTCTGATGATTCCATACAAGCTGGAAAGCGGATTCTCGATAAGTTATGAGGACATAAATGAATTGTAATTAATGTGTCACTAATCCCCTCAGCTAAATTTGTTAAATTAAGATATACCTCGCTCTCAAGATCCGGATTATGGAAATATTCTAGTGTAGATGTACCCAAATAATCGGGTCTCTCAGTCCAAACGGTGGTTTCTTCAACCCAATCATTGCTTACCAAACTTGCATTAACCTCATAATAGTAATCGGGTTCAGTTGGATAGGTCCACCCGTAAGTGAGCTGTAATACCATAGAGCTTATTCTGTCTATTTTTGGTAAATTAAAACGTACATATATTTCAGATAGATACCCCCCCAAATCATAAGTCTGACTCCATAAACCCAAGCGTAGCCAAGGAACTGGATCACTATAATCATACACGGTTATATCTGAGCTTTTAGTCTTTTGAGTAAAAATATCGGCATTCGCTGTTAATTCTACAATTTCATTTTGAGCCTCTTGAGGTTGAGTTTCTTGAGTAAAAATATCGGCATTTGCCGTTAATTCTTGTGTTTCTAGAACATTGTAATCGTTTTTAAGAGGAAAGAAGAAAAAAAGTGCGCTCGAGACTATTATTCCAGTCAAGCTTAATACAAGTATAATAATTGAAATACGATAATAATTTTCTTTAATTTTTCTAAATACTTTTGCAAGAGCTTTAACACCATTATTAAATTTTAAAGAACTATTTTTTAGTGAAGATTTTACATTTTTCAAGCCAAGTAATTTTCGAACATATTCTCGAGTAGAAGGGTTTAAAGAAATTTTATTAATTTTGACATTACCCACTTTATGAAGCGTTTCTTTTTGTATTAAATTATATCCTTCCAAACGTGCTAAGTGATAATGTAGATTTGGGGCAGTAGTATTTAATGCTTTTTGTAATTCATTCTGTAAATATTCCTTTTCAAATAGTAATTTGAGGATTTTTATTTGATTCCTTGAAAAATCTTTTTTCACTGGATTAGAACTCATCAAATTACGAATATACAAACATGTATAAAACATTTTTCTTTAATGGCGGTTAAATAAAAAATTTAACCGTAATTAAACCCCCATCTCAATGAAGCAGTTCTACCTCATGAAATTATCAGAAATGCCGAAAATGAGGTAATAGTTTGACAATTTGCTTACTTAGTTTTAAGAAATAATTTGATAATATGAATTTGGAAATTCTACAAAAAAGTAAAAAAGTAAAATATTAGATAAGTATCTTCTTTCAAGAATTTTTACCATTCTCTTTCCAATTATCCTTCATACTCAAATCTCTCTTGATTGATTTTGTAATGTTAAACTAGATTCTGAAGGATTTAAAAAATAAAAAAAAAATACTAATATTTTAGAGTTTTTTTGAATACTATCCGATTAATTATTATTTCAAGTTAAAAAGTTACTCCTCCAATATCACAGATTACTATTGTTAGATTATCATATGCTAAACCTCCGAAATCAATGTAATCTTGAAGCCATGAGGGAGTAGATCCAAAAGATACATCCCAAGTCGGATCAAGCCAACACCAGGTATAATTTGGATAATAAGGATCACTAGTTTCTAAACGCCATAAAGATGTAGATGGATATGTTGAATAAAAAGTACTGTTATCTTCTATATGCACAAGAAGAGAACCATGATAAAAGGGTACTATTGTAGGATGATCCGGATCATGACTTATAGCAATAGCTGTCTCAAAACCGCATGATTCTAAATATGTCGCGGCTAGAATTGCCTGATCTTCACAATCCCCCATCGTTCGAAATGCAGTCTCTACGGGAAATTTAGCATAATCCCAAGAAGGAGATTCTTGTCCGTATGTTATATCAACATCATATTCATACTCCATTTCATCAATGCACCATTGGAGGATTGTATCAATATCCATCAATTCATTTTCAGTTAACCCCCATCCTGCCCAGTTTGGAAGCCAATTATAATAAGTATAGTTCATGATATATTCACATAAATACATAGTATCACTACTATTTATTAAGACATCAGAAAATGCATTAGAAACGGTAGCAAAAGAATTTTCTTGATTACTATCATGTAGAACAATATCCCTACAGAATTCCGTATATCCCTTATACCAATCTTTAGTTGTTGTATCATTAAGATAGGATGTTAAATAATATCTTCTAACTGCCTCTGCAAATGTACAATATTGAACTGGAAGTATTTGTTGCCTTATATAACTTACTATCGTATTATATTTCGATTGCAGAGTTTGATAAGCACTGTTCAATGTATTATAATCTGTTAATAAGTCGTCATAATCATTCGATAGATCATCATAATCATTCGATAGATTATCATAATCATTCGATAGATCCTCATAATCTCCAGATAAAATTTGATAATTGGATAATAAGCTAGTATAATTTTGGAATAATTCTAGATATTGTTCATCCAAATCATTGAAATCATCTGATAAAGAATTGTAATTTAAGTCCGAAATTAAATACATAGGAGCAAAAATACCAATCACACCTGCTAAACCTACAATCGATAGAATAGAAATTAATTTTAATTTTTCCATTTAATTCACTTTTTCTGGATTTTTTTTCTTAATTTTTACTATAGAGCAAGAATTAATTTTTATATTTGAATTTCACGATTAATGAAGAAAAACTTTTCTTTTCTTTGAAAAATAGTTAAGTATTAAAACCATTTAAACAATTTAAAACCGGAATTACGGATAAAAGGGGAGGATTGAAGCCATTTTACTATTATTTGGATTTCAAAATCATCTAAACTTCTCTTTTTCCCAAGAATAAAATTAACAAGCTCTTTAATCGTGAGTTGATCGACATATCTATAGCGAATTTGCGGGAGTTCCTTATAAGTTGCTACAATTTGATAGACTGGCAATTTCCTTTTAAATCGATCCATCATATGGATAAAGAAGATATATCCCGCACGATCTATTTGTTTATGTGGTGTAAATCTAGCAGTTAACAAGCTTTGGTGGCTCCAATTTTTAGTTTCAATCAAAAATATTCCAGTAGGACCGATAACTACGTGGTCAATCTTACACGATTTTACATATTCATGATATTTCTTCCATCTAATTGAACGCGAAAAGCTCAATCTTGCTTCATTTATGATATAGTACGTTTCGGGGAGTTTTTTTAACTCTTTAATCGCAGCAGTTTCTCCAATGGCACCAACAAAAAATTGCTTATCCTTTTCAATTACATCATGTGCTTTATGTAGATGTTTAACACTTTTTTCCACGGTTTTTTCCAAATTCTTCTCTCTTAATACGTGTTCTTTTTCGGTTTTCTTTATTTGTTTGACGTCTTTCTTGAACGGTTTATCTAATTTTTTCTCTAGAGTTTTATCAATTTTTTTTAAGCGCTTTTTTCCTTTTGAACCTAATGATTTTGACATTAATTCTTCTTTTTCTTTAATCAAAGACTCCTGTAATTCTAATTTCTTGGCTTCTAACTCTCTTATTAGTCTTTCTTCCTCATTCTTCAAGTCTTCTATTATTGAATTTAATTTTTGACGTTCTTGTTTAGTGCTACTCTTAAGAATCTTTGAGAAGTTTCTTTTAAAATATTGTATATCATCAAACGAATCAAAACCTCCTAACCCTTTACTTAATAGTCTGTCTTTTAAAAATTCTTCACTTCCGGATTCTCCAAGGATATTAACATTTTTTGGTTCTAATATTAAATCTTTTTTTTCTACAATCCATTTAGCAATTATGAATTCTTGAGTAGTATTAGGATTAGAAATAAAAGTAGAATTAATTGTAGATTTAGGAATCCACTCTTCCCTTCCATTATTAAAAGAAATAAGTAAGGTTTTTCAGTTTCTCTTTTTATTTGCCCTCTCGTCTCTAAGTATTTGGGATCCGCCATTTATTTTTGAAGAGGATGTATTATGTTGAATATTAAGATATATTGACTTTTAAATTTTAAAAATAGATCAGAGAATCATACGCCTAAAAAATATTCTCTCCTTAAATCAGATTATTATCACTTCCAAATTGTTTGTAAAATCTATATGTCGGGTATTTCATGAAAATTTAAAAAAAAAAAAAGATTTTATATTCTTAGAAGTAAATTAATTTTGTTGAAATTTAGTTATTCCTTTATGCCATTCAGAAATAATTTCTTGTTGTTTTTCATTCTTGTATCTCACTAATTTTTGTAATCGATCTTGAGAGATAGCCTTATCTTTTTCAAAGATTGTTATTGCATTTTCAGCTACATAAAAAAATAAATGATTAAATAGTGCGGTTATTTTACTAAAAAAACTTTCATACTCAGGAAGATCCTTCGCATTGGGATAAAATCGTTTGAGTATTGCCAACTCGGTACGGTGCCCCCGAATTCTTGATAAAATTCCTTCATTAGAATGAATCCAATTATGAAATATTCTATATAAATAAGCAAAAAGATCGTCAAGCCTAGAATCCAGAAAGTTGTAGTCAGGTGTGATTATCGAGCCAATCAGGCGACCCTCATTTATTAGTTTTCTTTCAATATCCGTTTCAGCATAGGGGATCATTTTACAAAAGGTTATAGGTGAGCTTCCATCTCCACAAATTTTTTTTAAAAAAAGAACATTTTCTTTTATAGATTCAAATGTACTGTATGGATCAAATAGCATAAAGCCAAATTCATAAGTTATTTTTAATTTTTTTAGAATTTCAACAGCCTTTATGTTGCTCTCAACACTTAACTGTTTATTCAGAGTTTCAAGCCCACCCTTATTGCCTGACTCAATTCCTAAATATACAAATTGTAAACCAACATTCATCAGCTTGCTAAAAATTTCATTGTTAACCTCATCCGACCTACAATTAATTTTATAAAGAATATCGTTAGATAGTTCTGCTTGTTCCAATTCGTAGATAAAATCTAAAACCCATTTTCTTCCAATCCGACCTGGAAATAGAAAATCGTCATCTTGGAAAAAAAAAATTTTTACATCGCTTTTCCTATAGAGTTCTTTCATTTCTTCTACAACATTTAAAACACTTCGGGTTCTCCTGATTTTTCCTGGAGGTATTTGATAAAATTTCCTTATACTACAAAAAGAACAATTGCGAATACATCCTCGACTTGCCACTAATGGTGCCATATTTATACCCATGCAAGACTTATTATTAGAGTACTTGCGTAAAGGCGTTGGTAATGTATCTAGATTTTTGATTAATGGTACTAGTTCATTGGATACAAGATTTCCATTGTCCCTATAAGCAATTCCCTTAACCGTTGTCCAATCTTCGTTTCCGAGAATTTTTTCAACTAATTCGCATATAGTGTATTCACCTTCAAATCTAACAACAGAATCTATATATGGTATATTATTTAGAATGTCGTGAAACCTGAAGCTTGGGAAATGCCCCCCTACCGTAAATTGACAATTAAGACCTTTCAGTCTTAAATATTTAGAGATCTCCTCTAACCTATAGAAATGGTACTGAAAAATCAGCGAGAAACCAACTAATATTGGATTAAGATTCTTAATTTGGTTGTAGATTTCAAATTTACTAAGTCCAAAATCTACAATTTCAACGTTATATCCTCTTGATAGGAGCATAGAAGAAAGATAACCCACTCCAAGGTTATCTTGGTCCATGTATGAAATGAAAACAACTGTTTTATTTGACATTTGCCTATAGATTTAAATTAATTTTTCCATTTTTTCCATGAATTCGAGACGTATTTTCATTTCTTGTATCCTATAGTTTATCTGAAGTCTAGTCACTTCTTTTAATTTATTTTCATCAAGAAATTGTCTAATATCTGGAGCGGGATCCCAAGGAATTGGTTCTCTTTGAAGCTCACTAAACTTAGGATTACCTTTTTTGTTTTCCATTTTAAACCACCCTCAATTAATTATTTTTAAATTAAATATTGTAGTTTTAAGAATCGATTAAAAAAATAGATATCTACCCTCTCTATTTTATCAATTCAAAAACTGCTGTAATATTTTTATTTTCTTTATATTTAAAAATTTTGAAAAATGACGAAAATGTCAAATCATCAACCAACTAGTTTCTGCTTCTACAAATAATTGGAGTCTCATGTTAATAAATAGAAATTTCATTCATAAAATATTAAAACACAAGTGGCGAGACGATCCAATTTCAACGGATTCAGACGCAGACGGTAATGGAATTGATGATGTTCAGTAATCTCTAATTTTTAATTTCGTAAGCGTTTCACGAAATTATTTAAGTTTGCCTTTTTGAATTCACCAGAAATGAATTAAAGATCCTGATAATATTTATATACAATTCCAGATCTTTAAAAATTGGAACATTGGTAGAAGTATATTGAAAAAAAAGATTTCGACACAAATGTTAAATACTAAAATTGCTAATCTATCACTAATCCAATTGAATAAAAAGGTTAATCATGATAGATAATACAAGAATTAAAACTGGTTATGATGTAGAAATACTTCTTGGTTCAGAATATTTTATGACTATTTTTTATGGTGCTTATGATTCAGGTGAAATACAATCTCAAGTAGATTTAGGAAATGGAGCATTGCTTAATATAAATAGACCAATATCATGTCAACTTCTTCCTAATTCTGTTGATGCAGATTTGGAAATTATAATTCCAGTAGAATTAATCGTAACTGACATGCCACCACTCCCTCATGATGCAACTATAGGGTTATTTATAGATATTACCATGAGCGATTTTAGGTTTGAATATAGTTATTTAGATGATCTAACTCGAAATTTAATTACTACTTTTGAAACAACTTCTGGCATTCCAGGTATTCTTGAGGAGGTAGAGAATAAGCTTCGTACAGATTTCGAAAGAGATATAAATTTAGACCTTGTATCTGAAACTATTATCAAGCTTGATACTCGTAAGATTAGTGGAAGTGATGGATATCAAGATGCATTTGGACTATACGCAAACTTAAATATAAGAACTATAAGAGCTAACCCATTTGTATCTTTTGATATTGATCAATATATCGATCGCGGTACCCTAATTAATGGAATATCTTTTCTTCCTAATGACCGATCATTTGCTGTTGGTTTTAGTAAAGATACTTTTCAACGTTTTGAAAATGATGCTTGGAATAATCTCGCTGTACAACACCCAAATGGCTACTATTATTTCCCTGTTATGGACGGAGATGAGGTTGTGGGTAATTTTACAGATTTAGACATTATCCTAAAAAATGGATTTATAAAGGTTATAATAAAGATGAAAATAATCATTGACAATTGGCCTGATGCGAATGTAACTGCCGTATTTCGCTATATCCCACGTATCTCAAATGGTGTTTTAACTGTTGACATGGAACTTAGAGATTTTGATGCGGATACTGGATTATTGGGCGATTTCCTTGGATTTCTAATTGGTACTTTGTTTTTTAGCTTAATTGGTTTCCTCACTGGAGAACTTGGTGGAGCAGCGATACTTGCTGCTTTTGGAGGTGTTGGGGGTGTTATTACAGTAGAAATTACAGAAGATGTATTAGCTGATAAATTTGGTGAAGATGCAGTTGAAGATCGAAGTATTGGCATTGATAATGCATTTGAGACATTTCCTGTTCGAAATAGGATTTTTGCTGACCAGAAGGACCCTTTTTATAATTTATGGTATGTATTAGTAAATTATTATGATGAAGTGAATATAAATTCAAATGGGATGAGCTTAGCGGGACATGCATTAATTGAAACTGAAAATGAACCTACTCATGTAACAGTTATCGATAAAGAAAGAGGGGAAAGTGCTGACAGTTGGAATGGATTTTTAACTCTTATATATCGTATGGAAAGAGCAGGAAATATAATATTACCAATACTTGAAGTCCTCCAAAGAATTCAAAGAAATGAGTTAGCTCAAGTGTTTTTAACTCCTACACATATTCACCGAAAATTTAGCATGGTATCGGATATACAATTTAATAGTGGCTTGGATTTACACGTAGCAGAATCTGTAGCCTTGCAAGATGCCGGTGTTATACATGTTAATGGGTATCAACTAATTCACCCTCTAAAATTACATTTAAGATATAATCGCATCCCTAATCCATATTACCGTGCTCGAGCAAATGAAAGTAAAGATGACAATTTTGAATCTCTCCCTATCTTTAATGTTTGAAATTAAAATATACCTATTATGATATCATCAATTTTTTTTTCTTATAATGTATAAATTTCTTAATTTATACCTTAAAGGATTTTTTTAAATTATTTGAAAATGGAAAAATTCAATTTAGTACCTTATAGGAAGTTGGAAAATATTAGAAAGTGAAGAGATTGAAATTATCATTTTCTAATTTTGTTTTCTGCTCAAATTTATCTTGGAGTATTTGTTGGATCTTACCCTTAGGCATAGATAATTCCAATTAACCACATTAACTACATATTTAATTTGACATTAATGTATAAGATTTATGCTATATCGGATACCATCGAATAGAAAAACTCAAAAAAGAGTATAATCTTGCTGTCGAATGGAGACCTTTTGAGATTCATCCTGAAACACCAAAGAGGGGCGCTTTAGTTGACGATTTGCCTTTTCCTAAGGGATATTTAGAGATGGCATTCGCTAATGTTAAACGTCTTGCGGATGAGGATGGTTTAACACTTAAGTTTTCAGAAAAATTACCAAATTCACGATTAGCTCTATATATTTCTGAATTTGCTCGTAAAAAGGGGAAATTTGAAGAATTTCATAAATTAGTACTAGAGGCTTATTGGTTAGAAGGAAAAGATATTGGAGATAAAAGTTTATTGTTAGATCTTGCTGAAACGGTTGGTCTAAATAAGAATGAGATTGAAATCTACTTGAATACAGATGAACCTTTCAAGATATTACAAAAAACCTTAAAAGAATTAAGAACATATGGAATAAGTGGTGTTCCTACTTTTAATATTGAAGAAATGTTGATTGTTGGAGCGCAACCTTATGAGATTTTTAAAAAAGTTATTAATAAAATATTGGATGAGAAATCAAAGGAAAATTAAATTACTAATGTTTCTTACTTTCTAATTAATTTTTTTATAATTAGAATTCCACCCATATTGGTCCCGCATAGCAGTATCTACCGTTATCTCCTACGATTCGAAGTACGTAAAAATCAGCTCCGCCCGTGTTTAAAAGATTTGGATTTATTGGATTGTTGCTGTATTTATTAATATAATAATTTCCATTGGATTTTTGTATGCATCTATCTGTAAAGGAGGTGCCTGTTATCAATTCTGTATCTAAAATAGTAATATTAGCAATTGGGGAACTAATAATTTGGCTATAAAACAATTCCCCATTCTTAAAAATTTCCACTCTGGCATCCCAGTTTGGTAGCCAATTAGGAGTTACACTTGCAGCTTGGGGACGCAAGTTTGCCGCGGGTGCACCATCTTGAGCAAAAAGAATGTTTAATTTTCGGTGAATAGCAGGATTCGATACTTGGAGTGTTGAGCCATCCCCGACTTGAGTACCATTAATAGTAAAATTGAGAAAGGGACGACCATGATCAGAAGATGCATAAATTCGCTGATTTTCTAATCCCGAGAACACAGAATCTCTGGTTAGATTTGATGCAAAGAGCGCAGTTAGCCCTCCTGGATAAGGTAAATCAACCCGATTAGGCCAGATAGTCATTGGACGTTGATGCCCTATATAGGCTTTAGTATGACTTAAAGAATGTCCTGGATGGCCGTCATGCTGATCACTCGATGCATATAAAGTCACTCTATATCCCATTTTAAAAGCATCCATAATTGCAGTTCCATAAGTAAATTCTGGAGGAGGATCCCCACAACCCATATAATTATAAGGATCTCGTTGTTCAAATAAAGATTCTCCATGGGTAGAAACTACTTCCACTATTTTAACATATTTAGGATTAATAAAAGTCCAGTCTTGAGGATATTCCTCCTTGGTTGTATGATGGGGTAATGCTAAAGCTTTGCAACCCGTAGATGCTGTAAACTTATCCAACGCGTCCCAAAATTGTTGAATAGTTGTAACAACCATGAATGACATGACGGGCTTCTTGATTAATTTATTACCTGAAAAAATACAAGTATAGTGGCCAGTCTTTGTGTTTGTCCATTCTATTCCGGGGAAGGTTACAAAAGCACCCGGTTCATATGCCTTATTTGTAGCTTTTTCTAAACGATCCAAACCTCCAATAAGAAGCCCGACCGTCTCTCCATGGTCTGTTAAAGCGTTAAAATCTAAACACGCAACATTCCTTGCATAATAAAAATAATGCTCTGGGGTTCCAGACCCATCAGAGAGTCCAGAATGTCCATGAATATCACCCCAATAAATTTTATTATCATAACTTGTATAATTATTTACAATTATAGGATTGCTCCAATATGTATTATTTGTAAGAGAATCGGAGACTAAAAGATAGTGAAGCCCTATTGTATTTATTCGTATATCAAAAGTATGTAAACCATTATCCTTACCATCGCGTATTTCATATGCTATATCTGAACCAAAAAATTGCCCTGAAAAGGTATATTTGTTAGGAAGAGTCGCATTAACAATTGTTAGCAAGGAATAATTTGTTAGATTATAAGATCTTATAGAAAAATCAACCGTTCCCTTATAGGTTGTGCTTAAACGTTCATAGGCGTCCCATGCTTCTACAGTTACAATGAAGTTTGACTCTATTTGAACACTAGAAGGAGCATGAACCCAAAGAAGGCGAGTTTTGTTATCAAACATGACTTTAAGATCTAAATTTACACTCCCCCAAAAAACGCCAGGTAAGATTACGATCAGAATCTTGAGAAATTTTTTTGCATTTTTTGATAATTTTTTATTAAATTCATGAAGTTTTAAAGAATAACGATGAGTTACATTCCTAATCTTAGTTACTTTTTTCCAAATTATGAAACCAATTGGATATGCTGCTATTACTGATGGTCCAATAATAAGTGCGAAATAAACTGTTGATAAAGCGGGAGCTCCAGAAGCATTTACTAGGGCTATGCCATTTATTATAATAGTAGTTATTCCAGCAGTCCAAGATAATAAGATTCCTAGTCTTTTCACTTGTCTGTAAGGAATGAATAAGAAATAAACAAGGCCAATAATAAGACCAATAAAACTAAAGAAATAAGTTGTAGTAGTATAAGCTCCACCAATAAAAAAAATTAACAGAATAAAATATGTAAGAATTTTCTTTGGAGATTTTTTATTATGAAGTTTTCTATCTTCAGACATCAATATTTAATTGAACTTTTTATAATTTAAGGATAAAATGTACATTTTATACTTTTTATAAAATATAAAAAGCATATTTTATATATATATAAATTAGATTAGCTAATAAAAAGATCATTAGTATCTCCACCAATTATAGTATGATTATAGGTTGAACAATATGAAGGATAGTAAAGGTCGGTCCCATTCAATGAAGAAACATAAAACACAGAGAAGAGGCTTGTGGAAACTTGGCTTTATAGCAGTTGTGAGTGCACTTTGGATCATACTCAGAACAGGTAAGAAACCTACAAGAATTGTATACCCCTGTCAACAGGTTGCAGTTGCGAACATAAAGATATTCCGTTTTGCTCTAATGGCCCCGATCCCACCCACCATCCTCTCGCTGCGGACATCGAGATTCGTAAAGCCTATGCTTATATTGTCTACACTATTAGTCGGTTCTGTCTTTCTTGTGAATGATCCAATTAACCTCATTCCCGATACTTATTCTGAGAACAGGTCTCGTGTTCCTCTCACCTTATCACCACAGAGTGCACTCGCGTCAGATCCATCAGACTTGTTCTTTGTTCAGAATGCTTCAGGAGAAGAAGGAAATATGGACCAGGCTGTCTCATCCCTCATTAGACTAATGGAAACCCAAGATCTGTACTTCTACAAGAATGCAAGTATGAGTTCTGGATTGATAGGTAGTAATGATGTGGTGATTCTAAAAGTGAATGGTCAATGGCCCTATAATGGTGGGACAAATACTGACTTAGTAAAGAGTGTTATTAATGCGACTGTAGGTCATCCTGATGGCTTCACTGGAGAGGTAGTAATCGCTGATAACGGACAGGGTAGGGGAAGCATGGACTTTTCCCAAACAAACTCGTTTTACCGCGATCAGTCATATGTCGATGTGGCTGAGATGTTTGACACTTATCACGTGTCAGCATTTCTGTGGGACGCGATACGGAGCAATAATGTCAATGATTTTGATACGGGTGACTTCACAGATGGTTATGTTCGAGACTCAACTTGGAACTCGGATACAGAGATTTATGTGTCCTATCCCAAGTTCACGACTGAATATGGCACATATATTAGTTTCAAAAAGGGGGTATGGGACAATACGACTGGTTTCGATTCGGATCGACTGAAGGTCATCAACATACCAGTCCTGAAGACCCACATCCTTTATGGCGTGACTGGTTGTATCAAGCATTACATGGGAGTTCCACAGGGGTCTGTTGTGCCTTCCGTACACTCATCTACTCCACATGAGCACTTTTCAATAGCACAAGGCGGGATGGCAACTCTGATGGTAGAGACTCGGACCCCAATATTGAACATCCTTGACATGATTTGGATCAACGCCAATCCCCTGGAGAGTTCTAGTAGTTATGGACCTATGGGCAACTATATCTATACAAGTTTTACTGACATCATCGGTGCCAGCCAAGATCCTGTGGCGTTAGATTATTGGGCATCAAAGAATGTCCTCGTGCCAACTGCTATGCTAAACTATGACACGTACTCATCGTTAGACCCCGATTATGAGCCGAGAAGTTCGGCTAATATGGTTGAGTCGTTTCATAACTATTTAAGGAGATCAAAGGATGTTTTGATCGATGCTGGTCTGCAAGCCACTATGAATCAGGCCGAAATGAACGTATTTGTGACAACACTAGAGGGAATAGATTGGATTATACGAGGTTCGAATGGAATAGATCCATTGGTTCTTGCAATGGTTGTGATCTTACCTCTCTCAGCTGGAACAGTTGTCATCCTAGTTGTATTCATAAAACGTAGAAAGTAGTAGTTTTTAACTAATATCACTTTCACTTGTATAGTTGTTGTATAAAATCAGTATTCAATTGAATTTTTCATTTTGTTTAATGAGGTTTTATACACATCAGTTATCAATTGATATTTTAAGGTTTTAAAAATGGACTACTAATGTCTTATATTATCTCAAAAACACTTTAAATAAAAAATCAAAGTCATTGAAAAATGCTAGCTGACAAACCCATTAAATCAGTCATTATTTTAATAGCTACAAATTTAGCGATAGTTATTGCTGCCGCCTTTTTTTCTTTATTACTTCCGTCTATCGATCAAAATTTCAACCAGATCATGCAAATCATTATCACATTTATGTTTTGGTGCTCATTAGTGCTTTTAATTGTACCATTTGTGTATAAACTCCCAAAAAAATACGATACAATTCAAGATTATTTAGATGGGATTCATTTAACTAATTTTCGGCCTTTTTCAAGGATAATTTTTTATACTGCGAGCTGTTATTTTATTTTTATTATCTTTCAACTTATTGGGTCTTTAATATATGGTCAATACATTTTCGATACTTCTCGAATACTACCTCCTCAATCATATTGGCTACTAAATATTAACGCGGGACTATTTGAGGAAATCATGTTTCGAGGGATCATATTAACGTTATTATTGGCATATTATTCCGAAAAAAAAGCCTTATATATTTCGGCAGTTGTTTTTGGAGTAATACATTTTGCAAATTTGCTTCATGAGTTTAATTATGAATATTTTATTTTTACAATGGCTCAAGTTATTTGGGCAATCGGTATGGGACTATTCTGGGGATATTTAGTAATAAAAACAAATTCCCTCATACCAAGTATAATTTTACATTATTTAAGTAATGCTCTTGATTCATTATGGCTTTTTATACCAACCCCATCAATCGAAATAAAGCTCTTATATATGTTAATATTTGGAAAATTTATCCCTATCATCTTGTCAATCCTTTGGATAAGATTTATTTCTAATTTTAGGAGAAGATCGGTATCTATTAAAATCTAGTTTTGGACATTATTAAATCTCTAATTTTTGATAACTTGATGTTACATAAAGTTGTAAATCCATTTCTTAAAATTTACATTTGAAATAATGAAACACCATTTAATTAGCGAATAAAAGCTCTTTTATTTATTTTAAAACTTTAATAGTTTCACGAATTACAGATAAAAAAGTTGGCAGGTATTTTTTTTAAAGTGAAAAATTCATCTTAATCTTCGGAGAATTTAACCCATGTACATGTAAATCAAACATCCTATCAATATCCCGAATGTTGCCAGTACCACAAATCCCATTTTCTTGTTTTTATCGAAAGTCACGCCTATCATGCTGAAGTCAGCAGCATAAAATACTATAATGTAGGGGATATGAAGTGCCAGTATTTCTCTGAATGGAATTATGAGGATGTAGTCTAATAATAATTCCAAAAAGAGATAGAATAGAATAATTACTAGAGATATTATAATCTTTTTTTCCTCCTTTTCCTTTATATATCCTACCAATGTGACGGCGAAAGGAATTGTCAGAAGAATAACAATAACACCAGAAACCCACAAGAGTTCCATGTTGCCAAACTTTGTCGCAATGTACAAAACACTTACTGAAATGTTGAAAATAATAGAGGAAATAATGAAGATAATATCCATTGCTTTACCTAAATTTATTGATTTATTCATTTTACTGACTCCATTTATATAATATTCTGATCTGGAGAAAAATTATCAAGTAGATAAATTCTAACTCTTTATAGAATTATTATCAATAAGAATT
This sequence comes from Promethearchaeia archaeon, assembly GCA_036478875.1. GTDB lineage: Archaea > Asgardarchaeota > Lokiarchaeia > Sigyniarchaeales > SOKP01 > Loki-b32. The sequence goes on along the minus strand of JAZGEW010000084.1, from coordinate 54,716 downwards.
AATAAATGAAATGGAGATTAATGTTATTCTTTAATTTTAGTACGGTTTTTTCACGTATCTCTACTAAAACTAATCTAACAATTATTATCTCCTGAATCTTAATGGTCCATGAATCATTTTAAACGAAACTGAGGTCTTACTTTTCAATAAATAGACGCTTTAAGGTTAGTTTTTAGTTCTGTAACCGTTTCATGATAAAATATAAGATCTTAGTGTATTTTAGAATATTACTCAGAGGCTACAAATTAGGTTGGAGGGTAATTTTAATTTCACCCTAATAATTTAAAATTTCATTGAGGGGTGGTTTTTTAATACAAGAAATAGATTTGTTAGTGCTAGTGATCAAAAAAATTGAAGGTTATCAAGGAGAGCAAAGAATTCCATATATCAATAAAAGATTTTATTTTTGCATCTTCCAAACGTAAATCTTTTAATTCGATGATTCCATTGCGCATTCGAGCCTCAAAAGGAACTGAAGTTCACCAGCTTTTCCAAAAAAAACGAAAAAAAACTGAAAAGACCTTCCAACGTGAAGTCTTGGTAAAATTTCAAACAGAAGTTCAATGTTGGAAATTTATTATTTCGGGGCGTGCTGACATCGTCTATGAAAAGGAGGGAATCTTGATTATTGAAGAAATTAAATCAATATCAGATCTTGACAACTTTAATCTTGAATCAAAAACTGCCGAAGAGTATCGTCTGCAGTTATTATTGTATGGACACTATTTTTTACAGTTGGGGAAGCGCATTCAATGCCGTCTAGTATTGATTGATATTTTTACCGAAAAAACCAAAATTATTGATATTCCTCCTCAAGATCTTTCTGAATATATTCAAAAACAATGTGAAACTATTTTAACCTCTTGGGAGATGGAACGAAAAATAAAAGTAGAGCAACGAGAACGTGCCAAAACTGTCATTTTTCCCTTTGAGAAATATCGCCCTAATCAAGAAAAAATCATTCAAAAAACGCTCCAATGCCTTCAAAAACGAGAACGATTAATGCTTTTAGCCCCCTCTGGTTTAGGAAAAACCGTTGGAACTCTATTTCCCGCGTTAAATTATGCTTTAAAAAAAAATTTACGAGTATTCGTCATTACTTCAAAAACCACTCAGCAACATATCTATCGGGAGACTTTACGGATATTTACTAAAAAGAAAGCACAATTTAATTCGATTATTCTCACTGCTAAAGAGAAAATGTGTATAAATAGTGCCTTCATTTGCGAGAAATCATTATGCCCTTACCTCGATAATTATGAGAAGGTCTCATTGGATAAGGTTGTGTCTGAAATGCTCACTAAACAAGTCATTGATGCGCGGTATATTCGAAAAATGGCAAGAAATCATACTATTTGCCCCTTTGAAATTTCTCTGGATTGTGCTCTCCATTGCGATGTTATTATCGGAGACTATAATTATGTATTCCACCCGTACATCAAGCTGAAGCGGTTTTTTGACCAACCCTATGATGATATCATATTGATTGTCGATGAGGCTCATAATCTACCCTTCCGAGCAATGACTTACTACTCTCCAGAAATAACACTACAATCTCTTACAGATGTTATCGATTATTTACGATCGGTACGCATACCAGAATCCATTGAGAAGGAAGGTTTTACTATCTACCAACAAATTACTAAGTACATAATGGATTTGATCAACCAATTTCCAGATGCAATAACAAAAAAACCATTTCTGGTGAAATTTGATAAAAATTTCTTTCGAAAAATATTAAAGGACCATGATCGACTTATCTTGTTTTATACTCAAGCTTACACTTCCCGACAAGGGTTTCAGCCGGGAAAGAAAGACAAAGTCATAGAATTTGCATTAAATTTGCGCCAGTTCTGTACAATCTTGCGAGAAAGTGATTCCCCTGAGTATAGTGAATTACTTTATATAAAGAAAAGAAAAATCAAAATATTATGCAAATCAGCGGCACCAAAACTCGAAAAGCAAATCGCAGGTTTTCATTCGGTCATCATGCAATCGGCGACTTTGTTTCCACTGGATTATTTCCAAAAAATGGTGGGGTATCCCCCCTCAGCGCAGAAAATTCAATATCCCTCCCCCTTTGCGCAACAAAACCGCCTTTATCTTCTCATGCCCAATCTCTCCACCAAATATGAAGACCGTCAAGAATCGTATGATCTTATTGCTTCAACAATTTGTAAAGCCGTGAATGTTAAATATGGAAATTACTTGGCTTTTTTTCCTTCATTTGCTTATCTTAAAGCTGTTCAGCGTGAGATTGAAACTTGCCATCTCTCAGTTAAGCTCATAGTGCAAGAACGAAAAATGAGTGAAGCAAAACGTAAAAAATATTTAAAGAAACTCCAGATGTCTAATAAAAAATATCTACTTTTGGCTGTACATGGGGGAATCTTTAGTGAAGGTGTAGATTTTAAAGGAGATATGGCCATTGGAGCATTTATTATCGGACCTGGGCTCCCTGCGTATTCAAAGGAGCAAGAATTAATGCAAAAATATTTTGATTTCAAATGGAAAAAAGGTTTCGAATATGCCTATCGAAATCCTGGGATGATGAAAGTGATTCAAGCCGGTGGACGAATTTTCCGGACGTTTACTGATCGCGGGTTTGTGATGTTAATTGGATATAGATTTAGCACGCCTTATTATAAAAGTGTTCTTCCGACCGATTGGAAAATTGAACAGCCCCCAGATCTCATCAAGCGCATTCAAACTTTTTGGGTAACTCAAACTCCCAATTTGAAAGAAAAATCACGAGAGCATCAGTCAGAAAAACCAAAAATGATTCAAAAAAAATATCCAAAAACTGCAGATCTGTTCGATTTTATGGAAAGATTTTAAACACTAATTTTTAATCAATTAATCTTTTAGAAAACCAGTTTTTTAATTTGTAACCGTTTTGCAATGAATTATATCATATAGTATTGATGAAAATGTTATTTAATATTATTTTCTGATCTACTCCCGAAGGAGATAAAAGAAAAAATTCAAAAAACACAATAAGAGATCGTTATTTAAAAAATAAATTAATTTAGGTGTGTTTCCTATAATTAATTAATCAATATGACTCAAATTAAATTAGATAAGTCTCTGGCACAGGATTTAATTACCTCTAAGTTAAGAATTCTGAAACAACATATTGATGCAATTTTAGCTCGTTGGAATGAATCATCCTCAAAAGAATTCTTAGAAAAAGCACGTACGGGAACTCATAAAAATGCAGAAGATGACGCATTAGAATTGCGGCAATTATTATTAGACTATTCAAAACTACAAGAGATTTTAAACAATCTATAAAACATTTATTAGATGCATTTATAATAAGATAATTGAAGAAAGAAAAATAAAGTTGAATGATGTTATCTTTTCTAAGAATCTAGGGAAAGGTGAAAACTTTGGATTTCATTTTACGTTTTCTCTGTATAGTTACAAATGCTTTTTCTATATCGTTGTGATAAATTAATATTTTGATAAAAAAATATTACTCTCTGATATTATCAAGAAGAAATGATACAGATTTTCTTATTAATTCTTTATTAAATCACTAAATTCACTGACTATAATTATTTTAAAAAACACATTCTTTTGATGATATTATAAAGACAAACGAAGTATTACGCTTACTAAGAATCTCAAGACCAACATTATATAGATATAACAATCAGAATGTTTTAAAATTAATAGAAAAAAATGAGATTAACTGAAGTTATCCACGTAAAGCATTCATTAGAATTATCAAAAGTATGTCATTTAGCTAAGAACCTTTATAATTTAGCTAATTGGTATATAAGACAGGATTTCTTTAATCTTAATAATATTTTAACCTATTATGATTTAGATTTCATTTTGAAACATAAACAAGCTTATCAGAATCTTCCTTCTCAAACTTCACAGCAAATTCTCAAATATGTGAATAGAAATTGGAAATCTTATTTTAAAGCTCTTAAAGAATATAAGCGAGATATCAAGAAGTTTAAAAAAAAACCCAGAATCTCCAGATACAAAAAGAAAAATGGAGAATCTATTGTAATTTTTACCAATCAACAATGCAGGATAAACAAGGATATTTATATTTTCCAAAAAGGGTTAATCTTGAACCAATTAAAACTAGAATAAAAAATAAATTAAAAGAAGTAAGGATAATCCCTTTCGGAGTAAAATACAAAATTGAAGTAGTATATGAAAAAGAAGAGAAGGATTTAAGATTAGACAAAAATCATATTTTAAGCATTGATTTAGGATTAAATAATCTCATAACTGCTGTAAATAATAATGGGTGTTCCCCATTTATTGTTAAAGGTGGGATAATAAAATCTATAAATCAGTATTATAACAAACAATTGGCATATTTTAGAAGTATTGAAAATAAGAAGGGAAATTTTAGTGATACAAAACGAATTCAAAAACTACATTTAACTCGAAACAATAAACTTACTACATTGTTTCATCGAATTTCTAAGAATGTAATTAAGTATTGCATTCAAAATAACATTGGAACAATTGTAATAGGATACAATAATGGATGGAAGCAGAACATTAATTTTGGAAAAAAGAACAATCAGAAATTTGTTCAAATTCCTTTCTTGAAATTAATAAAACAAATTGAATATAAAAGTAAATTAAAAGGGATTAAAGTTAAGCGAGTTGAAGAATCTTACACTAAATGCTCTTTCTTGGATAACGAATCTATTGAGAAACATGAAAAATATGTAGGAAAAAGAATTTCCAGGGGCTTGTTTAAAACTTCTATAGGTATTCTAATCAATGCCGATGTGAATGGGGCATACAATATCATGAAAAAAGCATTCCCAAATGCCGTTTCGGTGGATGGGATAGAGGCATTCGGACTAATGCCACAAATAATTCAGCAAAACATCGCTGATAATATTATTTGCAATAAAATGGGTATAGTTTAACTCATTTTGATAGTCTAAACTGAACTTAATTTAATCTCTTATCGATGATTATATATTTTAATTAAGATAATATCTTTATATGAATAGAGAGATTGATCAACTAACTAAACATTTTTTAGAGCATTTAGAACAGACAAAATTCTTTTCCAAAATAGAATTTGTTATTTTATATGGCTCTTCTCTCAGTTCATATCATCTAGATGACAGTGATATTGATCTTTGTTTATATATTGATGAAGAGAAAAAAGTACTTTCAAGGATACGTTTAGAATTATTAAAAATGTTCAATGAACAACTGGACATTCAGATTTTTCAATTACTTCCATTGTATGTTCAAATTGAGGTATTAAAAGGTAAAGTTCTTTATGTGAAGGAAGAGGATAGATTATATGAAATTGCTAATGAGACGATTGAAGAATATGAAGATTTTTATCCATTTTATTTAGATTATATTAATCGGTGATAGGCTTGAGGACTGATGTTATTAAAACTAAACTCAAAATAATTGAAGAAAATATTGATTTAGTAAAAGAAAATTTACCTGAAAAATTAAGCGAATTTAAAGCATTAGGTTTAGTCAAAGACGGTATTTATAAAAAAATTGAAGCATCAATTCAAGAAGTCATCTATATTTGCTCAATAATTAATTCGGATTTAAAATTAGGAATCCCTTCAAACAGGGATGACATTATAATTGCTTTGTTGGATAACAATATTTTATCAAAAAAAATAACTGAGAAAATTAAGGAATTGAAGGGATTTCGGAATTTCTTAGTTCATCGGTATGGAACGATTGATGATGAAGTTGCTTTTAAAGACATTAGAAATGGGCTTCCTGATTTTAAATTATTTAAAGAAGAGATTCTAAAGTATCTCAGGTCTTTAAGTGAGGATGAAAAATCCTCCGAATCTTAATTTCAGTTGCATATAAATTCTATTCCCTCATCCAAGTTTAGTCTAAAAGTTATTTTTAATTTGATAATTCGTTTATTAGATTGCATATTTCCTGAGGATTTCTTGTAGAGAAAACGAATGGTCTGCCAGATTGAAAAGTTAGTTTTACAGCTTCTCCGAAATCTGTGTTATAGGCCCATGAACCATCTACTCCAAATCGAATTCCTACTCCAAGGTATGTTCTAAAGTGTGCTTTAGTTATATCACAACTGGTAATATTATTTAGGGGAATTCTTTTATGGTTAAAAATGCCATATGCTACTTCAAGTTGGTTATTGGTTAAGGTAATTTTTAGACCTCTGAAGTTCCAATACATAAGAAAAATAAATAAACTTACAGCACCGAGTATAATCCCTACAAACGCCAATCTTTCGGGTGTAAAAGCAGTAATTATAATCCCGAGAGAGAGAATTAATAAAAATGCAAATAGGATTACAGCTTTTACAAATTTTCCCGCTGGAACCCATTCTACATATAATATTTCATCATTTTTTTGGATATGATTTCCATTAATTGTTTTAATCACCAATTTAATCTTGCTTCAATTAAAATTTCCTATTGAGAATATTATCAAAATGACTATCAAACGATACGATATAATTAGCATTAAATTTTTGATATAAGTAAATTAATGAAGCATCAGAAAAACTAAGCAGTCTTTTAGAGGTAATGTATTTCTTACAAATTTCAACGATTTTTTTGAATTCTTGAGGTGTATTTTGAAGAACTTGAAAAAAATTATCATTTTCAAAGAATAATGCAATATATTTTTCTAAAAAAGAAATATTTCCGTGAGAGCGACTAATAGCTAAAGTTAAAGTCTCGTTCATTATGAAGTAATTTGTAAAATAGTTTGTTTTTTCTCCTTCAAATTCATTTAAAATCTCGTATGCTCTCTTATGATGTTGATCTTTCTTAGATTTTAAGGCAAATAAAAAACTAGTATCTAAAATTATAATCACGATTAATTCGCCATAATTTTCTTAAATCTGATTTTTTTTAGAGACCATAGATTAACTCGTCATCAGATTTGTCTAAATGATAAAGAGGCGCATCACTGGCACTTTCTCTAAGTCTTTCTATGAATTCTTTAGTTACTTCAGGTTTATTAATGTTTTCAACAAAGAATTCATCAAGTCTACTATATGCAAATTCGATACTTTTATCTAACACTTCCTGTTGAGACATTTTCTTCCCTAATTTTAGAGTAATTTCTGCTTGAAGTTTTTCAAGCAAACTCTTATTATTTAGTTTTACATTTGCCATAATAATAAATAGAATTTTCTACTTTTTATACTTTTCTACTTTTATATTTTTAATCTTTTCAAACAACCTTCAAATTATTTATAAAAAATTGGTAATTTCTATAAAATTCCAAAATTTATGCCAATCATCAACCTTTCCCGCGGGGGAAAGACCAGCCCTAAGGTTATCAGGCTGTGCGCCCGTCACCGGGTTCAAGACATGCTTCATCTGTAACACTTTTCGCATCACTTCGGAAGTCTTGAAGGACGTTATCCCGCTGTGCTTGAAAAAGTCATGGAGTTTAGCCCAATTACGGTAGGGACTGCTTGGTTTCAAACGGGGCTTTATGGCGTCCCCGACTTGTGCAAGCAACCGCTTGTAATTGGCCGGAAGTTCTTCCCTAAACCCCAGACCTTTTCGAGCTATTACATAACTTGCTAATACGTGAGTAGATAAGTTATATAATCGTGAATACTTATATTTGCCGATTAAAGAGGTGTAAGCTGGATGTACCTTTTTAATGGCAACACCTCTTTTGAGGCATTTTCTTTCTAATAAATTTAATGCTGAAGTCTTAAAATTACTCAATTTTCTATTGCGTTTTTTCCCGTAGGAAAACTGTTGTTCAAAAGAAAGGTCCTCAATCACCAAACCTTTCTTTTTATTGATGCAAAAGTTAACTACTTTATCCAACTTATAGCTAATATACTCCGCACGCTTGTTCTTACGATATGAGTGTAAATTTCTAAAAGTAATCTCATGATAACTCTTGAAATCCCCATGCTTACCTACATTACAGAGAGAACCAAAATTGTAATTCATGTCTAACCCAATAACTCCATTTTTAAAGCTATACTGCTGTTTTGCTTCGGGAATTTCGTAAGATATATGAGCGAAATATCTTAGTTCTCCTTTAATAAATCGTCTTATTACTTCCACAGTGTATAATTCTAACTCAAGTATCTCTTCAAACCATCGCTCTTGCTTATAATTAACCGAAAACGGAATAAGCAACCATTTTTTCCCCTTTTCTTTCGAAAATGTACGGACTTTTAGGATCTTATCGGGTAAGACTTTTAAATTAAGGTTTATCCCCTGCTTCTTGCCCACACAACAAAACGAGGAGTCTCTTCTAATTCTAAACTCATCTCTACTAACTTTTCTCAGTATCGGCTTCCGAAATAACCTCTTCGTGCCAAATACAACTGACTTAAATCGCAAGGCAAATAATTTGTTTTGGACAGAGGACAAGCGGGAATAAAGGCCTTTTAATCGTCTATCATGCTTATCTTTTGATTTTATCTGTTCAATCTTCGTTGTTATTGTGATAATTTGACGCTTCATATATTTCCTACGCTTTTTATACCATGTCTGCTGTTGAGCTAACTTTACCTCATTATCTTTTAATATGCTGTTCACATAAGGGTTGTTATGGCAAAGCTCCATTAATTGCGGTTGGATTATTTTCCATTTTTCTTTTTGGGTATAAATAGTATCTTTTAATTTAAAGAGAAGTTTATATCCGATACGCTTTACTCTATTGTAAATTGTAAAGATTTCATGCAATCTTCTTTCCTGTGAATGTGTGGGATACAACCGGAATTTAATTGTCTGGATCAAGGATCTATTCTCTTATTTAATTATTTCTTAGACTTAAACCTTAAATTAAAATGTATATAAGACAATTTAAATCCGGAGAGGGGAAAGACTTTTGGTTTTTTATAGAATTTTGTAGGTTTTTATAAAATTTCAACCAACTGTTGATATAATATAAAAAATTAACCTTTAATTCTTTCAAGTTTGAAATATTCTTTAAAGCGCCTTTAATTTGGGTTTCGTTTAATCCAAGAATTTTAGATTTTAAGTATAATATAAAATCATCTGGAAGATTATTAGAGATATCTTCTAAAACATTTATAACTTTATTTATTAATAGAATTTGGCTAAGTTCAGTTTCTAGAATTCCTTCTTCAATGTTTTCTTTTCTAGAATATGTCCTAATTTGCTTAGATTTCTTAAAAATTTTAACAATTCCCTGATTAAATATTCAATCCATTAATCCCCCATTTTTTTTAAGATTAGATTACATAATTTCACGAAAATTATAAAATCCTATAGAAATTGAAATTATATTTAGATATTTATTTCTCATCGGTAGATAATAGGATTATCAAAAATTGGGACATAATTCGCGGGTATCTTAAAAATTTTGGATATCAATATATCCAACAAAATCTTTCGAGCTTTAAATATTCTTTAAATCCTAATCTTTTATACATATTTAATCCCATTTTAGTGGAATGGAGAATTGCAAAGTCATACCCTAATTTTTTAGCATCATATAAAGGTGCAATAGTAAGAGCAGAACCAATTCCTTTACCTCGTGCTTCTTTAAGTGTAGCAACGCAATAAATCCCTGCTACGCCAAACTCGTATAATACATATGAAGATGCAACAGGTTTTTGTTTGTAATATGCTAAAAACGCACCAGCAGAGGAATCATCACGTAGAAACAATGTTGAGAATATATCATTGAATAAATTGAGAATTAAATGTTTTGGCATTTCAAAACCTGTTAAAAGTACATTATTCCATACTTTTAAAGTTTCAAGATCTCTAACTTTTATTATTTCCAAATTTTGCAAAAGTTTCTCTTCTTGAAATAAATTGTTTAGTCTATAACACATCCCAGGAATTTCTTGTACAAACGTGGGCTTATTCTTAATTAGTAATTCCCTCAGATTATTAGGTTTACTAGATGGTCCTATACACCAACAAAATGGAAGTTTCTTCTTTTCAAATGATGAAATGATTTTATCTACTGTTTCTTCGGCTTTCTTCTGGGGAATGTTAGCATTTAATACACCATTTACAAAATAAAAAGGGATTTGAGTCTTAAATTTAAAGAGCTTATCACTCTCAGTATATTCGATATTTTTAAGATCAACTGTAAAACAAGTTTTCCAAAATTTATAAAAGTGATATTCAATTGCTCGATTAATTTCTGGAGTGTTTGGGTTTCTAAGGATTTCATTCATTAATGATCTTTTTTAATATCAGACAAACATGTATAAATACTTTACTATGAAAAAATATTATCTAATATATTGTAATTTCAGACCTCAAAATCTTTAAATTCAAATTGAAAAAAATCATTAAATTTAATTTAAAAAATATAGATTTACATTAGGTAAGCAGACACGGTTTTTATGCGTTTTTCTGCGGTTTTAACTATGTTATCAATAATATCTGGCACTCGTTCTATGCTATTGATGATTCCGATACTTTGACCTACAAGTACAGCTCCATCGGTGATATTACCATTGTAAGCGAGTTCATATTTTTTTGCTTGTTCTACTAGTTCGTCAGGGCTCGTTTTAGCCTCTTGAGCCATTTTTTCTTCTTTACTCGAAACAAGGTCACGGGTTAAAGAATATTTGTTTTTCCAGAGTCTAATTGGTCCAAATCCACCACTAACTAAAATGGTATCTTGAGCTTTAGCAGGAGGAATTATCTTCTTTATAGCTTCGTGGAACTTGCTTTCGGTTGATGCTATAAACCTTGAACCCATTACAATAGCTCCAGCACCCATAGTTAAAGCTGCTGCGAGCGCCTGACCCGTAGCATAGCCTCCACATGCCGCAATAGGCATATCTGGATATTTTTGAGTAACTTGTTGTAGTAAAACCAAAGAGCTGACTTTCTCATAGGATTGATGTCCTCCACCTTCATTTCCAGTTATTACCATACCATCTACATTTGAAGCAATACATTTATCAGCAAGCCATAAAGCAGGAGCTACATGAAAATGTTTAATATTTGAGCCACTCTTTTTTAGTTCCTGGAATGATTTTGATGATGGGAGCACTTTTGAAGATCCAGCACTTGTAACTGCATATACACATTGTTCTTTTATTTTTGGATTGTTCATAATAAATTTAGGAATTTTTTTGCTTAGAGCTTGAGCTGCAGGTGCTATTCTTGCTGTTAGGATGTTAAAACCAAAGGGCTTATCGGTGTGTTCAACTACGTATTTCATATTATCTTTCATTATATCGACAGGATTTCTTCCTGCTTCATACTCGCTAATTAAACCCGTATTACTCAATACACCAAGACCACCTGCTTCAGAAACTGCTATTGTTAATTCAGTTGTATAAAATGGGCCCATTGGCGCGGAAATTATGGGATGTTTAATCCCTAACAATTCAGTAATTTTTGTTTTAATTACCATACAATATCATTTTAGATTTTAATTATTTTTATTTAGTTCATAATTACAAATTTTAATTGATTAAATTAATAAATCAAATTTTACCTTATTTATATCAACGAATTGTATTTGAAGAATTCGTTGGATATTATCCATAGGCATAAATAATTCCAATTCATCATAATTAAAAAATCTAGAATAAAACTTAGGTAGATTCAATTAGCAAATTTTTTTATTTTTAAGAATAATGATAATAACAATACTGATCAAGTTGAATTCGAATACGATAATATAGAGTATTGGTATTCCGAGTAGTGCGTAGAATGGTCCTACAAGGCTGTATCATAAAAACTAGCTAAACTTAACGATATTTAACCTAGCTAAACTTAATGATATTTAAACTCGGTCAATTAAACCTTAAGAAAGACAAACAGAAATCTAATTATAAAATTTTCATTTAATTTTTTTCTGCTTTTTAAAAAATTGAACTGCACGATATAGATGTAATTCAAAAAGCATTTCATCTTGAGGAAATTCATTTCGCAATTCTTGAATTAAATCTTCTTTTTCTTTTTTAGTCAGGTTTAATTCTTCTAAAAGATTTTCTATATTATATAACATTTTATCACCTCTATAATTCTGGTGGAGCAAGAATCTCTATAGATTTATACCCTTCTTTTAAATTAATCAAATTAACTCCAATACGAGTCTTCCTTTTAACTAAATGTTTAAAATTCCAGCTAACTAATATATTTAATGAATGAACTGAAGTTAAAGCGAGAAATAATGCATCATTCTCATATTTTTCTGGAATTAAACTCTCATTAATATACTTCTTTGTTAATTTATTAACTTCTTCACTTATTTCAATCCTTTTACCTTTCTTTAAAAGAGCTTTCAATTTTTTTTTTAACTCTTCGTCTGTTATAGCGTCGATTTCTTCGATATTGATATCTGAATAATAAAGTTCATATTCTTCAATATCTTTCCAGAAATCTTGCGTTTGCTTTTGACGATTAAGATCTCTTTCATCAAACATAGCACTATATACTGATGTATCTAGAAATATTTTTAATTTTTTCATTCAGCTTCAATATCTAAAGTCCATTTTTTCTCCAATCTTCAATAGATACTAAACAATTAAGACTTAAATATTTTGATTCAATGACAATTTGAACTTTAAAAAATAAATTTTGTATCAATTTAAGGTGCTATATTTATTGAATTTAAGCGAACTCTTTTTATATTATTGATCTGTTTCTTTTTATTATGGTCAATAATATTCCCATTACAACTAAGCGTCGAGTTCAAACTACAATTTTTACACTTCCAATTGCTGGATTTATTGGTTTAATTGGTATATTTTACGAGGTCCTTACGCTTTGTCTTTTCCGGATATTGAAGCTTAGGCTCAAGTTGTTTCGCTACCAATTTTTATAATTTCATAAAAAAAATTAAAGGTGTATTGAAAGAAAAGAATATTACTCTGTAAGATTTAATAAGAAAATCTGGAATAAAGACACTCGAAAGAGCATTCCCGAGTATAAGTGCGGTTTTTAAAAAAATTGAAGAGATGTTTGTTGAATATTTAAGTATGCACTAATATAACTTAAGTTTTTAAAGATTTTATCAAAAGTTCCATTTCAAACTTAAAATCTTTCCATAAAAGGGGTAAATTTTCTGCAAGTGGCATTAATTTTTCTTTATCTAAGTTTATTCCATATCCATGAATAAAAAAATGTCGAAATGCTCGATATTCATCGAGTCTATTAGAAAGTTCAAGGGAAATTATTTTACTATTAACTGAAAGATCTAATAAATCCTTATGCCAAGATTCTGATGATGGAATGGATATACCTTTAAATTTTAGTGTTCTCTTAATAAGATTTTCCATCCCATTGTATGCTTTTTGAAGAAAAGTAGCAATTGCGGCTAACTCTATGATGGTTGTTTTTTTTCGTTTCATTACCTTATTTAAAGCTTCAAGAGTTTTTGACATATGCTCTCTTTCAGCTTCAACTTCATTGATGAGCTTATCCATATATTTTGACACTATTTTTTTCAATTATTTGGTTAAATAAGGATTTCTCGGATAAATCAATAAGATCTACAGGTTTAGGTAAATTTCTTAATAATTCTCCATAAAATTTGAAGAATAAACTCGGTTTTATTCCATATACAGCAATATCAATATCATTATATTCGTGTTGGTCTATTGAAGACCCAAATAGATAGACTGAAGAAACATTATATTTTTTTGCATATCGGATGATAATTTCTTTTTCTTCTTCACTTATCATGTTTTCACGTTTGATCTTCTGCTTGAAAGTAATAATTTGTTTTTATTTAGTTAATATGAATTTCATACAATTTTTAATCTTCCCTTTTTTTTAAAATAATTTTATTTAATATAAGGTTAAACGTTCATTGAATAGCGATCAGATTTACAAAAATTTAAGATTATTGATTATCTTCACAGATAATTTTTCATTCTAACTTCCTTTTCACATTTCTTACTTTGAACTTAGATAATTCTCGCAGAACTCTTCTGAAGTGCAAACTTTTATAAGTTTTTCTGCTTGATTAAATCTTTCATCATTAGAGATTAAGAAAGATACCTTCTCAAGTAAAGAAACTGCTACAATAATGCTATCGGGTAATCTAAGATTTGTTTTACTTCGAATTTTTGCAGATTGATCAGCTACTACTCTATCCAAATTAACGATTATGAAATTATCTTGTGAATATAACTTCGAAATATATTCATCTTTCTCTTTAGGTTTGTTTACATTATAGTAACCTACACACAGTTCTGCAATTGTAATAATCGAAATAACTCCTTTTAATTGTCCGTCTTCAATCGCATCTAAAATTTTAGAAGAATATTTGAAAAATGGTTCTTCTTCTTCTTTAACATTGATAAAAATATTAGTATCAATTGTTATTTTCATCAATCCCATTCCTCTCGTAGTTTTCTCTGAAATTCAACTCCTTTAACCCCCCAACGAGTATGATTTCTTAGGATCTCTACAAGCCTTCTTTTTTCGGGTTTTTTCATAATGATCTCATTGTCTTTCAAATAAACAATAATTTTATCTCCTTTTAAAATGTTCAATCTTTCTCTAACTTCTTTGGGAATGGTTATTTGCCCTTTTTCACTTACAGTTATTTTTGCTATTATCTCCATTAACATCATTTTTTTGGCTTTCCTATTTAGAAGTAAAACTTTTCTTACTTTTAAACCTTACTATGAATGGAATTTTTTTCAAAACTTTTGGTTTCAATCAGCTCTCTCTACTGATGAAGAGAAGAAAATACTTCCAAAAATATCTAAAATTGAGAAAGAAATACAGAATAATTACTTTTATATAAATTATAATTTTATGGGATACTTAGAAAAGAATTCCAAGATTGAAGATTAAAATGAAAGAATCTGAAGATGATAATTTCTCTCAAGATACTCTTATCATATTACAAGGAGAGAAGAAAGACCCTATTAGCCTATTTTTCTATTTAAGACAGTAATGGAGAATAAGAAGAAATAAAAAAAAAAAATAAAATTAATAATAGTTAATTATGTTTTTTCCCATTCAAAATCAAGTTGTACGAATTTTCTTGAGTAGACAAAAGCAACGATTAGAATTAAAGAACATATTGGACCCCATATAACATGACCTAAAGAAAACGTTGAAGTTCCAACAGTAATTTCAGGCAATTCTAAAATAGTTCCCATAATTAATAATCCAACAGCTTGAAAGAGGTTTAGAATTATACTAGGAAAGCCTTTATAAATTCCAGCTCTTAATTCACCAGTTTTTTTTTCATCATCTTCAGTTATATCTGCTATAAAAATGGCAGGGAGTAAAAACCAACCAGCTAAACATCCTGCTATTCCAAGGATAAAAATTGCTCCAAATATAAATGAGGACTCCATTGGGATTAAGCCTAATAAAGAAAACGGAAGAAAAATTATTGCTACCAGAAAAATATATAGAACACTTTGTTTTTTTCCTAATTTAGATGTTAATTTTCTCCACATGTAGAGAAAGCCTAATATCCCAATAAGAAATAGAGCTGCTACTATCATGTAATTTGTTTGCTCAAAAACTAATACAACCTCTGTGAATTGAAGAAGTAAAGTTCCTACCATTATCCATGCTATACTTGCAATACCCATCATGCCATTTACTAATAAATAATTCTTATTTTTCAAAATTATCTTTAAATTCTGAAATATATTTGAATCTATTTTAAAGTGTGGTTCTGTAGGCATTAAGAAACTGACCAAATAAAAGATTAACACAGGGATAATTCCAAAGATTATAACACTAAGAAAAAATACAAAAGGAATAACATTTGGATTAGTTTGAATTTCATCAATAAACTCTGTTAAAATTACCATTGCAAAAACTGACATTACACCTGACCCACAAAAACCAATTGTATTTTCATAATGAGATGCTCTAGGTCGTTCATCAGTAGAAAACTGTTCAACCATCCATGAACCATATGGAGATGTAACACCGTAGCTAATGTTAAAAATTTGATACAAGATTAATAACCAAAGAAATACTGCATTTTTATCGTTGAGATCAATTATCAAATTTGGCAATAATAAAAAGATGAAAGATAATCCAAGAATAGGACTTAAAATAATTAAATATGGTTTTCTCCTTCCCCAACGGGTATATTTAGCATCACTTATCCAACCAAAGAAGAACTGAGAGGCAGCAATAGTAAGCTTCCCCATAGCTAACGCAAACCCGACTAGAAATGGTGATACTTGAAAAGCTAGAATGTAAAGAGTAGCTAAAGCAAAATCTGCGAATCCCATAAGAATAGATGTTCCAAACTTAGGTGCTCCATACAGGAAAAATTTGCTTCTTGTACTTTTACCCCTTGATATAATTTCTGTTTCATTCATAATTATTTCTACCTTTATTTAAGATATTTTAAAAATAAATTTGTTAGAACCTAATAAAAATTGATTCAAAGATTTTTAAATCTTTATTTTTTTTTGATAGCTTAATAATCAGCAAATTTTAAAATCTAGTTGATACAAGTTTAATTTTGTGTTAAAAACATATTAAGTAATTAGAACTATAAATGAGTATTTAAAACAATAAAAGAATTAACTCTTTACCAAAGAGTTTTGAATACTTCAGCATATAATAAAACTTATAAACCTAAATTACTATTTTAAGGTATATACTTCTTTACAATGCTGGCTATCATCTCTAATTTCCTAAAATCAGAATTTGGAGGCAATTCATCTGAAACTCCTAAAATTAAATTTGGAGAGAACATCTCTAAGACTTTATATGTATATTCTTTAACATATTTAAATGAATATTGAGGTAAAAAAAGAATAGAAGGAATTCCATCAAGGAAGATTTTATTACCAATAGATTTTTGCAGTTCTTTTAGAGTTACATCACCCTGAGGTTTGGCAGTAAGGGCTTCTAATCCATCAAATGGTAATCCCTCTAAATATGGAAGTAGATCTCTCAAAGATCCATCCATATGAATATGGCAAAATTTCCCTACCCTATGTAATTGTTTCACTCTTTTTTCATAATGAGGAATTAAATATTTTTCAAAATATCTTGGAGGGGTTAAATTACAATCAATATTTTCTCCGAAATTTAATATTTTAATAGGGGAATTGCAGAGGGTCTTAAACATATCATCTTGCCAATCATCAATAAATTTCAATAAATCTTCCATTTCATTCGGATAGCGCTTTAAGTTTATAATTGTTCGTTCAAAACCCATATGTTCTGTATTTAATGACATATAGGGAGATCGGGCATAATAAGTACCCACAACACCTCTATCTCCAATTAATTTTTTTGCTAATTTAAAAACAGGCAAATAAAAATGAAATTTTGTATGCTCTATAATATATTTTAAAATTTTCATATCATTAACAGTTTTAACGGGATATTCTACAAGATGCCCCCCTCTACTTTTTTTATATAGATTCCCTAATTTGGTTTTATAGACAGTGATTAACGAACCATCTCGATCCTTACCCCATCTAATCCGAACATACCTTATTTTTTTACGTGGCCAGATTATTGGTAAATAGAAGTTTTCAATCACATACCTCGGACTTGCTTCAAGATAATCAAAAATTCCTAAAAGGCTTTTTCTTAAAATATATTTAGGTATCGTTCCACCGCATTTCTTATCAGTTCTTGGCCTCCTCCAAAGACGATTTCCGTAGTACCAATAATAAAGTCTTGGACTAAAAACGATTCTATCAATTTTTTTCCGGGCAAAGGTATTTAAAACCCTCTCCCGAAGAGTTTGTGGTTTTGACATAAAAAAATTCACCCTTTAAGAATGTGAATTTTTCTTTTAATTAAAAAGATAAATTATTAAGATTTTAAAGCAAGACATTTAATAAAAATCAAATTATTTATGGTGTAAAGATGGGGCAAGAAAATTCAAATTTAAAAAAGCGAAGTAATAGCATATTTGATGTTATAAAAAATACTCCTTATTATTTTGCATCATTGGGATTTATAAGCGGAATAGGATTAGAAGAAAAAGAGATTCTCAAAAAACCATTTATAGGCGTTGTCAATACCTGGAATGAATTGAATCCAGGGCATAAACACTTAAATACTTTAGCAGAAGCTGTTAAATATGGTATAATCGAGGCAGGAGGTATTCCATTTGAATTCTGTACAATCGCCCCTTGCGATGGTTGGGCGAATGGGAATGTAGGTATGCGTTTTATACTTCCTCAGCGAGAAATTATTGCAGATTCAATCGAGGCTATGATTGAAGCGCATCGATTAGATGCAATGGTAACCCTCTCTAGTTGTGATAAAATTAACCCTGCTGTATTAATGGCTGCTGTAAGATTAGATATACCTACTATTTGTGTGCCAGGGGGACCAAATCTCTTTGAAATACGATTCTCACCCGATTTTAAAGGTGTTGATAATAAATTATACGATGATTTTAAAAATAAAATTCAATGCGTATCATGTGCTACTTTAGGAGCTTGTGAATTCATGGGAACAGCAAATACAACTCAGTGTCTAATGGAGGTTTTTGGCATGACTTTACCGAATGCTGCTACAATACCAGCAGTAACTCGAATGAAATATATACTTGCTAAAGAATCTGGAAGACAAGTAATGGAATTACTGAAAAAAGGAATAACACCATCAAAAATAATGACCAAAGAGTCATTAGAAAATGCGGTAATGGTGGATCTCGCAATTGGAGGATCTACAAATTCTGCATTACACCTTCCTGCAATTGCCTTTGAAATGGGATTAGAGTTTGATTTAGAAATTTTTAATGAATATAGCAAAAAAATTCCTATGATTGTTAATGTATCACCCTCAGGAGATTATGGTATAATTGATCTTTATAAAGCAGGTGGCATTCCGGCCGTATTAAATCGATTGAAAGACCATCTTCATTTAGACTGTATGACAGTTTCAGGAAAAACAATTGGTGAATTAATCCGTAGAAAAAAAGTATTGGATGAGAGAGTAATTAGACCGTTAAGCGATCCAGTCTTTCCAGAAGGTGGAACTGTTGTATTAAAAGGTAATATAGCCCCTAAATGTGCAATTATAAAACAATCCGCTATAATCGACAAAAATATGTTAATATTTGAAGGACCGGCTAGATGTTTTCATTCGGAGGCAGATGCTATCAAAGCTTTAGCTGTTCACGAAATAGAAAATGGTAGTGTTATAGTTGTTCGTTATGAAGGACCAAAAGGGGGTCCTGGGATGCCTGAATTAGTAGCCTTAACTGTCAATCTATCATTTAGGCGAGATATGAATAGAGTTGCATTGATAACCGATGGGCGCTTTTCAGGAGCAACTTCGGGACCATGTATAGGTCATGTATGTCCTGAAGCTTATGTTGGAGGTCCAATTGCCATTATTGAAGAGGGAGATATTATTAAAATAGATATTCCTAATCGGTCCTTAAACGCAGAATTATCTGATGATATTATTCAAGATAGGATAAGTAGGTGGAAACCGTATGAAAAAGATATTAAAAGTAAGACTCTATTAAAATATAGAGCCTTAGTAACTTCGGCAGCAAAAGGAGCAATTTTAGAATTTGATTAATTTTAATTTTTCTTTTTTTTGTAATTTTGTAATATATAGTTTATTTTTTATAATTTCTGTAATAAGGGTGAGCTTAGATTAAAAAAGTCTCAATTAAATTAACGATACTTATGATTCATCTCATCTAATCTCCTTTTCAGGCGAAGAGAGACCGATTTTAATATTTTAAAAATCTCCCAAACAATTTTATATAGAATTAAGATTAAAAATCGAATATTAATAGATATTAAAATACTATTTGAAATGAATAAAATGGTCAAAGAATTTGAAATATAAGGAAGGGAATTCAGAATATGAATGGTATTTAATATGATTTTCTGAAACTTATTAACCAATTTTTCAATTCTCGCTATAGATGTAATGTTATTAATTTAATTCTGTATTATTTTATTCCTATAACTTATGCTTACACCCTAGATTTTTGTTAATTTTAAATCATTAATTCCCTATAGATTCTTCTATAATTTGTTCTATAAAAATCTTTGTACAAAAATATAAATTTACTAATAATCAATTTTAAACTAAAAGACATAAATGCAAGTTATGTACTTCTACAAGAAACGTATGAAGAACCAGAAATTGATGAGCCTAAAACCATAAAAATATAAATGAAAAAAAGAATCGATTTGGATTATCATCCAGATATAATTAAAATCTTAAAAGATACTAATATAAAATTTGATATTGTTGAATATTGCTCATATCGAGAAGAAGATTAATCTTCTTTTTCTTTTTGTTCTTCTGAAACTTCTTCAAAATGAATATTGTATATTTTATCAGGATCAATTACCTTATATTGAATTAGCTTTCTTGGAATAATAATCACGTGATCAGGGCCCATAGAAGCTAGTTTTTTATTTTCTAAGGTAAAAATCTTCTTCTCTTTATCCATATTTTAGACCATATAGAATCGTTTTAATTGTTTTTTCTTATTTTTTATAAGCATTAAAGTGTTTGATGTGAAATCGATGTCTATAGAATTTCTTATAGATCCCCTAATTAATAATTTACAGAAAATCCATTACTAAATACTATAGAAATTAAAATTATATTTAAATCTTTATTTCTCATCGACAATAAGATTATCAAAAGGGAGGAAAAAGTTTGCTGATATCTTCTTTAGAGTATGACATTTTTGGAAGTTTTTCTTGAAGTATTTGTTGGATCTTTACCTTAGGCATAAATAATTCCAATTAACCACCATTAAAAAATATGAATAATTTTTCTTAAATTGAATAAAAAAAGGTATGTGTTATTAGCGTGCAGATGACTATTTTAATCAAATTTATCTTTTTTTGAAATTTTTCAATACAAGATAATTCGTGTATTAGAGTGCATATTTTTTGTGGATTTCTTGTAGAGAAAACGAATGGTCTGTCAGAGTGAAAGGTTAATTTTACAGATTCTCCGAAATCTGTGTTATAGGCCCATGAACCATCTACTCCAAATCGAATTCCTACTCCACCGTAAGTTCTAAAATTTGCTTTAGTTATATCACAACTCGTAATTTTATTTAGGGAGATTCTTTTATGGTTAAAAATGCCATATGCTATTCAAAACTACAGGAGATTTTAAACAATCTATAAAACATTTATTAGATGCATTTATATGGATTCTCGTAAGAATCTTGAATTATCAAAGAATGGTATAATAAAATAGTATAATTTTAATAATCTTCAAGTTGTTTTAGAAAATTTAATATAACCTCACTAGAGAAATAAAACCCACTTTTTATTAAAAGATTTAAATTTTCGATTATGTCCTGTTTATTTTTAAGATCTCTCTTATGAACGAGAGAAAAAATACCTAATGTTCCTAATACATCTATTTTAAAAGATTTAGCAATATTTCTTCCTTTTTTTTCATCAATTAGTAATAATGGTGCACTTATTTCAAAGCATAGATTTATTGCTTCTGTTTCTCCTTTTCCAAGGTTTAAATCGGGAAATTTCAATGATTTAACATCATAAATTTTAATCCATTTTTTGCTAATTTCATTTTCCAAAATCTCTTTTTCTTTATCATAACCTTGAGAAGTCTCTATAATTTCTTTATATACTGCTTTAGGAATTAGAATTTCGTTGAAAATATTTTTTAAGAGATTCAGTTCATTTTTTTTAAGAAATGCAATTAATGGTGTTGTGTTTGATACAATTGAATATTCTTTCATAAGTTTTTAACTAATTTCAAATCATTCTCTAAATCTTCAAGATTATAATTTATTGGAATTTTAAGTTGAGATAATTTCTCCATGAATTCCCATATACTTATAGAACTTAATTCTGCTGCCTTTCCTATTGAAATTTTTTTATCTTGGTATAATTTTAAGGCATATTCAAGTTTCCATTCAGGAATGGCTCGGTTTAGAAGCCTTCTTATGACACTAGATCTATCCAATTTTTCAATTTCTGCAATCCGTTCTATATCCTCAACCATCTCATCTGGTAATCTTGATGTTATAGTTTTACCCATTTTTTTCTCACTTAATTTAATGTATTAAACACAATAAAATTAACACAATTCACTTAATTAAAGATTTCTGTTTTAAAAGGAAATGATGTATTTTAAAGTTATAATTTCCGGTTAATTTAATTAGTTTTAAATAAAAAAGAATGAAATATTAATCTAGTTATATTTAATTCATAATTAACACGGTTCATTTTTCTTAAATATTAATTTTCTCTAATCCTTTATCTTCCTTCTTTCCATTAATAAATAGGCATAATCTATTAATATATTATTCTCTTCTTGAACAGAGTGTTGGACATCAATTGATTCTTTCAACATTTTAAAAATGAAATTTTGCATTTTTAAATTGATATCAAGAGCTTAACATGTTTTCCTATTCTGAACTTTTTCATCTATTTAATATTTTTGCATCAGAGATCACCGACAAAAAAGATCTAATCTATAAAATTAATAGAGGTTTATTTATTTAATATATTATCAACTGTATATTAATTTAAGTTTAAATGGTTATTCTCTATTTATTATGTATGGAAAATATGAATTTTAATATAAGGACATTCATAGGAAAATGTAAATCTCTTCTTCCTAATTATTTTACCTCTCTTAATGAAAAAGTTGAAACTAAAAAAGATGTATTTGTAGCAAAAAAAGTAATCCTCACATTTTTAAAAGAATATATCAGACAAAATAATAATAAATTTAACCGAACTCAGTTTAATGTCAATTTTTTTAATAAATTCTTATTGGAATTGCTTCCCTTAGAGTATCCTGAATTATCAAAAATTCCTCTTTTTAGAATTCAATCTATTATTACAGAGTTTATTAATTATCTATCCTTACATAAAATTCTAGATCGAAATATTCAGAAAGAAATTACTAAATTATTTAGTAATCTGAGTGAAAAACAAAAGGGATTAAAAAAAATTTTAAATGAAAGAGAGCTTATTGAGATAAGTAATAAAATTTTTGATTATTCTTTGAAATTAAATGAAATCTATAATGATGAAGAAGAATACAATCATGTATTTAATTATTTTGAGAAAAAACCTAACAAGTATATTATTGAAGCTATTTTAGGATTATTTAAAACGACGGAGGATTCCTATTTTTTAAAGGTCTTATTTTTTATTGATGAATTTCTAAAAATTGAGACACTTCCCTCAAAAATAATTGAAATTCTTAGATTAAGTGCAACGCAAGATCGTTATTTTTTTAGATTATTAATGCTATGTAATACTTTTTTTTTAGCAGGATATATTATAAAAAAGCCTTTTCGCCAACTAATCGAAGATTTAAAGGTAGATAAAGATTCATTTTATAGATATGTTGCAAATGTTCTAAGTTATTCAAAAGAACAGGAACTCTCTGATTTTATTAACTTTTCCCCTTCTCAAACAGAAATGGAAGATTATTTAGATGTTGATAAATATATCAACGAAATCATTCCAATTACTGAAGAAGATCCATTTGCAAATCTAGATAATTATAAAATTTTTAATTTACCAAGAGATATTAATTTAGAATTACACAAACATATTAATTTTTTGAAGTCAGCCTCATCTTCGTTCCGTGGGAAAATAAAATTTATAAATTCTAGTTGGGATGATTGGAGAAACTGTTTTTCTAATACTCAAGACAAAAATTTATTTAAGGAAGTAAAAAGACTTTATTATGATGGAAAATTTCAGAAAGCTCTCGGTTTAATTAATAAACTTATAAAAAGGAATCCAGAGAGTGCCGCCGTTTTATATTTGAAAGGAAAAATTTTGGGTGAGCAAAAAGCATATTATAATGCTCTTAAATGTCATTTGAAAAGTCTTAAATTAGATCCATATAGGATTGAGACCTATATGGACATCTCATTTTTACTCGAGATTGGGGGTTATTTTCATAGTTCAATCATATTAACAAACCTTTTATTGCGTTTTTGTCCTTTTGATTTCAACTTACATATGCAATTAGCTATTAGTTCTTTCCAATTATCGAAACCATTTAAAAAATATCTCAGATTAGCTGGATTAATAGATGCGGGAAGATTAATTAATTTCTTAACACGATATTGGGTACATGAAAGGATTAAATCCCGAGATTCACTAGAAAAGGTTGAAATTGGTCATGAACAATTTAATGAGTTAATAAAATCATCGCAAATAATTATTTCAAATGCCAATAAGGTAATGAAATTGTGTGGATATAGAATAAAAGATGAAAGTTTCCTGAATCACTTAAATGACCTATTAAGAAATTGCTTACATTTTTTTCCTAATAAAGAAGACCACATCATGAAGAATTGGTTTGTTTATGAGCTCACAACCCGTTTAGTAAAAAATTTCAATGTAATTTTTTATGAAAAATATTATAACTTACCTTATCTCGTAGCTTCAGAAGAATTTATAAATTTACTTTTTGAAATTGCTCAATTTACTCTCAATCAAATTCTCCTAACTCAAAATGAGAGAAAAAAGCAGACAAGTTTTGAAATAGATACTGAGATAATATTAGAAAATGTAGAACTTTTTAAAAAACCGATATATAGATTAGCCCGTTTCTTTATCTCACTTGAAGGCATCTCAAATATTCTAATGAAAACTGTAATTAACTTAATTGATGAATGTATTCATTGTCCAAATCATTGTTTAAAAAAACCTTTTAAATGGTGTGAATCGTTTTACATTTTTAATGAAGTTAGTGAAGAACTTACAAATTATCCAAGTTTAATTAATTTTATTGGATTCTTAAATACAGACTTTGAATTTTTTCTTGAAGATAAAGGATTACAGGTCACCACTATTAATAAAAAGGTTGAACATATTGAAATATTTCTAGCTTTTTTAATTAAAAAGGTAAAAGATAAAGATTATGTTTTCATTTCAGAAAAATTTGAAAAATATGTGAGTATTGAAAATATATTTAATTTTTTAGGAAATTATACAATAAAAAATAAAGTTATATTAACCCAAACAGCCATGAAAGAAATGTGTCGCAGTTTAAAATCTTTTATTACCTTTTTAAACAAGGAATTTGGATTTTTTGTTAAAGACACTTTAACCGATTTAAGAAAGGTCTTAAATTCAGTTGATTTTTTTAATAATTGTTTAGAAAAATTTCAAAAAGATATGAATTTAAAAGATGGTGCAACTCACCATAAAGAATGGAGTGCTCAAATCTTAAAATAGAATAATTATAAAAAATTGATAAGCTTAGAAAAGTGTTTATCCCCGCTCCAAAATTATTTCTTCTTATAATCAATTTTTATAAGCGTACCCCTTCCACGAAATATTATCTAATTTTAACTCAGTAGAAACAGTAATAAGCAGATGGAATTTTTGAAATGGTAATATCTTGTCCTTCATATTTTTTCGCCAGCTCAAGAATGACTTTTAATTCAATATTTCTTTCTATTATATCATCATCTTTTAAAATAACCCATTCACCAGTTAATTCCTCCATTGTTATCACTCAAATCTTACATTCTTTTTGTATTATTATATTTAAAGATTTATATTTGCCTTATACTTTAAAAAAACTATCCTTTTGATTCATTATAGGTTTTTATCCCAACCTCATCAATCGAAATAAAGCTCTCATATCTGCTATTATTTAGAAAATTTATCCCTGTCATCTTGTCGATCCTTTGGATAAAATTTATTTCTAATTAAAAAGTATACAATACAAGCTCTTTAATTTTTTCGAAATGTTTTTGATTTCTTGTAATAATTTGCTTGAAACCATTTGTTATAATTATTGCTGCTATTAAACAATCGAAGACATCTATTTCCTGTCCTTTTCCTTTCAATTCCATGTGGATTTTGGCCCCTAAATTGGCAGCTCTTTCATTTAATGAAAAAACATGTAGTTGTTTAATGAAATCCTCTAAATCTTCAAGAAGGTTCTCATATTTTTGCTCAAGGATCTTTCTTTTTAGAAATCTTAATTTATAAATTCCGTGATACAATTCAAAAATCGTAGGACTAGTAATTCCAAATTTATCAGTTCCAAATTAATCAATTACATTCTTAAGACTTTCATTTCCATTTAGAATATGGATTGCGCTACTTGTATCTAAAAAAATCATGATTATGAAAATCTCTGATTAATTCCTTCACGAATTTCTTTAATATCTGATTCTATAATTTCAAAATATTCTGCTGGTAAATCTTTCCATATTCCAAAGGATTTATTGATATCTTTTGATTGTTCTTTAATATCTAATAAGCGTTCCAAAAATTCAGAGATACTCTCATCATCTTTTTTACTATCTAATAATTTTTTATAAATTCTTTCGTTAATTTTTATTGTTTTTAAAGTCATAATTCTCAATAAATAAGATCCTATTCTCAATATAAATTCTTTTTCTCTTTCAGATGGAAATTAAAACTTAATAATCTTAAGAATTTTATTATTTAAGAAAATGGGTGGTGTGGTTTCAAAACTTCTCTAAATCTTACTATTTTTATTAATTGTAATTAATCAAAAAAAACTCAATTCTTAATGGTCTAAGAATTTCTTTCATCTAAAAAAGAAATTTCTGCTCTCGAAGAAGGTCAAATAAAAAATATGCTTTTAACCGAATTATCAGTCTATCTTTAGTATATTTGGCTAAATTATGGCTATCTAAAGAAACATAATTCGTGCTCAATTGGTTTACTGATGACTAATTTAAACAAATATATCTTGTTTTGAAATTTTTCCAAGATAAGTTGCAAGATACTATTTATAGAATAATGTGACACTTTATTGCTACATTAATTACTTCTTTTACTAACCTTTATATATACGATATTTCATATTATTAATAGAATTAAGAGTATTATAAGTATCAAAATAAAATATTTTTCTAAGATATAAGGTCGAGAAGAATGGTTTTATCAGAAATTGATTATTCTAAAAAGTTTTTGGAAGCACTTCACTTTTTGCAAAGCAGTTACAAGAAATTTCCTAAGTTTATGATTGAAATTATTGCTGAAAATTATGGAATACCTCCTCCAGAAGTGAAGAAACTCATCAATATATCTAGAAGAAACGGAATGTTGAAGATTCTGAAAAATCAAGGATTTTATTATCAATTGAGTGATATTCCTTAAGAACAATTCTCATTATTAATTTAATATTCAATTTAATACTATTCAATTTTTATAATCACCTATAAAGAAACTAAAAGCTAATTGAATAATGGATGTTATTATAATCATAATTTAAAAATTAGTTATTTAGGAAAATTATTGAATATTAATATCCTCTATTTTCCTAGCAATTTGAGTGCGACATTTACTGCTTCCGTAGCATTAGTAGCATAAGAATCTGCGCCAATAGATTGAGCGAAACGTTCAGACACAGGAGCACCACCGATCATAATTTTAACGCGTTCTCTTAAATTATTAGCTATTAAGGCTTGAATTACGCCTTCCATTTCTAGCATAGTTGTAGTCAATAAAGCGGATAGCCCAATGATATCTGGTTCATGCTTTTTGACAGATTCTACAAATTTATCCTTATGTACATCAATACCTAAATCTATTACTTCAAATCCAGCTCCTTCAAACATAATCATCACCAGATTTTTTCCTATATCATGGATATCTCCTTGTACAGTTCCGATCACTATTTTTCCCATATTTTCTCTTTTAGTATCTCCTAATTTTGGTTTTATTATTTTCATGCCTTCTTTAAAGGTTTCAGATGCTTGCATCATCTCAACTACAAAATACTCTCCCTCTTTGAATCTGTCACCTGCTAACTTTAAACCTTTGATAAGATCTTCAGTAATTTTAATAGGTTCTGATTTTTTTAAAGCTTCTATTACAGCTTCCTCAATATCATAAACTTCACCTTCCTCGACTAGTTTGCTTAGAGAACTCATTCATACACCCCATATTTACCTACTGAATTAAGAATTAAATCGATTTTTGTTAAATCCGTCCCTAAAGGAACTGCTGCTATTCCTAAACCCATAGGAACTTTATTTTCCACCGCAAGTTCACATACTTTTTTTACATGCGCTTCAATTTCTTCATTAGTTCCATCTCTTAAGAACTTGCCATGAATGAGATGTTGATATGGTGTTTTGAGCTCCTTTGAAAGATGAATCATTTCTTCATCATAAGCGTCCGGTGTTAAACCAATCTCATTTTGTGGGAACATATAATTATTAAAACATGCAATACCACTAAGAGCGGGATAACTAATAATTTCATTTGCCACTGTTGGCGAAGGTGGCATGTAACCTGCTGTTGCACGATATTTTTTAAATTCTCTCCACACAGTTTCCACATATGGATATATATAGGTAATAAAATCGTTAGGGGACATAATCGGTGGATTTGCATACTGATTTACTATTACAACACCGAGCATGTTAATTCCTTGTTCTTTATACATCTTACCTATATGTATACTAGCTTCAGTAGCAAAGTCCATGATCCTTGGAAAAAAGGTAGGATCCCCTTTCTTTTTTATTTTCTCTTTTTTATCTGAATCTGTTGCATTTACAAAATTTTTATAGAGAATAAAATCATTAAATAGTTTCTCTCCCCGCAATAAAATTGCCAAATCAAAAGATCCCTCAATAATTGGTGGAGAAGTCATTTCAGGGTACCTGTCTTGAATTTCAACACATAATTCAATCTGGTTTTTTAAAAATCCTTCCATTTTAGGTAATTCTAATTCTTCTAAGGACATTTTTTCAAGTGCATAAATATCTGGAGAAGGCTCAACCATAGGGGTTATTCTCATTGTTGTCCCCATCTCTACTTGTCCCATTCCCGCTAATCCTAACCAGCTTGCTGGCATCGCAGCATCTACATTAGGAAATCTTTCACGTAATATAGTGAATAATTCTAGATTAGCTTCCACATTGTTAGTCAAGCGTACAAAATCATAATCAGGATCAAGTAATTGTGGGTGAACATTACTTGGAACTAGTAACGTAGCCACTCTATCAATTTTAGAGAAAAGCGAAGTTAATAAAAACCTCTCCGCACCACTTAAGGTACGTCCTAATGTCATTTTTACTTTTCCTTTAAGAATATCTTTAATGATTCTAAACATTTTTAGTACCACTTAATGTTTTATATTTATAATTAATGATTTACATTAGACGTTTATATTTTAAATATATCCTTTTTTTTACTTTTTGATTTTTTAATCTAGTAAAATAAGGAATCTTATGATCGATTTTTAATTTATAATAATTTATAAAACAAATTCAATAAAATATTATAGAAAGCTTCTAAAACTTAATTTTTTATCTTTTGAATATAGAATAACGAGATGGTTGCTTATTAAAGAAGATAAAATTATTCTGATAACAGGATCCACAGATCGAATAGGATACCAAACAGCGATTGAACTTGTTAAATCTGGTTATCATGTAATTGTACATGGAAGAAATCGGGAAAAGGCTGAATTGACATTGAAAAGTATCGAAAAGTTAACTAATAAAATATGACAATTTTTACTAAATTCTTTTTAAAAGTAATTACATTATTTTTTAAAAGATATTTGATCCAAAACGATCTTTTGATCTTGATTTAATTGATGGAGTTGGTTTGGTCTTAATAAATAATAATTAGACTCCTTATAGTAGAAAAATTAAAGAGATTTGGGATCAAGCAATGACACGGCAAAGATTTCCCACACTGGTTTACTGTTTAGATTTACTTTTTGAATAGCTCCCTTTAAGACGCGATGATACATCTCTGGGATATTTTCCACAATATTGACTCTTTTTCCCTCCCCTGCCCGTTCAATCAGCGGGAGACACCATTTTTGTGGCACCTTTGCATACATCGCCTCGATCAATATTAACTTTTGATATAACTCATGCGATTGTTCACCAAATTGATCAATGATGTGATCAACATCTTTCCAAAAGTCTTCAAAGGTGTTTGGTTTAAATTTATTAGATTTTATCTGTCTTTCCAAGGCTTCCTTATATTTTTCTTCAAACTTTTGAGTAATTTCCTCAGCAAGACCACTGAGAATGGATTCGGTTGATGATCCAAGCGGCATTTGATAATCGATAATTAAAACAGAAAAAACATGCTCTCCTGGGCTGAACCGAGCTTCTAAATGTCCGGATCGAATTAATGACACCCCAGCAGGAAAGTCTAACTCCTTGACAAAATTATTGAGAGCAGTTAAAAACCCAGACATTAATTGATCCTTGTCTGTTTGCCCAAAATCCATAATTGAATATTTATTCAGTAAAACACCAGCATCTTTGGCTATAATATAAACTTCCACAGGATTCATAATTCGTTCCTCTGTAGTATTCACATTATTATAATAGTATCTATGAAATTTAAAAATGTCTAAAGATCCTAAAATGGTTTTGTTATTTGACTGAATTATACTAATAGACATAAATATCTGCAATTAACCACAATTAAAAATTGTGATAATTTTTTCTAAATCCTTTTTAATTGTAATTACATTACATAACCTTAATAGAAAGTAGAAAAGTGAATTGAAACCTTATGTCGTCAGAGTTCGAACAGAAATTAGAAAAATATGCTGAAGTGATATTAAAAGTTGGGTTAAATCTCCAACCTAAGCAGCGATTACTCATCGGAGGGGCTACTTCAGGCTATGATGGTATATCTTTTGAAGCCGCCCCGTTGGTACGGATAATTGCGAAAAAAGCATATCAAATGGGAGCTCGATTAGTTGATGTGGTATGGGGTGATGAGCAATTACGATTGATTCGATTTCAATATGGTCCTAAAAAATCGCTTAGAGAATATCCAAAATGGAGGATAGATGCAAGACTCGATATTTCTCAAGCAGGAGATGCGAATCTTCAAATTATCAACCCGAATCTCGATTTATTGAAAGATGTGGATCCTAGTCTGATTTTAAAATTTCAACTCCATTTACTTAAGCGTCTCAAACCTGTATTAAATCTTGTTACTAAAAATAATTTAAACTGGTTAATTATTTCAACACCAAACAAGGCTTGGGCAGATAAAATATTTCCAGATATTCCTTCAAATGAACGAATTCAGAAATTGTGGGATGTTATATTTAAAATTTGTCGAATAAATGAAGAGAATCCTATTTCTGCTTGGCAGAATCATAATGAAAACCTCCATAAGCGATGTAATTATTTAAATCAGAAACAGTACAGAGCACTAAAATTAACTTCTCTAGAAACGGTTCTAACAATTGGGTTGCCTAAGGACCATATCTGGAATGGGGGGAGTGTAACATCACAGAACGGGATTGATTTTACAGCAAACTTACCTACTGAAGAGGTTTATACAATGCCACATAAAGACAAAGTTGATGGAGTTGTTAAGACTACTAGACCCATATTCTTTCAAGGAATGGTTGTTGAGGAGTGCATTTTTAAGTTTTCTAAAGGGCGTATAATTGAGGCAAAAGCTAAGGTTGGTAATGAATTTTTACTTAAAACAATAGATATTGACGAAGGAGCTCGAAGATTAGGCGAGATTGCTTTAGTACCTAATAGTTCTCCTATTTCACAGACAGGATTGCTTTTTTGTAATATTTTAATCGATGAAAATGCTTCAAATCATATCGCAATAGGTCAGGCTTACAGAGATTCATTGAAAGATAGTGAAAAATTGACAGATGAAGAGTTCAAGGCTGCTGGAGGTAATAATAGCCTTATCCATCTTGATTTTATGATTGGTTCGGGAGATATGAATGTAGATGGAATATTGGAAGATGATACCGTAGAACCAATAATGCGAGACGGAGAATGGACTTTTGATGTATGATTAGATCTTAATCCAAGAAACATAGCCAAATATATTCTAATTTAAATTTTTGCTCAATTTACTCTTAAATTTTTTTCAAAATAAATAAGTTAAATACGTGAAGTTCGAAATAACGATGGAATTAAACGTAAGCTACTTGAAACCCCCAAATGCTTAATAAGCTTCCGTTTATGGGATAACATCACCTTCCAAATCTGTTTTCTAGTTTGACTTCTTGTAAACAATGCAATTATTGATTGCATCATCTCAGGATCTTCCTGTGCTATCGAATATACAGCATCGATAACTTTCTCTAAGAGTCTACTGTGATATAAAAGAGTATGGATTTTATAAGAATATCTCAAGTCTTCTTCGTAAAGGTGTTTTAGGAGGAGATTGTGATATCGTGCGAGACTCGATTCTCCAAAATCTCCCTCTTCAAGCGCTTTACAGAATGTTTCAGCCGCAAATCTACCTGATAATCGGGCTTGGTAGATCCCTTCATATAAAATAGGGTCTGCAGTTCCACACGCATCTCCAATAATCATAACACGCTCACGATATGGTTTTGCAATCAATCGATCTGGAATAGGTGCTGCCCAGATCTTATGACATCCAAATACTTTCATCTCTCTGCCTTTAATCTTATTTTTTATGAATGGATAACGAAGGAAAGTTTTAAAATCGCTTATCTTTATATTTCTGCCTAATATACCAATACTCACTGCTTCCTGCTTAGGAAATGCCCAGGCTATACCATGGTCACTTATGGTACGATCGAAGAATTCCCAAACCCGGTTGCTGAATTGTTCTGTAATGACGGATTCAGGAATTTCAAACTCGGCTTGTATTCCGGTTATCATGGGGGGTACTTCCATTCCAAGACTGCGTTGGAGACGTGCTCCCCCAAGGCCAGTTGCAAGAATTACACATTTACTTCGATACTCTTTAGGTCCTTTAACAAGTACATCTCTGCTATTGATCTCAATTTTTTTTCCGCGAAATTCGTAGATTACTTCAGTACCGGCGTCTCGAGCAATATTTACAAGGTAATTATCGAAATCAGTTCGAAACATGCAATATCCCTTATCTTTTGCTCCCATTGTATCAAATTCCATAGGTCCATTTTTAGGGGTTACTATAACTCCACCTGTAATTTCACGTTCACTAACACCATGGGGAATTGGTGTGAAATCCTCATTACTAACTGGAATGCCACCAGCACAGCATTTATACCGCCCTTCCTTGCCAGCCTCAAGTAATAAAACCTTTGAGCCACTTTCTGCTGCAATTTTTGCCGCAGTTGCCCCGCCTGGACCGCCTCCAACAATTATCAAATCATAGACCATGAATACTCATCTTTTAAATGATTACTGAAATATTTAATTATATTATATCATTCTGAATCCTTATTAATGTTAGTTCTCTAGCCTTAATTAAAATAAACAAACCTTTATTATATTAAATATAATGAATGAAGATTCAGCTTTATCTTTGAAAAAAGCTTATGATAAAGGAGAAAATATAACTATAAAAGAAGCTCAGAATATGCTTGATCAATCAGAGCTTATAAATAAACTTTTAGAAACACCAAAACGGAGTCCAAATACTTTTGTAGGTATCCGAGCCTATGAGTGGCGTTATTTATTGCACTTTACTTATTATGGAGTGAAAAAACCTTAAAACGATGGGAAGGAATACTTTTAATTAGTTTTTATAGCGTTTATGTAATGTTGAAAATAACCATGTTTCGAATTTAATTCAAGAGAATAAGATGGTAAAAATAAAATTAAACAGATTAAAATCAGTAGTCAATCAGGTAATAAGGGAGTCATCGGGTGATTCCCAAGGATATATGGTTGACCCATTTTACCATTATACACCTGAAAATGAAATACTTATTGATTTAAAGAAAGGCAAATTTGTGCCTGATCTTGGAGGAGATGATGTAGAAAGGTATTATAAATCTATAATCGATTGGTTTCATAAAGTTCTGCCAAAGGAAGGTATTCCAATTGAGATTATTGATAAAGCTATTTTGAAGATAAATTCTCAAGGTAAAGAATGTATTATCGAAGCTCAAGGACGTACATTTTCTTCGTTTTTAAAGTTTTGATAATTCAAATTTGAAATAAAATAAATAATATTGTTATATCTTGTTTTCATCATATAACAATCTACTATTTAATAATAGATAGAAATTGTTTTAATCTCCCCATTGAACAAGACGCCGTTCCCCTTCAAGAGATCTTAAATTGGAGAGTTCTTGAGAAACTTCCAGTGTTCCTACATATTGTCCTTCCTCACCTCTCATGGCAAAATAACGAATCATTATAAAATTACCATTCATCTGGATCCAGAATTCTGCTACATTTTTTTCCCCTGATTTAAACTTCTTTAAGATATCTTCTACGACATGCACACTTTTGGGAGAGTGACATTTTTGAACCGTACGACCGATAAGTCAGCCTTGAATATAGAAGCTATATTAATTAATAAGTTTTTTAAGCTTAGTTAAGATAATACTAAGTAAAGATAACATAAACTTTAGAATAGGCTGATAAATAAATATGGTTTCTCAAATTGAAAAGCTAAAAGAAAAAATTTTAGATAAATTAGAAGAGCATGATGTTAAAAGAGCCTCTTTATTTGGATCTATTGTAAGAGAAGAAATGACTGATGAGAGCGATATAGATATATTAATAGAATTTAATGGGACTAAAAGCTTATTAGATTTAGTAAGGTTAAAAATCGAACTTGAGGATGTGTTAAAATGTAAAGTAGATGTACTCACCTATAATTCTCTCCATCCATTATTAAAAAAACAGATTTTAGCTGAACAGGTTGAGATTTTATGAAAAAAAACGTAAATATCTTTTTAGAGCATATTCTAGAGGCTATTAATTTAATTGAAGAGTATATTAAAGATAAGGAGAAATCAGATTTTTTAAAATCTAAGCAATTACAAGATTCTGTTATTAGAAGGATAGAAATTATAGGGGAAGTGATTAAAAATATTCCTAGTGACTTTAAGGGAAGTCATGAAAATATCCCATGGAAAGAAATTACAGGAATGAGAGATATTTTAATCCATCAATATTTTGGGGTGGATTTAGAACTTACATGGGAAGTCATTATAGTAGATTTACCGAAATTGAAAAAATCAATTATTTCTATAATAAATGAATCGTAAAAATTTAGAGGATCTGTAATTCAATTCGCTTATTTTAAGAATATTAAAAATACGATATTTTATTTCACTATAAATTTCTTTATCAAATTTTCTTTTTGAGTGAAAATGAACTATCCAACTTACATATTAGTCCTTTTTTTAGTAGCAAAGAATTTTTAATACCGGTTAAATTATTTTAAGATATTCAAATATTTACATATGATAATTAATTTAAATGAGGGGTCAAAAATAAAGCTCGAGAATATTACAATTAAGATTTCAGAAGGTGTACTAGCACCAGAATTTAGACATCTTTTTTCTGAAACTAGAATGTATACTTTCTTAGTAGGTGCAGGAATCTCAATGGATTCTCCATCTTGTGTTCCTTCTGCAAGAATGTTTGTGCGTGAACTATTCAAGTATTATGCTCCTGAAGAGGAAATTGAGAAGTTATCATCATTGGAATCCTTGAGGTATGAATTCTTAGTTGAAAAAGTTCAGAATCTATTTGATAAAGAATTAAAGTTTTTGGATTATCTAAGTGAAGTAAAAGAGCCAAATGCTATTCATATATTCTTAGCAAATATGATAATGCGGTATAATTATGTGATTACGACAAATTTTGATTATCTTCTTGAAATGGCGTTGAAGAAAAAACTCGATGCGTATCCTATGTTTCATAATTATCATAAAAAAGTGATGATTATTATAACAAAAGAAGATTATCAGAAGAAGGTATCTTTCCAGTTCCCAATCATTAAAATTCATGGTTCTAAATGGGATCCGATAAAGGGGAGACTGACGAATAAATCTTTAGTAACTACTATAAGTGCTCTTGGGCGTGAAAGGGAAAAAGGTAAAACATTTGCCATCGAACCATATAAAAAGCCGTTAATCGATGAAGTAATGAATAGAAGGGATTTAGTTATTATGGGTTATTCCGGTAGCGATGATTTTGATATCAGCCCAATGTTAAAAGAATTGAGTACAATGAAGAGAATAATATGGATAGAGCATGATCAAAGCCTAATTCCTGGAAAAGAAGAAATTTATAAATATAAATCAATAGAGGATTTATCAAATTTAAGATCTTCTGAATTACCTAAACTAGATAAAATGTTAGGGGAACTTGCTTCAAATAAAAACATAGAAGTTTACAGGATTAGAGCAATGACTATTAACTTTGTAAAAGAACAATTAGCCCCTATATTTAAAGAATCCTTTGAGTTACTGAAAAAAGATACACCGGAAATTTTAAGTTTTGATGATTATATGCAGGAAACTCATTTTGAGGCATCAATTTCTTCAAAATATCGCCTTGCTCATGAAATCTTTTATGAATTAGGAGATATTGAATCAGCAGAAAGAACAGCTCAGCAAGGTTTAAACTTGTCCAAGAAAGAAGATAATGAGATCAATCAAACCTATTTTACGAATGCATTAGGTTTAATTAATCTCTCCAAAGGAGATTATGATATTGCCCTGGAAAATTTCAAAATAACTCTTGGATTAACTAAAAAATTAAATCAAAAAGTTGAAAAAATAGGAGTACTTTTGAATATAGGAGAATTATATCGAAAAAGAAGTGATTTAAAGAATGCATTTAAATACAACATTGAAGCTGCGGCTTCATTGACGGAAAGTTCCCCAAATCTAATAAAATTTTCAGTTTTGAATAATCTAGGAATTTTATATAGAGATAATGGAGACATTCCTAATGCAGTAAAAAATATTGAATCCGCGCTTGAAATTGTAGAAAAAACAGGTGATTTATTCAGAAAAGCCTTGTGTTTAAACAATCTTGCCGGAATAAAGTTCTCTCAAGGTCTATTAAATCCTGCATTAAATTATTCTTCTGAAGCTCTTAAAATTAATGAGCAATTAGGAGATCTAAATGAAATGTGCTTTACACTAAATACTATTGGAAATATTTTTAGAACCGCAGGGCAGTACAACCAGGCTTTACAATATTTAGAAAGAGCCTATCAAACGGCTTTAAAAATTCAGAACCTAAATGTAAAAGCTTTAGCCGCAAATTCAATTGGGGTAATTTATTATCAAACAGGAAAGTTTGATTTAGCATTAGAAAAATATCATGAAGCAATTAACATCAGAAAAGATATTGGAGATTTGTCAGGGCAAGCTACTGGTTTAAATAATATAGGGATGTATTATCGTACTAAGAGGGATTTCAATAAAGCCCTTGAATTATTTAATCAATCTATAGCACTCACTGAAAAAATTGGAGAAAAAACACACTTAGGCGTTCGATATGGAAATCGAGCCTCAATATACGAAGCTAGGCGAGAATTTGAAAAAGCACTTGGAGAATATAAGAAAGCACTTAGTATTGAACAATCACTAGAAAATTTAGAAGGAGTAGCAAGCCAGCTTACCAATATTGGAGGAATATTAGGGGATTTAGGAAGATATGAAGAAACAATACAACACTATGAACAAGTATTAAATATCATGGAAAATCTTGGTAATAAACCCGGAATTGCCAGATCACTTAGTAATCTGGGTATAATTTATTATAAATACAAGAAAGAACACCAGAAATCCATTGATTTTTTACAGCGAGCACTTGAAATTTATAAAGAATTGAACATTCCTCAGATGATCATGACAACCCAGAATAACATAGATTCAATCAAAAGGCAGGTAAATAGATTATCTTAATTTATAAAAAACAAATGAGAAATATTTCTTAAGATCCTTAAATCTTAAGAGAAAGGCTGGTACATTTTCCTTGTATGTTTTGTATTCTTCTCCAAATCTTTGAAGTAATTCTTTTTCTTCCACGAATTTGAGGTGTATATTTATTCCTACTATAAATATGAAAAAGAAGATAACTGAATAAATTGAGAATCTAAGAAATATGCTTCCAATACTAAGTAACATTAAACTATGATAAGTAGGATGGCGTAATATAGAATAAATCTCATGGTTTTCGAGTGTAGACTCATTTGGATAATAAACATAGACGAGACCCATATTATCAATGCCAAAAATCTTTAAAGATTTTAAAACGACAGTTAATCCTAAACTAACAAATATTAACCACAAGCATAATCTCACAATGAAAAATATCATTGAAAAACCGAAAAATATATCAGAAATAGGAGTTCCTAAGTACCAGCTAAGATTCTTGTTATTTCCATATGATACAATTAAATCAGTGGGGAAAAAGCTATGCACTATTACTGAAATAACCATTGGAATACCAGTGACTATAAATTTAAATGCTTTTTGATAAGCTAAATCACCAAAATTACGCACATATTTCTCCCGATTCCTCCAGATGGAATAGACCAATAAGAAACCAATTATCACTATAATTAATGAACCAAATATAGGAGTTAGTGGTTCTAAAATCTGTAAAATAGAATTATTCAGTAAAATACGCGATAAAGAGTCCATAACTAACTGAAATGTTATCGAGCTTAAAGCGATAAGAAATACAATTAATATAAACCTATAAATTCTTTTTCCTTGATAATTTGGTAATTTTTCTCTTAATTTTTTTGATCCCTTCATTCAATTTAATAACTAAGTCACTCATTAAAAATTAAACGATTTTATAATCCTCATCTTCATCCGGGATTTTCCCTTTTTGTGGATAAATT
Organism: Promethearchaeia archaeon; assembly: GCA_036478875.1. Classification (GTDB taxonomy): domain Archaea; phylum Asgardarchaeota; class Lokiarchaeia; order Sigyniarchaeales; family SOKP01; genus Loki-b32. The sequence goes on along the minus strand of JAZGEW010000084.1, from coordinate 16,288 downwards.
CGATGACGATATTTCTTATCTTTAGTTAAGACTACACCATATTCCTTTACTTCAGAGTCTTTTCTGTTAATTCCTTTATTTCCCTTTATTTTCTTTTTATTTCTTTTCTTTACCAAATTGATTTACCATAAATAATTATTAGGTCTTATAAATAATAATAGGATTAACTATAAATTAATATGATTGAATAAATTAGAATCAGTTAACGCAACAAACCCAAAATCCATTTTATTTTTCATGAAAAAACTTCAAGAAAAGGGGGATGATAAAAAATGACTGATGTGGTTTCGACTAGATTGGATGAAAAAGAAATTGAAGAATTAAACCAGATAAGCGAAAAAGAACGCATAGACCGTTCTTCCTTAATTCGAAAATTTTTGCTCGCTCAAATTCAGGAGTATAGATTGAAAGATGTAGGTGAGAAATTTCGAAAGGGAATAGTAAGTTTAGCTGAAGCAGCTATTCTAGCTAAAGTCTCGATTTATAAGATGATGGAGTATGTTGACCGTGAAAAAATCCAACCTCCTTCTTTGTCTGATGCAGAAATGGAAAAAGAATTACTGAGGATAAAAAAATTATTTGAGGAAATGAATCGATAAAGTTCGTCATAAAAGAGTGATGAATGAATAATTTTTAAATTGAAGTGAATAGAAAAGACGACTGAAGAAGAAATGATTATTATCATAAAGTATTGAATTCATTACCTTCATAACCCCATTTTTTTAGGATTTTTTCGGCATTTGATATGATATTATCCATAAATTCTTTAAGTGTGACAATTTCATCGCAATGACCCGCAGCCATGGAGCCTATTGGAGAATCTTTTAATTGAAAATGGAAAATTTTCTTATGAAATTTCTCATCAAAGATATCTTGGTTTAACAATGCCTTTTTCCATGAATCGGAGGCAGGACTTTCTTTTGTTGCGATAATTGCGGTTCCAAAACATACAGCACCCGCACCCATGGCAAGAGCCGCAAGGAAACCTCTGGCATCTCCAATACCTCCTGCCGCGATAACTGGAATTTTTAATAGTTTTCTTGCCATAGTCATATTAATAAGCGTAGTGTTTTGAAGAGGGTTTTTAAAACCTGTACCTTCAAGACCTACGATGGTCACAGCATCAGCACCAGCTTTTTCGGCTGATAAGGCATGTTTCACTGTTGCGCATTTATGAAACCAAAAACATCCAGCATCATGCAGGTTCTTTCCTATTTTCGATGCTTTATAGGCTGATGTAGTACAAACTTTAATACCGGCATCAATTGCAATGTCTACATAATCAAGATAAGAATCTTCTGTTCTTCCTCTTCCTGTTCTTTCAATGAATTGTGGAGGCATTACTGAAAAATTTACTCCATAAGGCTTGTCTGTCAATTTTTTCATTTTTTCAATTTCTTCTTGAAACTTGTCAACAGTTTTAAAATTTATTGCTGTTAGAATTCCTAACCCTCCCGCATTTGAAAAAGATGCTGCGAATTCAGCTCTACCTAATCCCATAAAAGCTCCCATTATTATAGGGTACTGGGTTCCGGTCATTTTTGTTATTCTCGTGTTCCAAATCATTTTTATCAAGGATATATAGTTCTTAAACTATATCTTATAAATTTTAATTCTCTTTGAATTATTTTAATCTTTTGGAAATAAATGTTTTGCTTTAAAACTCGATTTTTTAATGAATAAATAAAAAATTTCTAACTTCCATAAAATTGATCAACTTCATAATTTCGAATTTTGTCGTTTAATTTTTTTTATTTTTATTTCCATAAAATTAAGTATGGATAAAAACCTTTAAATAACCAAAAGATGTATATCTATATAACAATCTCTTAAAAAATAATAAAATTCAAAAAGAATTAAAATAATTATTTAAAAAAGTGGAGGAATAAAAAATGGCTGGTTCTGATTATATAAGTTGGAGCCCTATTAGAAGATTAATGAAACATAATGGGGCTGTTATTGTTGCTCGTGATGCTGTAAATGAATTGGTTGAGTGGTTGGGCTCATCTGCTGAGAAATTGACGAAAACCGCTTTAAGATTAACCAAACACTCAAAGCGTAAGAAAATAACACGAAACGATATCCTTTTAGCTATTAAATACTTATAGATAGGTATAAGGTAAAATATCTTAATTATTAAATATTTTTTTTTCTTTAAATTTTCAAAGCTTATTGAAAAGTTATTTAACATTTCTTAATGGGTAATAGAATAATTCTTTATTGCTTAAGCAGCTCCATCCTTAGAAAATATAAAGAAAAAAATAGAGAAAAAGGAAGATTGATAATTAACTTATCTCAATTTATTGAGTATTAGATTTATCATACATCATATTGAAGAAATGCTAAATATTTACGTTGGGCGAAATTAGCAACGGAAACCAATTCGGCATTTTTATCCGCATTTTCTCTTAAAAATTCATTAATTAGATCAACTAACTTATTGATATTACTTTTTAATATTCTAATAACTTGTTTTATTTTAAAAACCTTAATTTGGAAAATTTTGTGTGATTGTACTTGATAACTTTCTATTATATATAAAATGAAATGCTAAACATATTAAATATCAAACTAGATTTAATCATATTTAGCCAATTCAATACGCATATTTAAAATAGAGCGTCATACCTCACAGAAAAAGGTTAATTCAATAATTTGTCTATTAGATTGCATATTTCTTGTGAATTTCTTGTAGAGAAAACGAATGGTCTCCCAGATTGAAAGGTTAGTTTTACAGCTTCTCCGAAATCCGTGTTATATGCTATTGAACCATCTAATCCGAATCGAATTCCTACTCCACCGTATTTTCTAAAATTTGCTTTAGTTATTTCACATCTGGTTATTTTTTTTATTGGAATTTTTTTATGATTAAAAATTCCATATTCTACATCAAGTTGATTTTTGGTTAAGGTGATTTTTAGCCCTCTATAGTTCCAATATACAAGGAGAATAAATATACTTACAGTACCGAGTATAATCCCTATAAAAGCCAATTCTTCGGGTATAAAAGCAGTAATTATAATACCGATAGAAAGAATAAGTAAAACTACAAAGAGGACTAAAAACTTTACAAATTTTCCAGCTGGTATCCATTCTCTATATAATACTTTTTCATTTTTTTTGATATTGTTTTCATTACTAATTTCAATCACCAAATTAATGTTGTTTCTTCCACCCTATTAACCATAACTATTATAGGATTTAAATATATCTTTTTAGAATTAGTATATATTTTATAAAATTGACTTAAATCTGAACTATAATATTATTATAATTTAAGTTATTTCAGAAAATTTATCACTTTTTTTAAGAAAATCGAGTTTTTAAGATACAAACCTCTTACTGAAATCATCTTCAAGTCGTTTACGAAAATTTGGATGAGCAATATTAATTAAAGCTTTTGCTCGTTGACGAATTGTTTTTCCACGTAAATTTGCAATTCCATATTCTGTAATGATATAATGAACGTCGTTACGTGAAGTTGTTACGCATGATCCATCTTTTAATTTGGAAACGATACGGCTAATCGTCTTTTTTTTGTTTGTTGATGGAAGAGCAATAATCGATTTACCACCATGAGATACACTTGAAGCACGAACAAAATCAATCTGCCCTCCAACACCAGAGTATTGCTGATAACCAAGAGTATCTGCACTAACCTGACCAAATAAATCCACTTGGAGCGCGGAATTAATTGAAATTAAATTGTTAACTTTTCCCGCAATCAAGATATTGTTTGTATAATCAACAGGATGCATTTCAACATTTGGATTATTATCGACAAATTGGTAAAGCTTTTTTGTTCCCATTAAGAAAGTGGCAGTAAATTTACCTGGATTTAAGTTATTATATTTATTTGTGATAATCCCTTCTTCATAAAGGTCAACTACTCCGCCAGAAAACATTTCAGTATGAATTCCTAAATCTTTCTTTTCCTTGAGAAATTTTAATGCAGCATCAGGGATTCCCCCTATACCTAATTGAAGATTTGCCTGATCTGGTACTAATGTAGCAATATTAAGTCCAATTTTTTCTTCAATATCACTAATTTTAGGAATTGGTATTTCAATTAACGGTCTGTCAGTTTCGACTATATAATCTATATCAGAAATGTGAATAATAGCACCCTTTGTTGTAGGCATTTGATTATTTATTTCAGCAATTACTATTTTTGCTGATTTAGCGGCCTGTAATGTATAGTCAACTGATATACCAAAACTCATATAACCCTTATTATCTGGTGGAGAAAGCTGAATTAAAGCTACATCTATCGGTAATATATTATCTCTAAAAAGGCGTGGAATTTCAGAAAAATATGTAGGAGTATAATCCGCCCTCCCCTCCATTATCGCTTTTCGTGTGCCTGCCCCAGCAAATAAGGAATTATGATAGAAATTCTGTTCCATTTCAGGGATACAATATTGACACTCTCTAAGAGGAACCATATGAACTATTTCAACATTCTGCAAGCGATCCTTTTGTTTTACAAGTTCATCCACTAATACAATTGGTTCTCCAGCAGCATGTCCAAAAACTACACGGTTTCCAGAATTTATATTGGAAATAGCTTCCTCTTTTGAAGTTACTTTTTTTGAATATTCATCTCTCAAATTCTTCATAATAATCACAAATTTTACAATCAGAAAAGATAATATCTCTTTTATTCAAGCACAATACACTTTTATTTTAATAGATTCCCTTAATAAAAAAAGTATTAGTTAATTCTCAGATATTATATTTTTTAATATTATTTTTGGCGAATATTTTCAATAAACCTAATAAATAAGGCTTTATTATTTTGTTACTTGGTTACCTCTGATCGTGTCTACACATACTTTTACAAGAACGTTTTATCACAAAAAAAACCTATAGTGAAATAATATGAAACCAAAAAGAGAGAAGGTTAAATGTCCAGTTTGTGGTTTTCAATTCATTCCAGAATCTTTTCATTATGAAAAAACACATTTTGATCAAATAGAATCCAAGGGTGAGATTGTAGAATTTCCGAATGGTAAGCATCAGATTGAGCTTAAACCATTCACTTCACTCCGGGGTTCTTATGTAACTTATTGTTCTCAATGTAGATATCTAATAAAATTCGCAGGAGAAATTGGGAGAAAAGAAGTAATTGAAGATCCCTCTCTTATAAAAAAATTGGGGGCAATTAAAGAATTTGGAAAGACTTTTAAATACCAGTTTGATGCAAATAACAAACCCTATATGGATTATTCAGATTATTTTATAGAAAAAGTGGATAATATTAAAATAAGCATCAAAAATGCTTTAGATGAGGTGAATTTTGACCATTGGGGAAATTCTTATAACAAATGGAAAGAGGATAAATCTATTGATTCCTTCAAATTCTTGATACACTTTTACTCGACTTTAATAGAATATTTAGATTCCCAAGTTGAGGATTCTAATAGTAAATCTGTTGTACAAAAGATTGAGGCACTAAATTTACCTAAAAACCTTGAAATATTAACAAAAAATGTAGAAGACTTAAGAAATAAAATAGCTCATGATGTATATGAACTAAATGAAGAGGAAGAGCAGTTAGTTGAAAGCAGTTTTACTCAATTTATGCGATATTTAATCATGAAGCAATTAACTCCTTTAAAATTAGATAAGATAAAAATTGAACCTGAATATGACTTTATTGATATTGATAAAATTAAGTATGATATTCAAGAATTCTTAGATTTATATTTGGGAAAAGTATTACATATAAAAGGATTTTATAATGAATTTTTAATGCCCTTATTAGAGGAACTTGGAGTTAGACATCCTGATTATAAACCTTAATAATTTTTTTCTCATAAGTTAAAAGCATCTAAACTAAATAAAGAACTGCATCCTTTTCCTACTGATGGGGTTAAACGTCCTAATACTCTGAAGATTGAACCTTCTCGACCGCATTCGGGGCATCTTTCCCAATTTTCCACTTGAACAATGTCATCTAATAACACCGCAACTCCCGCATAGCTATCTACTCCATAGGGGGTTATTAATTCTAGAAGTCCTGGTTGTCCTGTTTTTTTAATAGGTTCTAACGATTCAATATCTCGAACTACAATTCGCCCTTGGTCTTTATTAATGTGAAGTATAAAATCATTGTGCTGTTTTGACCAATGACCACCACACGCCATTGGGCTTTCAGTTGCTGCAAAATTATCACAGAATTTATCTGGAGTAATATTGAACATATCACACATTTGTTCAATGAATTCTGGTTTTTCTACTCTATACCCTAACTTAACACGACCTTTAGTTCCATCCCAACCACCACCTCCAGTGATAATATAAAAATGATCACTTAAATCAAATGTTCTCTTCTCTTTTTGATAGTAATCCTTTAATACTCTATGCATCCAAAGTGGTGAATTTGCCATGATCGTGGGGATATTATTTTTTTCAACACGATTAAGTTCAGATTTTAATAACTCTCCATTAATCCCAATCACAACACGAGGCTTTAAGGTTGTAACCAATTTCCAAATTGTTCTTCCTAGAAAGAATTGTAATAAAAAGCTTACATTTCTTCCTTCCCAAATATCTACAATACTCTTGTATAAGAGATACGCATTTTTTCTGTAGAATTTATGCCTTATCTTATTAATGATTCTCATATCAGGAGCAAATAAGATTAAATTATTTACAGTTTTCTTTTTTGAAAAAGAATTGAAAACCGCATTATAATTTGATTTTAAAACTTCAATATCGCTATCAAGTCTTCCAACGATGCTAGGATCTCCACAAGTTGAGGATGATTCCATCCAATATTCTAATTCGTCAAAAGTATTTCCTCGTAATAATTCCTTGAACATATTATGAGATTGCTTGAAAAAACCCCACGGTATATAGGGAATTTCGCCAAGTGTAGATTCTTTTAAAGTGGTATCAAAATCAAATTCAGCATCTTTACAGCGCTTTTTATAGAGTTCACAATCATCTGCAGTTTCTTTTATCGTGATTGATAAATCATCTAAAATCTTGTTAGAGCTCATTAACAAACTATTCATAGCTATGTAATTTAAGTATTGATATAAATTTATATTTTTCTATTGTAAATGAATTATAGTACTTAAACTAGAAGAAGACTATTAAAACAAGTAAAACTTTACTCATTTTATTTCAAACAATAATATCAACAATGTTTTGTTGAATTATTTGTGGCATTAGTCCGAATGCCTCTATCCCATCAGCCGAAATGGCATTTGGGAATGCTTTTTTCATTATATTATATGCCCCATTTACATCAGCATTGAGTAAAATACCTTTGGAGGTTTTGAACATTCCCCTAGAAATTCTTTTTCCTGCATATTTTTCATGTTTTCCGATTGGTTCATTATCCAAGAAAGAGCATTTAGAAGTGTAGGATTCATCAATGCTTTTGACTTGGATCCCTATTAATTTGCTTTTGTATTCAATTTGTTTTACTAATTTCAAAAGATTCGTACTTAATTCATCACCCCCATAAATGGTGATGTTTTCTTAAGCATTCATGATAAAAATACAAAGAAAAGAATCAAACTTTTTTTATATTGATGTGTTTTATTTTAGATTATGAATACAATTCAAATCAATCCAATTGGTTATATAGAACGGAAATCAATTTTAGAAAATAATAAAGATAGGAGTCTTATTTCAAAGATAATTATTAATGAGAGCTTAACTAAGGCTTTGGACGGTATTAACGATTTCTCACATATTTATATCATCTTCTGGATAGAGAAAATCACGGATACCAGCTACTTACATCATCCTGGTAAAACAAAAGATTCCAAGCCCGTAGGTATTTTTGCGACAAGGGCTCCAATTCATCCAAATCCTATTGGGTTGACATTGGTTGAGCTAATAAAACATGAGGCGAATGTTCTTTGGGTAAGGGGTCTTGATGCTTATGATGGCACTCCTGTTTTGGACATCAAACCTTATCCTGATTGGGACCATGGGAAATGTATTGTAGTTGATGATTTTAGAGTTCCAAAATGGCTAAAAAAAAAAAGTTAAATCCAAATAAAGAAGTTTTTAAATATTATATTCTAATATACTTTTATTCAATTTTAGTTTTAAAATCAAATTAATTTGGGTGAAATAATGACTATAACTAAGGTTAATGATACTGAATTGTATTATAATGAATTTGGTTCGGGAACTCCCTTTTTAGTTATGCATGGGGGATTAGGAATTGATCATACTTATTTACGTCCAACCCTTGATCCTTTAGGCGAAATTTTCAAACTAATTTTTTATGATCATAGAGGAAACGGGCGCTCTGGGAGACCACCGATCAATACCATCACGTATGAGCAATTTGCTGATGATGCCAATGCATTACGTGAGAGATTAGGATATGAAAAAATAGGAGTTATTGGCAATTCTTCCGGTGGATATGTTGCCTTAAACTATGCAATTCGTCATTCAAAAAATATTAATTATCTGATGCTCATAGATACTGCTCCTGCATTTGACTACATGGAAGAGATTATGGCGAACGTACAACGAAAAAACCCAACACCAGAAATTATAGAAACTTTAAATGCTCCATTTGATCCTACTATAGAAGGATTTAGAAATCAATTTAAAATTTTACAACCATTGTATTTCTATGAGTTTACTTCTGAACTAGAAGAGATGTTAAATAGATTGATAGATAAGATGATAATAAATCCCGAAGTGGCAGCCCTCAATGATATTTTGACGCCAAAATATAATGTGAGCTCACAGCTTACTAAAATTGAAGTACCAACATTAATTTTAGTAGGAAAACACGATTTTATATGTCCACCATCCCAAGCTCAACGCATGCATGATAGTATTCCCAATTCTGAACTCTATATATTTGAAAAATGCGGTCATCATCCCTTTTTTGAGACGTCAGATGAATTTTTTCGTGTTGTACGTGATTGGTTCAAAAGAGTACATCATGAATTAGAAGTACAATGAAAAGTTTGGTTTTAATTTATCCTCCTTTTTTATTATCAATATTTTGAATATAAAAAGTAAATTTAAATGTATTTTTTAATGATATGGCTTTTATATGTTTATGATCATAGCGAAAGATTTATTATATCCCGCCCCCTTCTATAACTTTTTATCATATCTTTCTGAATCTGATGTTAAGGGACAAATTCTCGATTGTGGTTCAGGTGGACCGTCTCCTAAACAGGCCCTTTTTGTACTATTAGGATTTGATGCTTTTGGAATAGAATTTTCGGAAGAACGGCTAGAAATGGCACAAGATTATGCAAAACAACACAATTTAGAACTGTTTATGCAATTGGGTGATATGCGAACAATGCCTTTTGAGTCCAATTATTTTGGACATGTATACTCTTGGAATACAATATTTCATATGAATAAAAAAGATATTAAAAAGGCCATAGGCGAAATGATTCGTGTTTTAAAACCGGAGGGCCTTTGTTTCGTTAATTTCCTCTCTGTGGATTCAGAGTTTTATGGTGAAGGTGAAGAAGAAAATCCTGGTGAATTTATACAAATTGAAGGTGATGAGAAAATTATGCATACTTTTTTTACAGATGAAGAATCTGATGGATTTTTTGATAACCTCGAGATTGAAATTTTATATAAAGAAAAAAGAATATTACATAAGAAACTTAAAGACCGAGTAATGAAAGATTCCTATATTAATTACATTGTTCAAAAGAAAAGAAGTTGAAATTATTAAACATTGAAAAATTAAAGTTGTTTACAAATCTTTTTTATATAGGAGTGTTTTATCTTAAGTTATGAAATTTGTAAACTTTTTCATTGAATTTCGGCTTAAGATGAAGCAATACAGATTAGCGTTTATATTTCTCTTTTTATTTTGGTTTGGTGGTTTTCTTTTCTTTTTTATTACAGAATCAGGTCAAAACATAGGTGTTATTTTCTTATACTCTTTAACTGTGCGATCTCCTATTGATGCAGGGGATTATGCGAATCTATATGCTTTGTTGTGGCCAATATTATTGGAAGTTATTGTTTTTGGTTTTATCATTGGAGAATTACTAGAAAAGTATAATCCCATTATAACAAGTAGAATTCTTGCAAGCCATAAGAAAAATCATACTGTAATCATCGGATATCATCATCTTTCTAAGAGAATAATTGAATCATGTGTAGAATGTAAAAATCCATTCTGTCTTATTGAAGATAGTGAAGAATTAGTCGAAGATTTAATTAATGCGGGGCAACCAATAGTAGTTGGCGATGCTACTGAAACGACTAATCTTACACTTGCGAATATAAAACGAGCAAAAGAAGTGTTTATCAATGTTGGAGATGTTAGAGTAGCGATAATTTGTACGGAAAAGATCCGCAAGATGAATCCCGAAGTTCCAATTTATGTACGTGTATTTGAAGAACATGTGCAAGAGTATCTTAGAGAACCCCCATTAAATGCCTTTCCATTTTCCACATCGAAATGGACGATGGATGGTATTCATAAGTGGACTAAAGATAAAACTGGTAATGCAATTGTGATTGGACGAGATAGTTTAACTCATCGAATTGCTTATCACATCTCTACACAATCGGATCGCGAAGTTTTCCTTTTTGACGACGAACACGATGGCATTGAATTTGAAGTAAATGAAAAATTGCATATCATTAATGAGTTCGCTTGCTTTTTAAGTGATTTACGTGAGCACGTAAATCTCGATAATATTTCACAAGTATTCATTTGTTGGAAACGGGAATCTGAATTTGATGAATTACTTTATCTGACCGCCAAGATCAATTTACGGTATCCATCTATTAGAGTATTTGTACGTGTCTTTGATGAAGCACTTGTAGAATTAGTTAAAAAATATAACGCTAAAACTTTCTCGTCTTCTAAAAGGGCATTTAAAATGCTTCAAAAAGTAGTGCCGCCAAATTCGGCAATTTATCCAATTAATACTTAATATAAAGTTAACATTTTTTTATTGTTTTTATATTACTTTTTTATTGAAGTATTTCTTTATGTTAAAATGATAAACTAATTTATTTTAAAGAAATAAAATCAAATATTTTAAAAAATAAATAGAGGAAATGAAATTATGGCAAAATCATCTGGTTTAGCTGTTTTAGCTCTCTTAATCGCAGGTGGGGCTCTAGGGCTTGGAATGTATCAGTTAATTTTTGTTGAAGGCCCTCCTGGAGCAGACGGACAGGATGGAGTGGACGGAATCGATGGTGTAGATGCTGTAAGGAACACATGGTATGATTTCCATTATACCGCCACATATACTAATCCTACTTCCACAATTATAACAGTAGATCCATTAACAATTGATTTTAATGTAAGTTCTGGAGAATCCGTATATTTTCATTTTAACACCTGGGCAGATGTAGATGCTGGAGCAAATTCGTATATACAATTCAATTTTGTGTTAGATGGTGTTATATTAAGTGGTCCTACTTATCCTTGGTGGGTTATTCGTACTACAAGTGATCGTATAGAAGTACCTATTTCATGTCAACTTTCACTAGATACAGTTACTGCTGGAGCTCATAATGCTACAATTAGCATAGTTGGGAGCGATATTGATAACAATATTTTTTCCAGTACGTTATTTGTACAAACTTACGTCCCTTAAAATTAAAATTTTAATTAAAACTTTTTTTTTTAAATTTATTGGATTTGTAGTAATGGAGTATACAATTCTCTACTATTTATAGTTAACAATATTGGCCATAGATACTTATTACCTTAAATCAAGAGAATTATAAACCTATACTAATTCAATCTAAATCTCAATTAAAACTACATTTTCTGACACATTATAGTTCTCAAGAAATAAATTTATAAACTATTACAATATTTCAAAGGAGTAGTAATTATGGTGGATAGAAACAACATTGCTTCTAATTTTTATAAAAGATTGGAAGAGAAAGGTTATAAAGGAAAGATTGTTTCGGCAAAACACATTCCAGAGTTACCTCAAGAAATTAGAAAGCATCATGAAGCAAAGCTTTTAGATCCGGAATTTTATAAAGAATATAAACCTTATTTTGAATTTGAGCCAAACGTGGATTTTCCCGAAATAAAATCTCTTTTCATTATCTCAGTTCCCCAACCTCAATTTGAAGCGATTTTTCACTAGAATAATACGAAGATCTCTTTGCTTATCCCTCCTACATATCTGTATGGTCTTAAAGTAATTAATGAGATGATTGAATTTCTTACTGAAATATTGAAACCAGGGGAGTATAATGTAGCTTACGCACGTCTCCCTCAAAAAACGTTAGCTGTGCGCAGTGGATTAGCTGAGTATGGGAGAAATAATATCACCTATATACCGGGAATGGGCAGTTTTCATCGTCTAACAACATTATATTCAGATTTTCCAACTGAGGAAGATAATTAGCAAGAATTACTTATGATGGATGTGTGTAAGGAATGTTCTGCATGTACACGGAAATGCCCTACAGGAGCAATTCCAACTGATCGCTTTCTTCTCCGTGCTGAACGTTGCATTACATATCATAATGAACATCCCCCAGAGATACTATTTCCAGAATGGATTGATCCTACATGGCATAATTGTTTAGTTGGATGTCTTCATTGCCAGAAAGTTTGTCCTGTTAATAAAAAAGTCATAAATTGGACTGAACCCGGACCTGAATTTAATAATAATGAAACAAAATTAATATTAAATAGTATAAGTTTTGATGATCTCCCCATTGAGACCAAGGAAAAAATAGAGAAATTTGATTTAGTTAATTATTATAAAGTGCTTCCCCGAAATTTAAGTCCATTTTTTAATATTTAATTTACTTTAATTAGAATAAAACAGTCTAATTACTAGAATTTATGACAAGTGTTAAAGTTTGGATGGAAAAAGAAGGGGAAAATGTCCTTCGAGAAATAGGCATAAAAAAAGGGCAAAAAATCTTAGATTTCGGATGTGGACCCGGCAATTATACTCTTCTTGCTTCTAGAATTGTTAGTGAATCTGGAAAAATTTATGCCCTAGATTCTGATGAGGAAGGTTTGTTAAAAGAATTAACTAACAAAATTAGGGATGATAATATAAAAAATGTAGAAATTGTTAAGACTTCTGGTGAGATTGAATTCCCTTTAGAAGATCAATCAGTAGATATGGTCTTGATATACGATATACTTCATTTATTAAAGAAGGATGAGAGAAATGACTTATTTAGAGAAGTTTTTCGCGTTTTGAACAAAAATGGTTTTGTTTCTTATCATGCAACACATCTTAAGGGAAAGTATAAGGTAAATTTAGAGGAAATTCACAAGAAAATTAAATTGAATGGTTTTTCCTTACATAAAGAATTCAAAAAGCCGATGTTTCATTGGGCATGGATTGAGGATTCTCTTATCTTTAATTATTACAAACAAGATTAAGGATAGAATGATAAAAATCAAAAAATCGTAAAAGAAACAGAATTAAGATGTTTTTAGAAAATTTTAAATCTTTTAAATATTATCTTTGATAGATATTATTTACCATTCATATCTGCACTTAGTACAAGCTTTTTTCTTTGCATACATTCGTCTTGGGCTATAACTAAGAACTTTAGTTTTGTCATCTACTTCTCTTATAGCAAATCCTACCGCACCACAGTTAGGACATTGTCTTTTGTTAATTCTAGGATCTTCACTTAAAGAAAAAGAAGAGGCAGGTTGTGTCGGGGGAATTGGCGGAGGAGTTGGAGGTGCATAATATTGTTCACTTGCTGGAGGAGGTGGTGGAGTGTAAGATTTCTGACTTGGTTCAGGGGGGGATATTGATTTTTGCGTTAATTTTTGTACTTTTACAATTAAATTTTGATTCTCTTTAAGTAATTGCTTTATCTGAAATTCCTTTTCCCCAATAACTGCTTGATAATAGTGAATTTTAGAAAATAATTCTTTAATCTGTTCTGATAGTTTATTAAGTGTAATTTCATACTCAGAACTGGGATCCTCTATCTCATTATACATTATTAACTTTAGCTCCTCTCTTTTAGCAAATTTGATTCTTTTTGCTATTGTACTTAGTTTGATTCAGAATATAATTTTTACTCTTTGAAAAACAATAATTAGAAAAGTTTTCTAATTCATTTCGTAAAAATTATTTTAAAATCTAAAGGTTTCCACAAAATTTGACTCAAAATTTATACCAAAAATCTTAGGTTTCATTCCATGGATGCTACTTCCAATTTTTTATGTACTTTTCAAGAGTTCAAGTGCTTTAAGGTTTTTACTGGGAGTTCAAATATTAATTGCGATATTTGTTATTGGATTTATAATTGCGGTAATGTATGCTATGCTAGAGTATTCTCTCTAATAAATTTTAAAAGGTTTATAATTTTTTTTTTAAATATTAGAAAGAAATTAAAACTAGGGTGTATTATTTAAAATATAGCCCAAGAATTATTCATTATTTTTTCAAATTTAAATTTATTTTTAGAGTAGATTTATGCATCGAGTTCTAAAAAAAATACGGCAAGATGATAAGGAATTTGTATTATCTGAGGAATTACAAGATTACTGTAAGGATTTCTATGTTGATCATAGAACAATTGGAGATTACTTATTAACACGTGGTTATTTATTAAACATTCTGGATAATATCTATTATGTCAAAACTGAAGAAGAAATCCTCCAAAATAAACTTAAATACTCAATCTTGGAACTTGTAGCAAAAGGGTTGGATATAAAGAAAGTTAAGAATTGGTATTTCGGGCTATATACAGCATTGACTTTAAATAATGTCGAATATGAACAAGATAATGAATATTTTTACCTGATAAATGATCAAATTTTAAAAGCTAAACCTACCAAGATTTTGGGAAAAGACTTTCGATTTTTAACATTTAAAGATGTTCTTTTTAATTTTGGAATAATAAATAATAAGATTAAATATTCAGATCATGAGAAAACCATTTTAGATTTAATTTATTTGTGGCAATACAACAATAAGAATGAAAGTAGAATATTAATTGAGACCGCTAAATTGATAAAAGGGATTTCTGAAGAAAAATTATTAAAATATTCAGAATATTATCCAGAATCAAATAGAACAATAGTGAAGAAAGCACTTAACAAATTACAAATTACCCATTAAAGCATTTCTATTTATATTTAATAAGATTTTTTAGATGTTTCTGAAAACTTTGAGTTAATTTTCCTTTATAATATGGATTTTTTCCTGTATCTTTAATATATATTTTATGTATTCTACGTTTCCAATCCAAAAAATTCTTGGTTTCAGATCCCTTCCAAATAGCATTTTTACTAGTTATCATCTTAAAGCTGAACTGTTCTGAAATTTCTTTGTCATCCTTCTTAGAACTTAGTTCTTTTTTCTTCAAATTTTTTATAGGCTTTTTAGCCTTATTATCTTTATTCTTAAGAAGATTTTCTAAGTATAGTGAATACTTTTTTGTAGGTTTTCCTTTATAATAGGAAACATTTCCTGACTCTTTACTGTATAGATTTTTCATTTTTGCCTTCCAATTCTGAAAAGTTTTTGTTTCAGCGCTATTCCATGTAGCATTCTTCCCTGTTAGTGTTTTAAAGATGAACTGCTCTGAAATTTCTTTGTCACCCTTCTTAGAACTTGGTTCTTTTTTCTTCAAATTTTTTATAGGCTTTTTAACCTTATTATCTTTATTCTTAAGAAGATTTTCTAAGTATAATGAATACTTTTTTGTAGGTTTTCCTTTATAATAGGAAACATTTCCTGACTCTTTACTGTATAGATTTTTCATTTTTACCTTCCAATTCTGAAAAGTTTTTGTTTCAGCGCTATTCCATGTAGCATTCTTCCCTGTTAGTGTTTTAAAGATGAACTGCTCTGAAATTTCTTTGTCATTCTTCTTGGAACTCGATTCTTTTTTATTTAATTTTTTTATAGGCTTTTTAGCTTTATTCCCTTTATTCCTAAGAAGATTTTCTAAGTATAGTGAATACTTTTTTGTAGGTTTTCCTTTATAATAGGAAACATTTCCTGACTCTATGCGGTATTTATTTTTCATTTTTGCCTTCCAATTCTGAAAGGTTTTTGTTTCAGTTCCATTCCAAATAGCATTTTTATTAGTTATCATCTTAAAGATGAATTGTTCTGAAATTTCTTTGTCATTCTTCTTGGAACTCAATTCTTTTTTATTTAATTCTTTTGTAGGTCTTTTAACATTATCATCTTTATTCTTAAGAAGATTTTCTAAGTATTGTGAATACTTTTTTGTAGGTTTTCCTTTATAATAGGAAATATTCCCTGACTCTATGCGGTATTTATTTTTCAATTTTGCCTTCCAGTTCTGAAAGGTTTTTGTTTCAATTCCATTCCAA
>JAZGEW010000083.1:0-2544 GCA_036478875.1 Promethearchaeia archaeon | reverse complement strand
ATTTGTATGAATTTTTGTTTAAAAATTTTAAAAACTACCAAATTTTTAATTCGCTTTAGATCTTTTTCTATTGTCAATTTATCATTAAAATAATTAATAAATTTTAAAATAAAATTTAGGTCTATGTTCTTAGATATCTTTGAGAGTAATGATTTCGAAATTCTATCTCTATCAAGCAAATTTAAATAGATATTTCTATCAAGATTTTCTAGCTCATCATCATAAGGTAAATTATTAGAAAATATGTTATTTAAGACATTTATTATATTATCATCTGTGAGATTTTTTATATTTTCTTCAACGAAAGTAGATATTTCCGAGTGTATTATTATCTTAGGATGTAGCAATACCAAGACTAATTCTTCATCTGAAAAAGTTGTTTTTTTTTTTATTTTTTTAATTTGATTACAAATTATATTAGAATGTATGTAATCTAATCCCTCATTATCGTTATTATTAAAAATATTGAATAGATCTTTAATATCTAAAGTTAACAATATAAGGCATTCACATCTTCTTTTTTCACTTTCTTTTCTTCTTGCTTCTTCAATTTCATATGCTTCTATCATATCTTCAGGATAATCTTGAGGAGGTGGATTAGAGTAATCTTCATATCTACATTCATTACATAATTCTTTTGGAATAACATTTATGAATTCATTTTTACCTTCTTGAGAAATAAATTTCCAATTTCTATTAAAATTATCAATTGCTATTTCAGTTTCATGTCTATATTTACACATTCCTTTGATTCTTGTGCCTTTTTCAGAAAAAATTATTTGAAACGATGCGTGAACTGGAAAAACTTTAAGATTTGAAATATTGTCAAAGTATTTACTAATTATTTCTCGACCATCTAAAAGAATTTCTTTTTTTGATTTTTTTTGACTATTTTTTATCTGAATAATTAAAAATATGTAAAATATTACAGTAAAGGCTCTCCATGCAAAGATATTATCTTTCTGAGTATCTTTCAAATAACTTTTTAAGTTATTTTCGATGCCTAGAAAATTTCTAATATTAGGAGTAAATGCATCTAAAGTTTTATTGATTTCTAAATGGATATTATGAAGAAAATGATCTAACTTAGAATTTTTATGAATTTTAAATAAAGGATGAATAGAGTTTAATAAAGTCCAAAAGAAGTTATTTCTAAACTGATCTGTAAGATAGGGAAAGAATTTTTCGGTAAAAGTTTCAAAATTCGATTTGAGTTCTGAAATTTCCCATTTTTCCGTTATTTCATCTAACAATTTTTCATAATCATTATTTAAGTCCGCTTGAAATAAGAATTTTTTAAGAAAAGTCCAAAAAACATTTCTGAAATAATCTTCTTCAAATTTTATGATAATCTTGCCTATTACTTTTTTAATCATTTTTAAGACATGAACTTGAAAGTCATCCTCATTTAAATTCCTGTTTTCTTTGGTTATGACGAGAAATGGTAAAAGCAATTCTAAACTCTTAACTAAATAAGATTTATTTATTTTATTAATAAATGATTCAAACTTACGAGTAAACAAGTCAAGTATTAATTGCTCATCTCCCCCAAATTGATCCTTTTCAATAGGAAAGAGAAGTGTATAGATATTTTTCATTAAAATATCATAACTTAGATTATCAGATATAAAATGAGAGATTCCTTTGAAAAAATCTTCATTTGACCCTAATTCTAATCCGAATTCGCCTAAAAATATTATAGAATTCGTTTCTTTTAATTTTTCTAGTAAATTTTTTACTCCAGCAAGATATAAATGTTTATTACCAATTGGTTCTTTATGAATTGCACCTAAATGAGGAATAATGACGTTGCAATCTTTATACTCATTATAATATTCTTCGATATAATCAATTAGACCATCAGTATCGCTCATAAATCCCATTTTATAATTATAATCTTTGTTTTTTAAGTTAAATTTTAATCCTATTGAATTCATTGAACCTCCAATTTCTTTATGGTATGCTTTTATAACCTTTAAATTCACATCAAAATCTTGGTATTCTGAGTCTGATACAATTTTCAAAAGCATATTGGGTTTTAATTCAATGAACTCAGTAAAATTCTTAGAATAAATTTGAAATTGCTTAAAAGATGTAGAATTTAAATATACTTTTAATTTATTTTCTTTACTTGTCAACCGCGTTAACAACCCTGTTAGACTTTCAAAATGATCTGGATGAAAATGTGTTATAAAAATATGACGGATTAATCGAATATCAAAATTATTTCGTATTAAAATATCTAAAGTATTAAATCCTGGATCAATTATAATTATCTCTCTATTCAGATTAAAAAGGTAGCATCCTCCTGAAACTCGAAATGATGACGGATACCAAGAATTCCATTCTCTGGCTAAAATTAAAAGGTTTTGCTTTTTGGGAAAAGGTACTATTGGATAAGAAGATTCAAGTATCTTCTCAAGTAATGATTCCCTATTGAGAGATTGAATTTTAAGCCTCTTTAAAAATAAATCTTGAGCGAATTCTTTAAATAAATTAATTTCATCTTTGTTTATATTTGAATTTAGAATTTTATTTATAGTA
>JAZGEW010000082.1:0-4397 GCA_036478875.1 Promethearchaeia archaeon | reverse complement strand
AACAATAAGACGAACGTGGAGAATTAGAGAAAAAGACACAGGAAACTTTACCCAATTCAAAATTAATTTGACTCAAATAGAGAGGTCCTAATCTATTTTGTCGAGTGAGTGGGGTTTGACATTAAAGAAAAAAAAGTAAAATTTTTTATAAAATTTTTTATTTACCTAGAAATTTAGGTCTTCTCTTTTCTAAGAAAGCGCTAACTCCTTCAGTGACATCCTTACTACGAGAGTTAATTACATAACCCATCTGTTCAAATTGTAAGCCTATATTCAATGGTGTTTGAGTTCCATAGTGAATCGCCTTTTTTATTACAAATAGACTATTAGTAGCAGCATTTCCTAACCAAGTTGCTTTTTCATGTACAAAGTCCTCAAATTTATCGTCATCCACTAAAAAAGAAATAACTCCCCAATCAAACATATCTTCAGCAGTATAATGTTCACCAAAATACATCATTCTTTTCACCCTCATTATACCAAGATTTCTTATCAAGCGTTGTGTTCCTCCATTAGCAGGAAAAATTCCTCGTTTAATTTCCGGGAAACCAAATGTTGATCGTTTTGAGGCAATAACAATATCACAAACTAATACTAGTTCTAACCCTCCACCAAGCGCAAAACCATCAACTGCAGCAATTAATGGTTTTGGAAATTCTTCAATTAAATCATAGTATTTATGTCTCCTATACATTGCATGTGATCGATGTCTAGGGTTTGTAGGGTCTAGATCGGAAGCTAATCCAGCTGAAAGGTCAGCACCAGCAGAGAAAGCAGGTTTTTTAGTATATTCTTTAATTCCTCGTATAACTACACAGCGGATACTCTGATCCACTTCCACAGTCTCTAATGCTTCAGCAATTTCTCTAAGTGTTTGATTTTGGAGTGCGTTCAACTTATCAGGACGATTTATAGAAACTATCGCATAATTTGTATTCTCTACTTTCTCAATTTTAACATGTTCAAACTTTTTAACATCAGACATTATTCAAACCTTTTTTCTTATTAATTTTTTTTCATATTCAATTATTTAATGATTTGAATTATGTTAATTAATAATTGAATCTATTTTTTATTTTATTATCTGAGAATATTCTCACACTTCATTTTTAGACGTTAATACAATAGAATTAATAAGTTATGAATTCAATTTCTCTTGAATGCTTCTTCAATTAAAAAACCCATTATGTTATCATACTCATTGTAATGTATCAATGTGTTTTTTTATTTCTGCCAGCTCTTGTTTTTTAAAAGGTGGAATGACTGAAAAATATAGAAATGTTTCTGCTTCGAGCATAATTTGCTTCGTGTTGATTTAGTAGTAAATACATCTATTTTTTATCATATAAAAATATTATACAGTAGAATTATACAGTTTAATATGATAAAAAAAAAAGTCAGATGAAAAAATAATATCCCGCAAAAGATTGATACAATCATTGTTTTTATATATTTTTGCAGCTATTTGTAGCATCCTTAAGAATTCCCCATTTTTCCCTAATTGATATGCTCTATTACAAGAGTGCACCCATTGGGAAATAAATCTCAAAATATAAAATATCCACATTACTCCACGAAAACGAAACGGTGATATTGTCCCGCTAAGGATAGTCTAATCAGTGTACCGATAGGATGAGAAACAGTAAAAAGGTTTAAAAATTCATTATACATAGTATTTTATAAAGATAAAATGTCACCATTACTTGATAATAAATGAATGCTAAAAGATTAAAGATCAGAGATGCTTATAAGGAAGATACTGGTAAAGGAAGGGTAATAATTGATTCTATTATAATTAAAGAATTAAATTTGAAATCGGGGGATACAATCGAAATCAGGAATCCTTTAATTAACGAAACAACAGCAGCAATTTTATATCTAAAAAAACGTAATGATATAGGAACCAATACCTTTAGAATAGATGCTTTATTAAGACGGAATATTGGTGCTTCTTTAGATGATATAGTAGAAATTCGTAAAATAGAAGCAAATTTAGCAGATAAAATAACAATCACAGGGCTACAAGAATCAATAATTCTAAGAAGACCTCATCAATTGGTGAGAATGCTTAAAAATCGAGTTATAACAAAAGGGGATATATTACATTTTAATATAATGGGTCGTAGGATTGATATTATAGTTATAGATTATACTCCTAAGGGAGATGCTGTTAAAATTTATTCAGGTACTAAAATTACCGTTTTAGAAAAATCTTATAAAGAGCTATATCACACTCAAGAAAAAGAAGCGACAGATAAAGATATAAAAACAACAAAAAGAACTCAAAAAAATAACATGAGTTCGATTAAAGTGAAAAATACGGATCAAGCATTAGTTTTCAAAATGATAAGAAAAGGAAAAAAATACCAAAAAAAAGGAGACTATATATCAGCCCTAGATGTTTTTAATAGAGCATTAGAAAAAGAACCTAAATCTATTGAAATCCTGAAAAGTATGGCCCAAGTACATAGACAACTAGGAAATAATGAAATAATGATAAATTCATGTGAACAATTAGTCAAGCTTGATCCCGCTAATTCAAGTGCTTATTATGTGTTAAGCATTCTACATCATGAAAATAAGAATTTATCGCAAGCACGGAAATATATCGAAATGGCATTAAAAATAGATGAGAATAATTCTGAATTCTTAATGAGATTATTGATTATATATCAGGATTTAAAGGATCAAGATTATATCCTAAAATTATGCCAAAAGATTTTGGGTGATGATAAGCAATCTATTGAATCATCCGTTCTTAAACATTATACATCTATAGTTTTATGTGAGATCTATAAAGACAAAGAGGATATTGTTAAATTAACTAAGTTAAGCAAGTTATTTCCTAACGCTTTACGGATTCTAGGTGAATATTATTATGAAAAATCTGATTATCAAAAAGCTATTAACTTTTATTTACAATTTTTAGCTATCGAGCAAGGAACCTATTATAATATAACTGTTCAACATGGTAAATTAATAGTTTCAGCTAATCTCGGCGCTGCTTACATTAAACTTAACCAATTTAAACACGCTATCATATATTTAGAAAAATCGTTAAATTTATCTCAACAAATAGAAGAGCTTCTAAAAACAAAAATTAGAATCTATTATGTGGATAAAAGTTTAGGTTCTTTCAATTTTAAAAATATACTTTTAAAAAATCGTGCGTTCTGCTTTAACCAAATAGGCTTTGCTTATCATAAACTTGGAAAAGCAAAAAAGGCATTTAAATGGATAAATAAAGCTCTTGAACTTGACCCAAACTTAGAAGATGCATGGTTTAAATTGGCTTTACTTTATTTTGATAAAAAAAATTATATTGCTACTCAAAATGCATGTCAAAAAGCGTTGGAAATTAATCCAGAACTTAAAGAGGTAAAAGAATTATTAACAGGAATTTTAGAAAAGAAATAATTCTTTAACAACCTTTAACCTTAACAATTTTTAATAAAATAGACAAATTATGAATATCTCTTAAACGCTTCTTCAATTAAAAAATACATCGCACTATCATATCCATCAAGTGTTCCTTTCCTAATAATTGTAATTTCATAACCCGTTACATTGGATTCGTCTCCCTCGTATATAGGATTTGTCTTAACATCAAATATATTATTACTCTTAATTGTAGTCGGTAAGGACTCAAATCCTTGAACATCACAAATTAAACAAAGATACTTTAGATGCGATAGTTCCACTAGATCATCTGGTATCCTTCCTAACTCGGAAATCGGGCAACCATTACCAAACCATAGTAAAATAACCTTGCCGTTCTCATCAATTTTATAAAAAATACCATACAAGCGATCCAAATAATCTTCTTTTATTATTTTATCATAGAATCTAGAATGATCATGATCTTCTTCATATATATCGACTTCATAGCTGAAGTCATGCAATTCTCTCAACCATTTCAAATCCCCCTTATGTTTTTTTATATTTTCTTGGATCTTCTCTAAAATTAAAGAATCGTGAAAATCAACGCCTTGTAATATGTATTTTTTTGCTATATGATGCTTAAATCCATATTTTTTATAAAAACCGTGTATATCCATACATATTTCTCTTGCAGTTCTCACTATTTTATTAGCTGTATACTTTCCAACTCCTGCGTTAATTAAATGATGTACACGAGTACGCGCGAGATCCTCAATTGTTATTATACCAATGTTGTTTAATTTGTTCATAATCCTTGGTCCGATGTAACAATTTTTTAAATTACTCATTTTAATTTTTTTACTTATTTATAATTCAAATTTTACTACGTTCTTAAGATAATCCAGATGTTTCCTAACATTACCATGATTTAATCTCGTTTTTTTTATGAGTAATGTAATCGCTAATTCTTCATGTATAGCTAAAGCCTTTAAGATCTTTACACGTGCTCTGGATCC
>JAZGEW010000081.1:0-3781 GCA_036478875.1 Promethearchaeia archaeon | reverse complement strand
ATTAATTATATTATAAGTTTTATTAAACAAACGAATAAGTATGTAAGGATAATTAATAAGATGAGCGGAGGACGAATTTGAACCAGTATTTGGATTTTTTTTTTCTCATTATTATAAATTAATAATAATGACTTACAAATAAATTTTTCTCCTCTAGACATGCTTAATATTGAATAATCTAAGAATTTATAGAAGAATTTTATATAAAATTTCTGGTAATTTGAGTATCTTGAATTTGAGTTAAATAAATTGATGAATGAACTATTATTTCTTTTAAATTCGTTTAAAAAATAATTTATAATGAATAATAAAATAAAAAAACAGGAAAAAAATAAAAAGAAAGAAGTTACAAAATTAAGATCCAAACACTTTACAGGATGAGTGACAAATATCAAAATTATTAGTTTACCATCACTTCCACCGATGATTTTTAAGCTAAATAATAAGAGTGAAGGAAGAAATGTTAAAAAAAAAAAAAGATTTTCTGTAATATAACGATTAAAAAATTATTGAAAAAAAGCAAGCACTCAAGTAGATTTAGAATAAAACTAAGGCAAAAAGTGAATATAAAAAAGGAATTTGGAATTTTACGATATTTTAAATCAAGATAAGATATAAATAAAAACAAAATTTCAAAATACAAAGTATTTAATAAAATTATCAGTAAAACCATTTTCTTAAAAATCGCCTTCAAAGATTTCTATAAAATTTTTAAGACTTCTTGCTCTCATATTTTCCAATTTATATCTAAATATTTTTATTCTCCCGAACTTCTTTTCTTGGACGAAATCTATCATCTTAAGGTAGTTTAAATGCTTTGAGGCACAAGAATAATTTAGCCTTGTTTTATTAATAATTTGTGAAATAGTTAATTCTTCATTTATCGCAAGAGATTTTAAAATTTTAACTCTAGCCCGTGATCCCATTAGATCTTCAATTTTTTTTTTTTTAAGTGAATTTGCAATCATATCTCAATACCTTTCGAGTTTAATATCTCTATCGTGTTTTTTTCTAAATTACGTAAACTTAAATCAGGAATTTTGATTATAGCACGTCTACCTTTTATCCTTTCACTAATAATTTTGGATACTATGATGTTTTCTCTCTTAAATTCTTGGAGATAATGCCATAATTGAGAATCAGACCTTGGTTTTAAACCATTATTTTCACATATCATATAATACCTCTTTAGGGCTTCAATGAATGAAATTTCAATCTTATCACTATTATCTAAAGCTTTAATGATTGCAAGTAAAAAAGTTAATTTTTGTGAATTCATATATTCTAAGATATCTAATGCTGAAAAAGGAAGTAAATCCTGATTTCCTAGCCTAATGCATTCAGCATCTATATATTTCAAATTTTTACTCTCAGCTATTTTGCATGATCTCCATAAAATGTTTAATCCGTATCTAATATCACCAGAATTAAATGTATTTTCTGATATCATTTTAATTATAACATCAGAAATTACATTTTTTTTAAGACTAATATCCGCTCTATATTTTAAAATATCAAAAATTTGATTTTTAGAATATTTTTTAAATTTTATTATATTTCTTTGTAGTGTGCTAATTGTACTGTTATCTAAATTGTTTAAACATGAAATATCTCTTACAATTCCAATAATTGATAGTCTTTGATCACCTTTCAAGGTGTCGTCGTTAATTCGGGTTAATGAATAGATTAAATCTTCATTTTTATTTATTAAATAACTCAATTCATCTAAAACAATTAGTATATGTAAATCATAACGTTGAAGAAATTCAATTAAAATATCTAATAAATCTTGTGAGGAATAGCCTCTTTTTGGAAATTTATTATCAACTAATTGAACCAACCTAACTAATACCTTATAACTAGTCCTTTCTTTTCTACAATTAACATGAACATATTTTACATTTACATTTCGTTTCTTTGAAGCTTTTTCTAATACTTCTCCGAATAATTTTATGGTTACTGTTTTTCCTATACCCGTTTTTCCAGTTATTAAAACTTTCCTTGATATTGAATTTGGATTTCTAATTAAACCAAGAAAAAGTTGAGATAATAATGAGATTTCTTTATCTCGGTGTGGTAATTTATCTGGAATATAATTTATATCCAGTTTGCTCTCATCCTTGAATAATGACGGCTTCTTTAATAATTCTTCAAAATATTCCATAGTTTTATAAATTAAACAGTGGGATTTTATAATGATTTAAGAAAACAATCGTTTATAATAAAATACGGAGTATTAGTTTTTTAACAAAAAATATTAAATTTTATTTCTCTGAGTAATATCCAAGTATTCCTAAAAAACTAGTCCAATCTTTCGAAATCGGTCTTAGCTAATACTAAATAATGGGTAGTTTTCAGAATTTCGTCGCTTCTTAAAAAATTAAGTATTCACATGATTAGATATTCATTAATGAAAATTTTCCAATTTTTTTAGGTTTAATATCTAATTATCAAGTCAGTTAGCAATTTATCACTTCTATTTTTTTTTTCAGATATTATATATGATAATATTATTAATATAATAATCAAAATTGACACAAAAGATAAGATACTCATTTGTAAGGTATTTTTTGTTTTAGAATAGATCTCTTGATTTATTTTAAGACTTAATGATAACGTTTTATTTTTTAAATAATAAGTTCCATTAAAAATTATATTGATATTGAATCTCTGGCTTTTCTGGTCAAAATTAAATAATTTTTGTGGAATTATAATTGTTAAAATTCCAAACTTATCAGTTTCATATTCATTGATAAAAGTAAGTGTTTCGTTATCAAAGATTTTCAATAGTATACTATAATTAGCAAGTGGTTTTAAGGATTGATTAACGCTATAATAATATGATAATTTAATTGTCAAATCTTCATGTTCATTTAAAGAATCATTATAGCTTATAATATCAATAATTAGATGGTTTTTATCAACAAATAATTCATAAATAAATTTGGTGTCATTATATACTCTATGATCTAGTATCGAAAATATTAAAAAATTCTGTCCTAGTGCTAAATCTGCAAGTGAAGATATTTTTAAGTCAATCACTCCTGATATATTTGTTGTATAAGTATATTTGTGTCTTGTTAAATTATCAAAGGATATCATAAATTCTATTGTATGATTGATTAAATATCTTGTACTTTCTGATGATTTATCATAAAATCTTGCTTTAAGATATAAACATTCACCATATTTTATATGATCTCTATATCCTATTAATTCACATAAAGGATTTCTTTTAATTATTTTAATTTTAATTGTTTCAAGATAAGTACAAATTGTATTTGTAGTATCAATATGAAAATAAAAACTAAAGAATGTGACATAGAGGATATTCGTATAATTTGAAAAATTAATATTTAGCTGCTGAAGATCTAAAGACCAGTTTTTTTCAGAAAAACCAATTTCCGTGTATTCAGACGAGTTCCAAATATTATTATCAAAACTGTCGAATAATTGAACTTGAACATAAGAAATTTCGTTATTAATATTATAATTCAATTCCCAAGATGCATTTATTTTAACATTTTCATCAATGAGATATACCATTTTATCCGTATCTAAAAAATTTAAGTTACAATAAAAGGCATTTACAAAACTAACTACACTGAAAAAATCAGTTAATATTAATATTGAAAATAGAAAAATATGTTTTTTTTTCACACCATATTTCTCTAGTTCAATGTATAAAAACCAAAATAATTCCAAAAAAATTTATTTTATCAAATATTTAATTTTAATTGTTTCAAGATAAGTACAAATTGTATTTGTAGTATCAATATGA
>JAZGEW010000080.1:0-11069 GCA_036478875.1 Promethearchaeia archaeon | reverse complement strand
AATATTGTATCCTACAAATTATAAATCTAGAATTGGGAAATCTTACTGATACATTATCAAGATAATTATTTTTAATAAAAAAGTAAAAATTATAACCTTAATTTCACATTTTCATCTGTAATATATTATGCCCACTCGCTTATAATAGTGAGTTATTATCTCCTTAAGGAGGAAGTATCTTCTTAATTTTATTATAATTTCTGCGTATAATTATTAAAATTATATAGCAAATTAATGAGATTACTGTAAAAATCATATTATATATAAATAATATTTGATAATGTTATGCCTGAAATTGTATTTGGTAGAAAACACACAATTACTCTAGGAGATGGATTTTGTGATCATATGTTTAGAATACGATTACCCGAGGATGAGGAAAAAGATGAGACTAATTATGCGGATTGTTATAAAATTAGTGGAGGAAGGGAACTTGTGAAAAATTGGGAAAAGAATTACAAAAAAAATAAAGGACATTTCGAATTATAATTAATAAATTAATCTTGTTTTCGTTCTTTGAATTTCCTTTATAGAAGAAAAATAAGAGATTTTTAAATATTAATATTATCTGGAACTTTAGGTAAATCATCTGAATATCCTAATATATTTTCTAACGCATCTACTAAATCAGCAATTTGAACAGGATCCCCAAATTTGTTTTTTAATAAATAATAAGTTTCAATTTAATGAATTATTAAAGTTCATTAATTAATTTTCCTTCTTCAAAAACAAGTTTTACATCTTCCAATTCACTAGGAATATCAATTTTTTGAGGACACTTATCTAAACATTCCCCACACTGTGTACAAAGACTTGATTTACCTTTTCCGTGCCAATCAGTATCTATACTTTCATCATCCATTTCATTATACCAATCTTGTAACCACTCTTGTACACTACCTTCCCAAGCAGCATGATTAATTAAGTTAAAATTCTCAGGAATATCAACTCCTTGTTCACACGGCATGCAATATTGGCAATTTGTACATGGAACTTTAATTTTTGAAGAATATATCTCTTTTAATTCGTCTATTATTCTTAATTCATCTTCAGTTAAGGAATTAGGATTAGAATTATTAGCATTAATTACATTTTCTTTTACTTGTTGTAGATTACTCATACCACTTAAAACAACGGAAACACCAGGATGATTCCATACAAATTGAAGTGCCCAATCAACCACAGAACGCTTAACAGGTGCAGAATTTATAATATCGTCAATTTCTTTATTACTTAATGCTAATTTTCCCCCTCTTAATGGTTCCATTATAACAACTGCAATTCCTTTAGAATAAGCATAATCAAGTCCTTTAAGTGTTGCTTGATAATTAGTATCTTAGTAATTAAATTGAATTTGGGTCATATCCCATGAATATGAATCAATAATCTCTATGAAAGCATCATAGGATCCATGAAATGAAAATCCTATATGTTTTATCTTTCCTTTCGCTTTTGCTTGTTCCATCTTTTTTAATAGTTCTAATTCTTTAATTTGTTCCCATTTATCCTTATTAATCCCATGAAACAGATAGAAATCTAAATAACTTGTCTGTAACTTTTCTAATTGTAGTTCTAAATATTTATCAAAATCTTCTGAAGATTTAATTAACCAAATTGGACATTTAGTTACTAATTTTACTTTTTCACGATATCCATCTTGTAATGCTTTACCAAGAAATGTTTCTGAATTACCTACATGATAAGGCCACGCTGTATCAACATAATTAACACCACTATCAATAGCATATCGTACCATTTCAATACCCTCATCATAATTAATATCATCCCAAGATTTATTTATTGGTAATCTCATAGCACCAAATCCTAGTGCTGATACTTTCCATTCTAAAGAGCCCATTCTTCTATATTTCATTCTGAACACATCAATAATAATTTTTTTTCATTTTTTATTCCCATATAACAGAGAATTAATCTTAATTAGTCTATTATTTATCTTTTTTTAATCTTTCTAAACATCTTTTTAGTGTATTAACTATTAAATCAGAGTATTTCAAATAATAATCTAATGGAATATAAGAATTTAAAATTGGTAATAGCCTATTTTAACAATGCATCGACAGCGGAATAGACATCTGAATATCTTAATTCGGCAGTAAGTTGATTTGCTAATTCCATACTTAAAGTTTTTACTTTAACCGGTCTATTACCATCTTGATTTAATAACAGAGAATTTAGCCTAATTCTTTATCAATAAATATAGCAGAATAATTTTTTGTTGTATTTGGTTCATTAAATGAGAAATTATGCCAATTATTATGACTTGGAGGACCAAAACAAATATCTATTTTTTCCTGAGTTAAATCGAATAACATTGACCAAACAGTTCCAAAACGACCCGAATGATAATATGCACATAGTCCATTTGGTAATTCTGTAGATAATAATGATTTTATATTTATTGGAGTAATATTTGGTTTATTTTGTTGAATAGTATTTTTAATAAGATTATATCGAGTTGTAGAATTAGATATAAGCCATTTATTGACATATTTATTGTATAGAGTCATTTTTGGCAAAGTAGGATGATTGGGGGCACATAAATATTGTTCTTGTGATTTTAACGTTAGTTCTTTAATGGCAAACATACAATCTATGCCTTCAACAAGTGCAATATGACCCGATTTATCACATATAATATAATTTTGTGAAGGAAGTACTGGCATTTTTTTTAATTCTTCCAACGCTTCTTTAACGTTTTTACAATTTTCAAGAAGTGCCCTAACAGCAAGAGTATTACCAATTCCTTTTTTGTTTAAAACTGGAGCAGAATATGCTCCACCTCCAGATGTAGTAATACATAATCCATTAGAATTCATACCATCATATCATCCAAATAAAAGCATAGAAAAACCAATATGTGCTATTCTTCCATTTATTTTTGTTGTACAAAAACGTCTATCTTCCTCATCATATTTCCATTCATAAAGATGATTATCTGCGGTAATGGATGGAAGAACGACAAAATGGCTGCAATTAGTTTGAATCGACAATGAAAAATGATATTAATAGCCCCAGAATAATACTTTTAAACCAATAAATTCTAAAATATTTTTTTTTTCTTATTAAAGGAAATCTTTGCTCGCTTCAATCTCTTAGCCTTCTAAATCACAACTTTAATACAGGTAAATAAGCTGCTATTTCCAGTAATTATCAAAAATTTTTACCATCGATGATGAACAGATGGTTTGATCATTTTTTCATAAATTTCTTGAATTTCATCCATTTGCGAATTTGTTAAAGCTGGAAGTTCTGAAGCTGAGACATTTGAAATAACATGGTCCAATTTACTTGCTCCTGGAATTATACAAGATACAGCATCAAACATTAAAATCCATCGTAAAGCATAAGGAGCTAAATTATCGGGATTCCCAAATACATTTTTTAATTTTTCAACGGCTTTTAATCCTTCTAGATAATCAATCCCAGCGAATGTTTCTCCACGATCAAATGCTTCTCCATTTCGATTAAAAAATCGATGATCACCTTCACCGAATGTAGTGTCTTTTGTAAATTTTCCTGTAAGTAATCCACTTGCAAGAGGGACTCTTACAATAATACCAACGTTTTTCTTTTTAGCCTCATTAAATAATAATTCAAGGGGGCGTTGTCGGAATATATTAAATATTACTTGAATAGCTGATACATTTGGATATTCGAGAGCTATAAGGCCTTCTTCTATTCTTTCAACGCTAACACCATAATGCTTTATTTTATTGTCGGCAACTAAATCATCTAGAATTGAAAATACCTCAGATTTGTAATAAACATCAGTTGGTGGACAATGAAGTTGAATAAGATCTATTGAATCAGTATTCATATTTTGAAGACTATCTGAAACAAATTTCTTGATATTTTCTTCATTGTATCCTTCTGTGGTGTGAGGATTTAGCCTTCTTCCACATTTTGTAGCAATTGTAATCTCTTTATCAATTAATATTCTGAACTGACCACAAGTTTTTTCACTTAACCCATTTCTATAAACATCTGCAGTATCAAAAAAATTTATATCATGCTCAATGGCGGTTTTTAATGTAGAATTTGCAACTTCTTCACTAAATTCATCCCCCCAAGTACCTCCTAATTGCCATGTACCAAGAGAAATTTCAGACACATTTATGCCTGTTTTACCTAATTTTCTATATTGCATAATCAATCACTATTCATATTCATTATTTAAAATATTTTTTAAAACTTCTCATTTTCTTTTCTTTATAATATTCTTTGAAAATGATATTTCTAGCAAATATGGATTAAAAAGTACAAACTTTTTTTTTAAAGAGAAAATTCCTATCAATTAAAGATGAATTCATTATCAGAAAAAGAAAAAATGTTGGCGGGTCAATTATATAATGCAGGAGATCCACAACTAACTAAAGAGCGCAATCATGCTCATATTTTATGTCAACAATATAATCAATTAAATTTTTTAGATTATAGTGGACGAAAACGAATATTAACAGAATTACTCGCATCATTTAAGGAGCCATTAACGATTGAACCACCGTTTTATTGCGATTATGGAAAAAATATACAATTAGGAAAAAATGTTTATATGAATACTAATTGTGTTATTTTAGATGTAAATAGAGTGAAAATTGGAGATTATACGAAATTCGGACCTTATGTACAACTATACAGCGCAACTCATCCATTAGATCCAGAATTACGTAAAACTGGAGATGAATTAGGATTACCAATTACAATTGGTAATAATGTATGGATTGGAGGTGGAGTAATAATATGTCCAGGTATTTCAATAGGAGATGATTCCGTGATTGGAGCGGGCTCTATTGTTACTAAAAATATACCTGCACGAGTATATGCAGCTGGAAATCCATGCAAAATAATAAAAAAACTATAATGTCATTCTTTAATCCCTTATTAAAAATACTTGAATTCCCTCCAAATTGATACTTATATTATCTTTAACAATATAAAATTGGTTCTCAAATGTTTCATGAAATTCCAGAAGATATAAAAAAAAGAATGGAATATTTAGAACAAAAAGACCATCGTGACAGAATTGATGGAACACCTAGGTTGAAAAGGCTTCGTCAAATACCTCCACAATCAGGACATTGAATTTCAATTTTAAAATCTATATTTTGATTAGGACTCATTTTAACGGATAATTTCCATTTTATTTGTTATATTTTAAGATAATAAATGAATTTTATAAAAATAGATTCTGAGTGAAAGTTTTTTTATTTAATTAATTTAGAGTATGATTCTAAAATGTTAACTAGCTATTAAATACATTTCATCTAGAACGACAGATTTTATGATTCTTCCATCTCACTTTGATAATCTTGCAGATTCTCACCATTTCTTGGATCTTTTCATTGACGAATTATATGCAACTGGTTCCCTTGGAATGAAATCATTTTTGCAAACAAATTTAAAGGTTCATTTCACATAAATTATAAAAGTATATTCTGATTACTTCAAATCTTTTTCGGTATTTCTCCCTTATTAGTAAATAATCATAAAATAACTAACATTTAATTTTACGTAGACCACTTCAAATAGATATATTAATTAAGAAAGATAAGGAAAAATTTTAAAGAGATATCAATGTTTAAACTATATTATTACTAATGTTAAGTTTTTTAAAAATAGATTTAGAGAATTATTTATTAGATAGAGGAAATCCCCAAGATGATGATATAAAATGTAAAAAAAAGACTTGACAAAAATATTGACTAAAAAGCGAGAGAATATGAAAATAAGTTTTAAACAGGATCAAATATGTAAATGGATTCCGGGTAAAGGATTTGAGTTTGATGGCAACCCTACATATATAACTGGTGTTAATTATGTTACAAGATATGTTTGTACAAATTTCTGGGAGGATTGGAGACCTGATGTAATTAAAAAAGATCTGGAAAAAATAAGTAATTATGGGCTTAATGCAATAAGAATTCCAGTTCACTGGGAATATTCTGAACCACAGCCTGGTGAATATAATAAAAATAATTTTAAAAAATTTGATTGGATATTAAACATCGCGGAAGATAATGGATTATTTGTTATGCCCTTTTTCCTTGTAGGAATTTGCACAGCAAATTATGATGTATCATGGAGGAACAGCCGTTCATTTTTTGAGGAGCCAATGCTCACATATGCAGCAAATAATATTAAGGAATATGTTAGTAGATTTAAGAATAGACCAAATATTTTATGTTGGGATTTATGTGATGAGCCAGAGTACTATAGTTTCTTCCCGGATACCGATAAACTTCCATATAAAGACGGTTTGATAAAGAGATGGACACAAAAATTATATAATACAGTAAAAGAAATTGATAAAGATCACTGTGTGAATGTCGGATTTAGTCACATAAATAATAATAATTGGGGAATAGATATTAGGGAAATAGCAGATATTCTTGATTGTATGACTGTGACGTGTTACCCTCCATTTATGTCAAAAGAATTATTTCATTCAATAAGAAATAATTATTTTATAGGATGGAATGTAAGGATTAATGATATATACGACAAGGGAGTATTTTCTGCGGAAGCTCCGGGTGGAAGCAATTCCTATGCTAGTGAAGAAAGCATGGGAAAATATTATAAAGTTACTCTGTATAGTAATTTAATTAATGGTTCAATGGGTACACTTCCGTGGGTTTGGAATGATTATGATTCATCAATACATACCTCAGGAATCCTAAATATTAATATACATGAACCATATTTTGGAATAAGCAGAAAGGATGGATCACTTAAACCCGCAGGGATGGAACTTGTAAAATTTACGGAATTTATTAAAAATATCTCCATACATGAATGGCAATATATGAAAAATGAAATTGATGTATTTTTACCTGATAATTACTACAAGCAGATAGATAAAGCCTTCCTTCCAGTTTATCATTCATATATTTTAGCTAGGTCAGCGGGGCTTTATGTTAATTATATCTGGGAAGGAGATGATTTATCAAAAGGAAAAAATCCGGTGTTTATTCCCACATTAGAAAATTATTATAATAAATCATGGTACTCAATGTTTGATTTTGTTAAAAATGGTGGGACACTTTATTGTTCATATGGAGGAATACAACAACTTGGAGCTACTTTTAATGAATTATTTGGCGTTAAGGTTGAAGGTCATAAAACAATATATAAAGATTTAAAAAGTAAATTCGAAAACAAGAACTATAAAAATATATCTATAAAGGATTATCCTGCAGGCAAAACTATGATTGTCGTAAAACCATATAATGCTAAAATAATTGCATTTTCAGAAGACAATGATCCACTCATTCTTGTAAATAATCTCGGTAAAGGTAAGTCTTATTTGCTTACATATCCACTTGAATCAGCAATTAGCACATATGATGGAAAGGATTTGTATGAATCCAACCTTCACAACCTATATTACAAGATTTTCTGTGATGCTTCAGGTGAACCTGATATATATTGTCAGAATCCTGAAATAGAGTTAGCTTTATTTAAGAAGGAAAATGAAAAATTAATAATCCTTATAAATCACAGTGATAGGTCAATATCTACTAAAATTATTTCTAGGTCAGAAATAAAGAATATTAATTGTCTGGATGATATAGAAATAAAATTAACTAACGCAAACATTTGCAGTCTTACAATACCTGCCTGTGGAGTAGTTAAGGCTATTATAAGATAGAGGGAAATACTAAAATGTCGTTTCTAACGGAAATAGAACAACAATCGAAAGCACTTAATAAAATTCTTGAATATTATATAAACAATGAAGGAAAAGATATACTTTCTAAGGCAGCCAGTATGATAAATAAAAGTAATTCACGTGCGATTATATTCCTTGGTATGGGGACATCCTGCATAACTCCACAAATTATAAGAGATTTATTGATAAATAAGTCAAAAGTTTTACCGTTGATATATAACGCGGGAGAATTTTTACATTATGCTATAGATTCGGTTACGGACAAGGATGTGGTAATAGCAATTTCACAGTCAGGTGAAAGTATCGAAACGAGAAAATGCGTGGAGCAACTTAAGGAACATAAATATTTAATCACAATAACTAATAATGAAAATAGTACAATGGCAAAATTATCGAGGTTAAATCTTCCAATGCTAGCTGGCAGTGAGGAATCGATCTCAAACAAGACTTATTCAAACTTAATGGCTATTCTGCTTATGCTGGGATATATTATTATTAATGAATCGACTGAAAAATTAGTTAATAATTTAAAAAGATGTGCTGAAGAAATGGAAATTTTCAATATGAAGAGGAAAGGCGAAATAAAGAAAGCTGCGGAATTTCTGAAAGGGGTGAATGCTCTTCATTTTATAGCACGTGGTCCCACAGTAGTAGCTGCTGAACAGGCATCACTTACATGGATGGAGGGCATGCGTACAAACACCACCGCATTTGCCGGTGGAGGATTCAGACATGGTCCATTTGAAATGGTAGGTGTAAATCATAAAGCTATTTTTTATGCCCCCGAAGGAGAAGGTGGAGCACTTATAGAGAAAACTGCAAGAGAGATATCCGGGTTGGGCAGCAAAGTCTTGGTTTTTTCTGGGAGGAACATAAAATCATCTAACAATATGATGGTAATTCAAGTAAAACCAGAAGAAGAATTAACTTTTTCTGTTGCAGCTGCCGTACCTCAGGAATTGTTACTTGCACAAATGGCTGAAGATAAGGGACTTGTTCCAGGTAAATTCTTAAGGATAGATAAAATAACGAAAGTTGAATAGAATGAAAAGAAAATATTATATAGGCGTTGATCTTGGAGGATCAAAAGTATCTGTAGGATTAGTACATTGTAACGGAAGTGTAGTGAGATATAAAAGAAAAAAGTTTAATAACAAAAATGATAGAGAAATACTTTTAATTATTGAAAGCTGCATTTATTCACTGATGACTAAGAAAGTAAAAAGTATAGGGATAGGTATCCCGGCAATTGCTACCACTGTTTCGGACAAGTTTACATCAGAATATAGTCCTAATTTGGAATTACTTGAACGAATGGATATTAAGGAATATTTTAAAAAAAAATTTTTAAAATCCGTTTATCTTGAAAATGATGCTAATTGCTTTATAATAGGTGAACATAAATATGGTTCCGCAAAAGGATATAGTGACTGCGTGGGATTAACACTTGGTTCTGGAATCGGATGTGGGATAATTATAGGTAATAAAATAAGACACGGAGCATATAATCAATGCGGGGAGATATTAGATATAACTACCTGTGATGGGATACTTGAAGATACATTAAGCGCCAGATTTATTTCCAGAAATGCCGGTACTTCAAATGCGGAAGAGGCCGCATATCTTGCTCAGAAGGGAAATAAAAATGCAATACTTTCTTGGAAAGAATATGGTAAAAAACTTGGATGGTTAATTAGTATAATTAAACGTGTAATTGACCCAGAAATCTTTATACTCGGTGGTTCAATCAGTAATTCATACAATTTATTTAAAAATGAAATGTTAAAAACAGCAAATAATAAGACACCTAAAGTTATAAGTAAATTAAAAGAAAAAGCAGCTATAATCGGAGCTGCTTTCTTAAAAAAATAAATGTAAGTTACCCAAATCATTTATAGGTTTACTAAAAGGCGTAGAAATTTATATCAAAAATAATCCATATGTTTTTAATAAGGATAGAGTTCAAGATGTCTTAAAAATGACTGAGAAATTACCAAATTGGGTTATTAATTTATTGAATGGTAAAATTATTATTATTATTATCATTTACGGAGCGCTAGATTATTGTTTATGACTCTAAATTCTTTAATTCCCTCTTTAGAACTCCTATAATCTAGTTCTGAATCATCTGCTCATAAAATAATTAAACGATTAAAATAATTTCTCATTATTTTGTTAAAGATGCGAGAACCAAGATTATATTGAGTCTTTTATTCACCATTATATTGATTAAACCATACTCGTTGATCAAATGGTAGTTTATCAGGTCTAGGACCTTCTGTGGTAGGAATACCGACAGGTAATACTATTCTAACTATTTTTGTTTTAGGGAGTTTTATTATTTCACCTAATTTTTCAGCAAGTTGATCACTCCTTAAACTTCCATCAAACCAAACAGAAGCATATCCAAGTGCGACTATAGCAATAAGCATATTTTCTGTCGCCGCAGAACAATCTTCTATCTCATAATGTGGAGTTCCATGAATTTGCTCTGGATTTTTATCCATAATACATACAATAATGGCTGAGGCTGTCTGAATTGGTTTTACTTTAGGAAGTACTTCTCTGATTTTATTAAGAATTATCACATCATTTACTATGACAAAAGTAGTTGTTTGTTTATTCGAACCAGAAGGAGCTTGTAAACCAGCCTCAACGATCTGTTTTAAGTGTTTTATTGGAACCTCTATTTCCTTATAATCTCCTCGATAAGAATATCTATTCTTTATTGCTTCAAATAAATCCATAATTTCACCTTTATTATATATGATTTTTTATATTGTATTTTCTATATGTTCAGTATCTAAGGAAGTAATTATTTTCTATTAATTTTTATTCTTTTCTAATCCGACATTATTCTTACCTTAAGAGAGTTTGACTAGAGATGTTGGAGGGGGAACGTGATGCTCCATGTAGTCTATTGGAGATAGTTTGAATTTATTGGTACTTAATTTTGGTTTGAATTGTAATAACTCACCGATCAACCTTGTTGTATTTACAGTGTGTCTTTTTGCATCTTTTCTTGAATTCTTTTAAATCTTGCATCATTTTTTTTAAAGAAAAGCATTAGATAATAACAATAAATATGTATGATACAATTCAATATTTCTCTTAGTAAATTTTAAGATTATTACTAATAAAATACATTTCGTGAAATATGAAGATTAATATGTTTTCTTATTCACTTTAATATTAGAAAATAATCTCTTACCAGTATTCAAAGATGGCAAAAAACATGATGTTAAAGTGTTAATGGGCTAAATATTGTATCCTACAAATTATAAATCTAGAATTGGGAAATCTTACTGATACATTATCAAGATAATTATTTTTAATAAAAAAGTAAAAATTATAACCTTAATTTCACATTTTCATCTGT
>JAZGEW010000079.1:0-23156 GCA_036478875.1 Promethearchaeia archaeon | reverse complement strand
TAAAAATAAGTTAATATAAAATTTACAAAAAGATTTATTTGTAACATAAACGAAAGAGGTGCTAAGGCCCCATTTTGCACAATGTCTACCTGATCCATCAGCTTACAGGTATCTGCCTAATCCACCGGAAATATGGAACTATAGAATTTAATCAAGATTTAGTCAGTGGGTTTCTTACTGCTTTAAAAGATTTTTCTGTCGAATTCTCAAAAGGCAGTGGGGAGCTCAAAGTAATTGACATGCAGGTATTTTACCTGTTGTTAGTCTTTAAGGAGGGTGTATTGATTACTGCCGCAGCTGATAAAAACGACGATGCAAAAATAACGCATAGGGCGTTAACAGATATTATAGATAAATTTGTTAGTGAGTTTGGAGATCAACTCATTAAGTGGTCCGGAGATGTTCGTATATTTCGTGATTTTGACCAAGTTATCGATGAAGTTCTAAGGAATGGTAAACTTGCTGAGATCCAGTTGAAACTACCAATTTTAAAGATATTCAAGAAAGACTTTCAAAAATCACAGAAACAGATTACAAAGAAGGGATTGGTTTTGTCAGAAGATGATTTGCGAGTTGTAAGGGATCAGAAACCGGATTGGACCTCTAAAAAGTTACCAAAACAAGTTATTACGCAAGGTTTTTTAAATAAGAAAGAGTTTAAAATCGCCCATTTAGCGGATGGATTTCATACAATTTCTGAGATCGCTGAAGAATCTGGTCGACCAGAATCAGAGATTCAGCGGATAATTGGAGCTTTAGATGATTTAGGCTTACTTTCATTTATAGAAATAAAATAGAGTTTTATCTTCATTATATTTTCCTCTTTTTATTAATTCCTCTATTTCTTGTAATATTATAGTATTAAATGAAAATATTTTTGAAAACTGTTTTATTAATAAAGTTAAGATGAATGTTAATAAAATTGGAGACAATATCTACGAAATTCCTCCAAAAACCTTAATGGCACGGATTAAAGGAAATATTGAAAAATTTGAGATGCTAGTTCCCGTTAAAATTTATGCTAATGATTATATTTTAGAGAAAATAAAACAAGATAGAACAATAGATCAAATTTGTAATGTTGCATGTTTACCAGGAATTCAAAAACATGCCATTGCACTTTCAGATGCGCATCAAGGATACGGATTTTGTATTGGAGGGGTTGCTGGAACAGATGCCCAATCAGGCATGATTTCACCAGGAGGCGTTGGCTACGATATTAATTGTGGGGTTCGTCTCGTTAGAACTAATTTATTTCATAAAGATATTAAAGATGTTCTTCCAAATTTATTGAATAGAATATTTACTAATATACCCTCGGGTTTAGGTTCAAAAGGGAAATTAAACATAAGCTATTCAGATTTAGATAAGGTTCTAAATAATGGAGTGAATTGGGCATTTGATAATAATTATGCTATTGAAGAAGACCTTAAGAATTTAGAGGAAAATGGATGTTTGAAGGATGCGGATGCAAATTTGGTTTCACAAAAAGCAAAACAGCGTGGTATTAAACAACTTGGCTCATTGGGAAGTGGAAATCATTTTATAGAAATTCAAAAAGTTGATAAAATTTATAATGAAAATATTGCTAATACTTTAGGTATAAATGAAAAGAATCAAGTGACTATTATGATACATACAGGGAGCAGAGCTCTCGGACATCAAGTGTGTACAGATTCATTACGTACTATAGAGCAGGCAATGAAAAAATATGATGTTAAAGTTCCTGATAGAGAGTTAGCATGTGTTCCAGCTGATAAACCCGAAGCACAGAATTATTTGAAACAAATGGCTTGTGCCGCTAATTTTGGGTTCACAAATCGTCAACTTATCACTCATTGGTTAAGGGAATCCTTTCAGAATACATTTAAAAAGGATATTGATGATCTAGATATGCATTTAATATACGGCGTTTGTCATAATATTTTAAAAATAGAAGAACATGAAGTAAATGGTAAAAAAATGAAATTAAATATACATAGAAAAGGTGCTACTAGAGCTTTCCCTCCCGAGCACCCTGATTTACCAAATGATTATAAGACTATAGGACAGCCTGTATTAATCCCGGGAACGATGGGTTCTGCGTCTTATCTATGCGTGGGTAAGGAAAATGCTATGAATCTTTCATTCGGTTCGACAGCTCACGGTTCTGGCAGGGTAATGTCAAGAACGAAAGCAAAAAAGAAATACTGGGGAGAACGTGTCAAAAACGATTTAAGCAAACAAGGTATCATGGTTCTAGCTGCTTCAATGAAAGTTATCGCTGAAGAGGCGCCTGGTGCTTATAAGGACATAGATCAGGTTGTTCAAGTTAGTCATGATCTTGAAATCGTTGAAAAGGTGGTAAGACTAATTCCAATTGGTGTAGTGAAAGGTTAAATTATCTCTTATTATATTTTCATTTTATTAACATTATATGAATTAAAATTCTTTAGGTAAATAGCTGATTTAATTCCTACTTTTAAATGTCGAAAACAATGTTAATTTTAACACGATTTTTTTTTTCTTCTATTTCCATAAAAGAATAAGTTATAGCCTTTACTTCACATCCTATTTCATGTTTATTTTTATCGAACTTTTCTCCTTTAACAATAGCCCTTATTTGATACTTTTCTTGATCTTTTTTGATTGTTTCAATTTTAATATAATTAAAGACTAATTGTTCTACATCAAATATATAGAGAAATTCTGATAAAAAATCAAACAATAAGGCTTCTTTATCTTCAGCTTCAATTTTAATGATTTTTTTAGTTATGGGGGAAATTAGTTTTAAGTTTGGAGTAATTGTTTCTATTAAGCTATATGCTGTTTGTTCAAAAGCTTCTTCTAAACTTCTGCCTCGACTTTCGACTAAAACATCAGCTGTGTGATCTAGAAATCTATATCCGACTTTCTTCATATTTAGTTAACAATTCTAGGAAAATTTTCTTCTCCTTAAATAGTTTGATTATAAAATATTTTTGTAATTATATAAATTTCCTAGTACTTTAAATTGATAATAGCAAAAAGAAAAGTATGTTCTATAGCTTAATTGATGATTTGATTTTTTATCAGTTATTATCGTTTATTAAAAAATATTCAAATTTCGAGCTGAAATTAAGAGAATATTTCGCGCAAAAAACAGAAGGAATTTATCCAGAATTTATTGTGGTAATTAACCAATATATCTTCTTTTTCGTTAAAAAAAAGGATTACTTTAGCTCTAAAATGCATTTAAACTCTATGAGGAGGCAATTTAACAGAAGAAAGATTTTAATTATAAGAATAGAGAAAATTCTTATTAATCTTTTATTTAGTTTCTTTCCCGATTTAAATATTGACGATATAAAAATAGAGGTTAATAATGTATCTTTTAGGAGAGAAATATCTGTTTATTTTCTATTTTTTAAAGAAAGAGGGATTGCAATCGGAAGTAATGGGGATTATATTAAAGCAGTAAATTCTATATTTGAAAACTACGTTGTTTTTGAAAATAACAATACTCCCTTAAAAATTAAATGCAAATTCAAGAAATAATACTAGATCATCACTCTACTACCAAGGAACATCTTTTAATCCGATAATATAAGCTACTGTATTCGCGATAACGCTAACTGCAGGTGTTAAAATTATCAGAAACATCATAATAAAAACATCAGGAAGTATGAAGAGATTTGGTAAAATAAAACTTGGGATGGATACAAATAATAAGGCTACTAAGGCGAAATCTAACTGATCTACAATCCAAAAAGGTGCTCCGCTTTTAATATCAAATCTCCTTTTAAGAAATGAACCAATTAAATCCCCTACAACTGCCCCATATGATGCTAATATAATTCGTATAATTAAAACAAGAAAATTGATTGGAAATTCTCCACCTATAAAATAATATTCAAAAACTTCAATATTATCATAAATAATGTAATATCCTTGAGTATTGGCATCAATAATTAGATCTGTTATTGGCACCCAAAGAATGTTAAAAAGAAGAAAAATAAAAAATGAGATTGGAATTCCAATGTATAGAGGACCTTTTAATCCATTCCAAGTTTTATGATCCCCTAAAATTCTCCTACCATCTCGGAAATTTTTTCCACCATCAATAGGTTTACCTCCACCAGTAATAACCATCGAAGCATTTGATATGTACGCTGGTACAATTAATAAAAGACTAAATATTAATAGAGCAATCCAATCTGCCCAACTAAATACAAATGCTATTATAAGAAAGCTAGTCAAAATTAAACAAAGAAAAGTTATAGCCAAGATAATAGCAATCTTTTTATTGCGTTTTTCTTCATTTATCGCGTTATTTTCGGATGGCAATGTTATAAATTTCCTTAAATTGAATAATTAAACAAATATTTAATAAAATTAAACTTTTTTTAATTGAAATACCAATTTATTAATGAGAACTTAATAAATATTGCTTCATAAATAATATTCTTTTAAAATCCCGACATTAATTATATAATTTACTGAAAAGATTCATCAAAATTAACTATTAAAGCTTTAACATTTTTCAGATTAATAATTAATTTTAAATATGCAATTGAAATACAGTATATATTCGAAAATTTCGAGTGCAAACATTTCTACTATAAAAATGAAGTAATGGTGTTATAATTGTTGAAAAATCATAATAATAATTATCAATTTAATATCGATAAATTTTATAAAAACTATCTTAAAGGACCAAGAATTTTTAACAATCGAGACGCTTTAGAATCATCATTTATTCCTGTAGATCTTCCCCATCGTGATTCTCAGATAAAAGATATCGCCGAAAAAACAGCATGCGCTTTATTAGGTGATACACCCCCAAGTTTTCTATGTTATGGAATGACAGGTACAGGGAAAACAGCAACTATAAGATATGTGAGTCAGAAATTAGCTCAACAGAATTCAGAGATTAAGCCGTGGTGGATTTATATTAATTGCAATATCGTATCAACTCCTTATCGTATTTTAGCTCATATTTATAACACAATATCGAGAAGTGAGAAGATTCCACCTACAGGTCTTCCAAAAGATATAATATTTAAAAAGTTACTTGGATTATTGGATTCAAGAGTCGGGAATTCAATTTGTTTTTTAGTCTTAGATGAAATAGATATTTTAGTAGGTAAGAAAGGCGGAAATGAAATCTTATATGATTTAACTAGACTAAATGAGAATTTAGATAACTGTAAAACGAGTTTAATTGGAATTTCGAATAAATTAAAATTTAGAGAGAATTTAGATCCGAGAATAATATCAAGTTTAGGTGAAGAGCATATTGTTTTTCCTTCTTATGATGCTAGTGAGATTAGAGATATTTTAATTGACAGAGCAAAAATTGCCTTCCAAGCGAAAGTTTTAAAGGAGGAGGTTATTCCATTATGTGCAGCTCTTGCTGCAAAGGACCATGGAGATGCACGAAAAGCCTTACAATTGCTAAGAAAAGCTGGTGAATTAGCCGAGAGAGCTCAAAATATAATTGTGACCGTTAAACATGTAGAAAAAGCACAAGGTGATTTAGAAAATGATCATATTATGGAATATTTAAAAGGTATGCCACTCCAAGCACAATTGATTCTAGCATCAATTTATCTAATTTCAAGATTTAGTCCCGAGCATGTCATAATATCAGGGGATATCTATGATGTTCATTCAGAAATTAGAGTATTGATACCTGGGATAAGACAATTGACTAAAAGAAGAATAAGTGATTATATAAATGAATTATCTTTAGCAGGAATAATCACTGCTGAAGTTAAATCAATGGGACATTATGGAAGAACCAAAATAATAA
This sequence comes from Promethearchaeia archaeon, assembly GCA_036478875.1. Taxonomy (GTDB): domain Archaea; phylum Asgardarchaeota; class Lokiarchaeia; order Sigyniarchaeales; family SOKP01; genus Loki-b32. Next base: position 17,383 of record JAZGEW010000079.1, on the reverse strand, counting down.
AATTAGATATATCGATGGAATTAATTGGTGATGCATTATCAGAGATCAATAAAATTCAAGGTATTATGAATTATAAACCAGTTTTTTTACAAACAGATAAGGTTAAATTAAAAAATAATATATTTAAGAAATTAATCTAAGCTGTAAAATCCCAATTATCAATATTTTCCGCTAAATTACTGAGAAAGAACTCCGCAATATTTTCATTCTTGTTTTTTAAGAGTAAGAATAATTTTGTTAGATGTTTGCAAAATTTCTTGTTATCGGCTCTTCTGGCCTCAAAATCATGGCAATTATGATGTAATAGTTTTTTATTAGTATTTATTTCTATTACATAAGATTCTTCTTTAGACCCTTTTACTCTTGATTTTAGAATTCCTTTAGCGCTATCACATTCTAATAATTCAAATGCTGTGTCAGATATGGACACAGATCTATTTAAAGTTCCTTTATCAATGAAAGCGTTAAGTAAAACACTAAAATTATTAGAATGTTTATTTTCAATATCGCTTTTTAGTTGAGCGATTTTTTTAGTGGAAGCGATTTTTTGTAAAACTGCATTTTTTCTTTTCTTTTGCCAATTTTTGAGGTGTTGGTTTAGAGTTCTCGATAATTTTAGAGATTGGTTGTTGTCTTTGTCAAGGAGTTTATTTTGAATGCAGTAATCAATGAATTGAATTGCTTCATTGGGAGAAAAAAGAAAGAATTCAAATGAAATTTTATATAACAAATCTTTTTGTGAGATTGTGGGGAGATCAATTATTTTCCAAATATATAATAACATTTCTGATTTATTATTACGAGGAATTGCAAAATTCATGCTATTTATCTTGTTCACTTTAATATTTAAGAAGAATAATTAAACACTACTTTTTAAGATCTAATAAAACTCCTTTCAGAGTATCTAAATCAACAATAGATAAAATACCCGGAGTAGGTTTTATACCTAAAGATTTCATAAATTCTGTCTGGCTTTGGAAACAGCCTGAATTGGTTAACAAAATATTACTATATAATCCCATATCATTAATGTGTATATGTCCAGTATGAAAAATATCTGGAATTTTATCTATTACAAGCCAATCTTTATCTGTTGGGGCTATTTGTGTTTTTTTCCCATAAATTGGAGCTAAGTGCCGACATATTAGTAATTCTTTCATGGATTCTACTGGTTTATTATTTTCTAAACCTGGTATCAACATATTTATATCGAGAAGACTATCACCATGAAAAACTAATGAATTAACATTATGTGTTTGAATAATGGAAGGATTACCTACACAAACTACTCCTTGGTTTATAAGTTCTAAGGAATATTTCTTTGGTACCGAAGGTCTTGGAATAGCTTTTCTCACAGGTTCATGATTTCCTGAACTGTAAAATATTTTAATATGATCTGGGATTCCTGAAATAACTTTTGCTGCTTCTTCAAATTGTTTATATATATCAGATATGATAAGGTCACTCTGTTGTGTAGGATATACTCCGATTCCATCAACTAGATCACCATTGATTATAATATATTTAATTCTACCAGCTCTCTCCCTGTGATTTTTGTTTCCTATTTTCCCGTTCAGGAAATTTATAAATCGGTTCCATAATTTTTCTTCGAATTCTTTGCTACCGATATGAGTATCTGAAATTAAAACAATAGATAAAGGATCAGGCGACTTATTTGGTTCATAATTTTTTGGAATATCAATTTTAGAAATATAATTACAATAAATTACCCCACCTTTTCCTCTTTCGCCTGGATTATACGTTCCTTCAACATAAACCATCTGATCATTAATAATTCTATTAGTTAATTTTACATTTTCTTGATTTTCTGAATCTTTTCGAACAAGAATATTAATCGATCCAGTAAGATCTTCTAGTATTAAGAAGAAATTTTGATTTTTAGTCTTTCGAATTTCACTAACCATACCGACTACAGATACTTCTACTCTGTTAGTTAATCTTAAGATATTGTTGATATTATTTGCAGAAAGAACTTCTGGTCTTTTTCTTATTAAGTTCCGAAGTTTGTTAAATTTATCAAGAGTTAGATTATAAAAATTTTCATAATCTCCATTTGTATATAATTTACCTGTAGGATCTGTTAAAATTTTATAATTAGAATCATAATCCTTTGCAATGGGTTTAAATCTTAGTGCTGTTTTTGATCCTTCAAAAGAGTTCACTTCAATATTGCTCCTTATTGGGACTAAAGGCGTCTTTTCTTTAGTTTTACTTAAAATTAAAGAATCTTCGTGATATTCTACTTTATTCTCAAGTTGAACATCGTCGAAGGACTCTTTTAGAGTTTTCAATTTTGATTTTTTAGGGTCTACTATATTCAGAGAACTTGTTAACTCAGTATTTTCAACATTTTTTTCTTTTTTCTCTTGAATGGTTTTTGAATTTATCTCTTTTATTAGCACTTTTTGTAATTCTTTTTGTAATTCCTCATTTGATATTTTTTGTAAAACATCCACTGTAAGATGACTATTAAAATTAGGAAGAAAACTAATATTCTTAATAATTAATTTAATTATCTTTAAAGAATCATCTAAACTAAGAAGAAAATCCAAAATTGAAGGAGTTACATTAATACCAGAATTGAGCAATTCTTGGATAAGAATTGTTTTTTCATTTAAATTATCGGTTTTCAATATTCTACTTTCTGAAATGCAATTATAATAAGTATTGAAAAATTAAATTAAATCATTTATTATTAAAGAAAAAACATTTTTCTTTTTATAAGAAGACACTGTAGAAATTTCGCATTCTCTCTAAATTTATTAATGAAATAGCTGATTAATAATTGAATTTAATTTTAATCAGAAAATAAGTATATTAACTCAAAACGTTATTAATATAATTTTTCTAAAGTATAAAGGTTGGAAAATCTATGCCAGACATGAGCAGAATGATGGAATTATATTTTAATCAGATTCAAGAAAAAGTTGATAAATGTTATTCAATTGCAGAACAAGCACGTCAAAAAGGATTGGATCCTGAATTAGAAGTAGAATCTCCTCAAGCAAAAGATTTAGCAGGACGGGTAGAGAAATTGGTAGGTCCAAAAGGAGTTGCTGAAGTAATAAGAGAATTAAAAACAAAAGGATTAACAGAAGATAAACTTGTTTTTAAAGTAGTTGCTGATATATTAGATAAAAAAATTGGTAATATTGAACCCTTAGAGGCTCGAGTGGATAGAGCGATAAGAGTAGGTTTAGCGATAAAAACTATGGGCGTTGTGAGTGCTCCACTTGAAGGCATTTCTAAGATTTTAATCCGGGAAGATAATTTTGGTAAAAAATATCTGTCATTATATTTTGCAGGACCCATTAGAGCTGCAGGAGGCACAACTACGGCTTTATGTGTATTAATTGCAGATTATGTAAGAAGGAAATCAAATCTTCCTAAATATGAAGCATCCGAAGCGGAAATTGGCAGATACGTTGAAGAAGTGAAATTATACGATAGAAGAGTGCATTTACAATACCCCTCATCTAATAAAGAAATTCGTTATGCTGTAAGTCGACTACCTGTGGAAATAAACGGTGATCCAACTGAAGATGATGAAGTTTCGGCTTTTAGAGATTTACCTAGGATCGAAACGAATAAAATACGGGGTGGTGCCTGTTTAGTTTTAAATGATGGTATTCTTCTAAAAGCGCCAAAATTACTTAAAATAGCTAACGCCATGAAATTAGAAGGTTGGGATTGGCTTGCAGATTTAAAGAAGATTGCTCAAAACCAAGAAAAAAAAGAGAAAAAAAAACAGGTTGAAGAGCGAAATGAAATAAAGATCACTCCGAACTCTAAATATGTAGCTGATATTATAGCAGGACGCCCCGTTTTCAGTCATCCCTCAAAAATTGGAGGTCATAGAATAAGATATGGTCGGTCTAGGAATACAGGATTAGCTGCAGGAGGAATGCATCCTGCCACAATGGCAATTTTAGATGAATTTGTAGCTATTGGAACACAGTTGAGAATTGAACGTCCAGGAAAAAGTACTAGTGTATGTCCGGTAGATAGTATTGCCGTTCCAATAGTAAAACTGAAAAATGGTAATGTAATAAAAGTTTCAAGCATTAAAAAGGCTAAACACTTTTTTTCTGAAATAGATGAAGTATTATTCTTAGGAGATTTACTATTTGGTTATGGAGAATTTACTGAAAACAATCACGTATTACTACCTTCTGGATACGTAGAAGAATGGTGGTCATTAGAATTGGAGACTTCTATTAAAAATGTGGAGAATATTGATGAGAGGTTGTTAAGCTTTATTAATAATCCTTTTAAAAACATTCCTACCGCGGAAGAGGCTGTCCAAATTTCAAAAAAATATGATATTCCTTTACACCCTTCATATTTAGATTTCTGGGGGAATTTAACAGTAGAGGACTTAGATTTATTACGAAAAACTTTTATTAAGAATTTTTCTGAATCAGAACAAGAAATCATTTTGAACTATGAAGAACCTATAAAAAAAATTCTTGAAAAAGCATTTATACTTCATAAAATAAAAGGTAATCAAATTTTTTTTAGTAAAAGTATGAATTTTATATATAAAACTATTTTTAATTTAAGAGACAAAAAACCTATAGAAATAGAAAATGATGACAATGTTTTTACTTATTTTTACAAGACCTCATTACTCAAAATTAAGAATAAAGCCCCTTATTATATGGGATCAAGAATGGGACGCCCAGAAAAATCAGAAAGGAAAAGTATGAAAGGAATTCATGCATTATTTCCTTTAAGTGATGTTGTTGGGAATACAAGATTATTTGAAAAAGCAATGGGACATAGTAGTAGAAAAATAAATGGAAATGAAACGGGATCCAAAAAAGGGAAGACATTTAACATTGGAAATAAAGAAAACGTTGTAGAAACGGGTAAAATCACAATTGATGTTTGTAGAAAAAAATGTTTGAACTGTGGAAAATCAAGTATTTTTAATATTTGTCATAACTGTGGAACTCATACTGAACTACAAAAAATTTGTTCAAGATGCAAAATATTATACCCTACATTTGAAAACAATTGCTCAAAATGTAACAATCCTCTGAAAACTTCTAGTGAAGCAAAATTCAATATAAAAGAACATATTAACCAAGTTATAGAAGATCTTAATATACAATTACCTAAGAAATTAAAAGGAATTATTGGCTTAACTAATGAATATAAAGTTCCAGAACCTATTGAAAAAGGTATTTTAAGAGCAAAAAATGATGTTTTAGTCTATAAAACTGCAGAAATAAGATATGATGCTACTGATATACCATTAACACACATTAAACCAAAGGAAATTGGTACATCTATAGAAGTATTAAAGAGTTTGGGATATGAGAAGGATATTGATGGAAAACCTCTCAAAAATAATAATCAAATTTTAGAATTGAAAGTTCAAGATATCATTATTTCTGACGATTGTGCTGAATATTTTATTAAAGTCGCTAATTTTCTGGACGATGAATTAGAACTATTCTACCATATGGAACCTTTTTATCATGTATCAATCAGAGAAAATTTAATAGGACATTTAGCTGTTGGTTTAGCGCCTCATACTAGCGCGGGAATAATAGGCAGAATAATAGGATTTACACCTGCTAGATCAATCTATGCCCATCCCTACTGGCATGCAGCAAAACGGAGAAACTGCGATGGTGATGAAGATGGAGTTATGCTACTCTTAGATCCTTTATTGAATTTTTCAAGACATTATCTTCCTAGTAAAATAGGGGGTAGAATGGATGCAACTTTAGTAATTGGCACAAAACTTGACCCTAATGAGATTGATATAGAAGCACATAATATAGATACATTGTATAAATATCCACTAGAGTTTTATAAAGCGACAGAACGATATTGCTCTCCTTCTGAAATTGAAAATATGATGAACCTGGTTAAAAGCCATTTAGGAACTTCTGATCAATATGAAAATATTGGGTACAATATTCCAACTGATGATATTAATGAAGGTCCAATAACTTCTGCTTATAAATTATATGAAACTATGGATGACAAAATTAGCGCTCAACTGCACCTTGCAAAAATCATAAAAGCTGTAAATGCAAAGAATGTAGTGGAAAAGATATTAACTACCCATTTTAATCCAGATATACTAGGTAATTTAAGAAAGTTTTCAGTTCAAGGATTTCGATGTGTCAAATGTAATGAAAAATTCAGACGACCTCCTATATCGAACAGTGGTAAATGTCCAAAATGTGGAAATCGAGTTATTTTAACAGTTAATCGGGGAGGAATTGAAAAGTATATACCTCGTGCTTTGGATTTATGTAATGATTTTAATTTGGATAATTATACAAAACAGAGAATGGAATTAATAGAGGAATTTGTAGAAAGTTTAACTAATAATCCAAAAATTAAACAACATAAACTATCTGACTTTTTTTAGATAGCTTATAACCTTAAATCAAGACTCCTTAAAGCTTGATAGCAAATATTTAAACATCCATTTAGATTTTCTACTGAACATTTATCAGGAGTGTCATTTATGGAATGGATAAATTTTGAATCCCTACTTGAATGAAAGCAACTTATCTGAAATTTTTTTCTAAATTTTTTAGCATATTTTCCAAATATTTTATAGTCACTTTGAGGTCTAATAATTCTGTTAAATCTTTCAATAGGAATATTCATTTGATTTGCGGTTGCTTCAAGAATATCATTAAGATCTTTATTTATTTTTCTTCTTATTATAAAACCTGATTTATCTAAGAGCCCTATGTAACTTCCAACCATGTCAATGTTTATATTTAAAGATTTATCAAGATCAAATGCTTGGTTTAAGGCTTTAAAATGGTTAGCACAGAATTTTTTAGAACCTTTTAAACCCCATTCTTCGGCTCCAGTCCATAAAAAAAGAATATCACTATTTTCAAGCGGGTTTTTATTAAAAAGTTTTGCCAATTCAAGTGAAATAGCAACACCACTTGCATTATCAATTGATCCTGAAGATGGTTTTTCAATAAAAACCAAATAAAGTATAGGAATTGAAATAAAAACGCCTGCCATTGGAGTAAATACTATTAAAACAATAATAAATTCATAAAAGGGGATTATTTCAAAATAATCGAGAATAAAAATTGTTGTAAACACTACAATTAATAACCCATAAAAGATGGCTAAAAGTCTATAAAGAAAAAAAACGACAACTTGTACTTTAAACGGAATATTTGCTGAAATAGAATCATAGTGAGCAGAGATTATAACTATCGGTCGCTTTGGTTCTTGTTTTTGAGCAGGGACTTTAGTAAAGATATTTTTAGATTCTTCTTTACTAATGAGTGACAAATTACGACATTTATCAAACATATTTTTTACAACAAAGTAAACTATTATAAGTAGGAATAAACGGTACAAGAGAAAATAAGAAAAAATAACAACATAGCTGGTCCTCATCAATATTCTTAGGGGGCCCGTCCATTCAAAATGTTCGACTTCCGATTTTATATTGTTTTCAATTAAAGTCTTTTCGATATAATTCACAGCTTCAGTTTCTCCAGTAGAAGTGGCTGTACGGTTAAAATTTAAGGCTTTTACATGCTCTAGGGTTGTTGATTCGATATATACTTGTAGACTAGAAATATTAACCACACCAAAACTATGAATAAAATTTTTATTATTATTTACTTAAGTTATTTCATCTTAATTTAAATTCTCTTTTTATCAAAATATAATCTATCATAATATTAAGTATTATTAAATCTGACATAAGTGATATGTGATTTCTTAAGGTCTTGATTGGCTTTTATTCTAATTTTTTTCTCTCAACCTAACAAGCTCATTATAATTGTCATTAAAAAAAATTTATAGGATTAAATTTATTGGGTAGAAAAATAATGTGCAGGAGGTGGGATTCGAACCCACGAATTTAGGTCGAGGATAAGGTTCCTTCGAAGACCTATGTCACTAGAACCTCAGTAACGCCATAAACACATATAAGTGCAATATTCTAGCGCCGTAGACCAGGCTTGGCAACTCCTGCGATAAAAAAATTCTTTTTTAGTTAATATAATTCTCCTTGGGGAATTGATTTAAGATAATGTATATGATTTTTAAAATTTTATTCCCTTATTACTTTTGATTAATAAGTTAAAATTAAAAATTAATAAAAAAGAAATCTCCAACCTTAGAATTTAAGACTTTTCTTTTTAGTGAAGCAATTAATTGTCTCATTTTAATTTTATAAATTATACCTTTAAATTCTAATTTCTTTGATGATTATTGTTTTCTATAAATTTTTATAACAAATCTATTATATAAAAATATATTTAGATTATTTTATATTGCACTTGAAAAGAAACCTCAAAGGTCATGTCAGTCGATAGAAAAAAACTTGAAGCATTACTAAAATGGTATAAGCAAGAAATTGGAGAAAATCTAATTGCTACTCTTATTGTGAATAGAGAAGGGCTAGTAATGTCTGCCTTAAAAAGTTCCTCGGATACGGAGGTAGAAGAAGATGTTATTGGTGGTGTTAGTGCACTAGTAGAACCTGTTTTAACTAGAATCACAGAAGAATTTAGTTCTGGCTCTTTTGGAACTGGTACATTCGACACTGAAGAACAAAGATTCATTTTTTGTGAAGCTGGACCCGAAGCGATTTTTGTAACAGTATTAAGTTCGGTTGCGATGGTAGATCCTGTTTTTCCATATGCTTATTTAGCTGCTGAAAAAATTGCCAGAATATTTGACGGAAGAATGGTAAGTCCTGTAATTCCTAAATTATTCACAGAAAAAGAAACTAAGAATATTGAAAGGAAAATAGATACGCTTCAAAAAATTAAGGTACAATCCGGAGAATATGCTTTTAAGCTCATTCTGGGTGGTGAAGGAGGAGTAGGAAAAACTAGCCTGGTTCATCGTTTTGTTGAGGATGCGTTTCAGACGGATTATAAATCTACAATTGGTACCTCCATAATGAAAAAAGAGTGCAATTTTCAAGGTTTGGAATCAAAAGTACGTTTTGTCATCTGGGATTTAGCGGGACAAGCACAATTTAAACGTGTAAGGCAAACTTATTTAGGTAATGCCGAAACCGGTATTTTAGTTTTTGATGTAACTCGTAAGGAAACCTTCGATAAATTAGAGAATTGGTTCAACGAAATTAAGGAGGGTTCTTCAACAATATCACTAATCCTAGTGGGAAATAAGATAGATCTAGAAGATCAACGTGTTGTATCACTTGAACAAGGAGAAGAACTCGCACAAAAATTAAACCTTTCATATATTGAAACATCGGCCAAAACAGGGGAAAATATAAATGATGCATTTAGAATGCTCGCTTTACAAATGATTAAACGTTATGTTTTTACGGAAGAAGTATGATGAAAGCCTCTGAGGGGAATTGAACCCCCGACCTACAGATTACGAATCTTTAGCATTTTCTTCAAAGTGACATTTAATGTTGCTATACCCACTAAGCCACAGAGGCAAGAAATTTTAAAAATATGAGTTTCTTCAAAAATCATAATCGTATAAAAATTTTAAATTTTATCTAATGAAAAATAATCTTCAGATAGGAACCCTTGGAGAAAAAAAGTTAATAAAAATTATAGAAGATTTAGTTTTAAAAAAATCTGGAAAAACACTTCTGAGGGATGATTCTTTCTTTTTTGATTTTAAAAATAAGAATATAGATGGGACTATTGTTTTAAATTCTGATATGCTAGTATCCACAACTGATGTGCCTTTTTTAATGAATTCTTATCAAATCGGTAGAAAATCGGTTGTAATGAATGTGAGTGATTTATTAGTTAAAGGCGTTAAACCAAGGGCCTTGATCATTTCATTTGGTTTACCAAAAGAACTCAAAAAACATAAATTCATTGATTTATTAAATGGAATTATTGATTGCAGTATGAAATTTGATATGGATTACATTGGTGGTGATCTTAATGAATCAAAAGAATTAATTATAAATCCAATGGTATTTGGGTTTAAAAACCCTTCAACTATTATTTATAGAAAGGGAATAAAAGTAGGTGATATTTTAATTGCTAGTAGTAAATTTGGTTTAACTGGAGTAGGTTTCGATATTGTTTTAAATAAAAAGGGAGATTTTCAAGATTTTCCAAATTATAAAAGGTCTATTATGAGTATTTTAGAGCCTCAAATTACTGGAATTGAAGCATTCATACTATCAGAAAGAAAGATAGCAACATCAAGTATAGATTCCTCTGATGGATTATCAAAGTCTTTACAAGATTTGATGCTTTCAAATCCAAATGTTGGATTTGAACTTGATTTTAACAGGAATTTGATTGATAAAGAAGCATTTAAATACTCCAACGAATTCAGTGTTTCTTTGGAAGAATTAGTTTTAAATGGTGGAGAAGAATTTATTCATTTATTTACGCTAGATCCTAAAGATTTTACTACAGCTCAAAACGAAATTCAATCGAATAATGGACATATTTTTAGAATTGGAAAAGTGATTTCTGAGGAGAATATCATTATTGTTAAAGAAGGGGAAAGAAAAGAAATTAAGAGCTATGGATTCGAACATTTCAGTAAAAAGGGTTAGATTTTAGTATATTTATATATATTATTTAAAAATTGATGGAAAGAAACTCATTTAAATAAAATTTTTATATTATAATGGATTTATTCTTATGCAATTCACCTCTAATTATAATTTAGAATCTTTAAGGGCTATTGGCGCAGGCAGGTAGCGCAGCAGGCTTTTAACCTGACGGTCAGGGGTTCAATTTGGTATCAGGATTCTGATCACCATGAAACTCCCCTATAGCCCGCCATTTTTATAGGTATTATATTCCAACAATTGCGACTTTTTGTTACTATTGGATTCCTTAGAGGCAAAAAATTATAGTATTTTAGATTAAGAAAGATTTATGAGATCTTTAACTTTATTATTAATTAAACATTCCCTTCGCTACTTAACAGTATGAAAAATTTAGAATTTAAATTACCTTCTGACGAATCTGAACAATTATTAGTTAAATCTCAAGATAGTTCTGACCCAACTTATGGATGTGAACCTGAAACTAGGAGTATTGAATCCCTTTTCCAATATGGAGTAATAAATCTTGATAAACCAAGTGGTCCAACTAGTCATGAAGTAGTTTCATGGGTTCGCAAAATTCTGGGAATTTCTAATGCAGGTCATGGAGGTACTCTTGATCCAAAGGTTACTGGTGTGTTGCCATGTGCTCTTGGAAAAGCTACGAGAGTACTCTCAGCACTTTTAAATGCTGGAAAAGAATACATAGGAGTTATGTATCTACATTCTCTTGAAAAAAGAGAGAGAATAGACAAAATATTTAAATTATTCACTGGAAAGCTTTATCAAAGACCTCCAATAAAATCATCCGTAGTTCGAAGGTTAAGGATAAGAGAAATTTATTATAGTGAAGTTATTGATGTAGTTAATAACCATGTATTATTTCGAGTTGGATGTGAAGCAGGAACATATGTGAGGAAATATTGTTTTGATTTAGGTGAAGCTCTTTGTTCAGGAGCTCATATGCTTGAACTTAGAAGAACAAAAGTGGGTAATTTTAAAGAAAGTGATAATCTAATTACCCTACAAAATTTAAAAGATGCATATACAATTTATCACACAGAGGGAAATAATTATTATTTGAGAAAATTATTATTTCCAATGGAAAAAATGGTATCGCATTTACCTAAGATTTATGTTAGAGACACGGCAGTGGATGCGTTATGTCATGGAGCAGGATTAGCTTCTGCTGGTATTTGTTATATTGATGCTAGAATAAAACCAAATATGCTAATTGCATTTATGACTTTAAAAAAAGAATTAATAGGGTTTGGTACAACCCTGAAGGATGCATTTCAAATTTATAAAGCTAAATCTGGAATACTCGTAAAATCTAATAAGGTTTTTATGGAGAGAGGAATATACCCACGTTGGAATGAGAAAAAATAATTTAATTTAATTAATTTAATTTTATACGATGAAAAAGAATAGTAACCATTATTTTAGTAAATTTCCTGATGTTAATGTAAAAATTCACACTATCTCAGAAAGTTTAAGAAGGCATCTTTATATTTTTAAAACGATTACAGGAGTATTTTCTTTTAATAAACTAGATTTAGGTACTAAAGTTTTCATAGAGAATATGTACATTCCTATAGAATCAAAAGTTTTTCTTGATTTAGGATGTGGCTATGGTTCAATAGGAATTGTCCTGAGTTATGAGTCACCTCAAAGTTCTGTTTATCTATTAGATATAAACAAGCGAGCAATTTGGTGTACTAGGGAAAATGTGAGATTAAATCTTCAAGATAGAAAAAAATATATTTTTATTTTATCAGGTAATTATTTTGAGCCACTCAAGAATAAAAATTTGAAATTTGATGGTATTTATATGAACCCTCCTTTACGCCAAGGAAGAAAAGAATTCTTAAAATTATTATATGAGATTCCAGGGTACTTAAAAACAAATGGTTCTTTTCAATTTGTAATTAAAAAAAAAATGGGAGCGGCTTATATTCTAAAATATTTTAAGGATACCTTTCCAGATGAACATATCGAGATTTTATGCAAAAGAAGTGGTTACTGGGTTTTTAGATGCTTTAACTAATCATGATTCAATAATTTCCTCGTTTGTTATGAGAAAAATGAGGAAAAAATGGAAAAATTTTTTAGACTGGTATCATTTCATTAATTATAATTCATAAAAAGAGTGGATTTTTCCTTGACAAAAAAGAAACGGATAGATGTTTTACTTCATAAATTCGTCCCTAAACATGTGCTATTAACTAAAGAAGAATCGCAAAATCTTTTAGAAAAATATCAGATTGAAGTAAATGATTTACCACAGATGTTTGAAAAAGATCCAGTTGCGGTTGCCATCGGAGCAAAAGAGGGGGATATTGTAAAAATAATTCGAGATTCTAATACGACCGTTAAATCAGTAGATTATTACCGTTATGTAAAAAAGGAAAAAATATAATATCATTTTTTATGAAAAAGAAAAGATAATATGGTTTTATGAATTTTGAGTTCAGAAAAATTATCAAATGCAGATAAATGGATAATTTTAAAAAGTCTATTTGATGAAAAAGGTTTAGTGCGTCAACACCTGGATTCATATAATAACTTTATTGAATATGAAATGCAGATAATTGTTGATGAGTCAGGTGAAGTGATTCCTGATATTCCAGGTTTTAAAATAAAATTTGGAAAAATTAAAATTGGAGTACCTAAAGTAAGAGAAGCTGATGGTGCTACTATGGAGATTACTCCTATAGAAGCAAGAATTAGAGAATTAAGTTATGCTGCAGATATTACATTAGAAATGACTCCAATAACTATTGATGAAAGAACACAAAGAGAAGAAGCGGAAGAGACTTTAGATATTTATATTGGAAAGATTCCGATAATGCTCAAGAGTTGTCGATGTCCTTTAGAAAGTCTCTCAGAACAAGAATTGATAAATCGGGGTGAGGATCCATTAGACCCTGGTGGATACTTTATAATTAATGGCACGGAGCGTGTTCTTGTAACACAGGAGGATTTAGCTCCTAATCGGATTCTTGCAGAAGAAGCAAGTAGAAGTTCCAGTGCAACTCATCAAGCAAAAGTATTTTCAACTAGAAGTGGGTTTAGAGCACCAGTAACAATAGAAAGGAAAAAAGATGGTAACCTAAGGGTTTCATTTCCTTCAGTTCCTGGTAAAATCCCTTTAGCAATATTAATGCGTTCTTTAGGATTACATTCAGATAAAGAGATTTTTGAAGCAATCTCAGAAAATGAAGAAATTCAGAAAGAATTGATTCCTGTAATAGATGTTGCTTCTGAGATCCAAGTATTAAAAGATCCAGAGAAATCTCAGCAAAACGCACTTGATTATATTGGAAAAAGAGTAGCAATTGGTCAAACGAAAGATTACCGTATTAGAAGAGCGCTTCAAGTTCTAGATCGATATCTTTTACCTCATATAGGTAATGCAGAAGAAGATAGAATTAAAAAAGCATATTATTTGGGACAAATGGCACAAAAAGTAATGGAACTTGCTTTGAGTTTAAGAGAACCTGATGATAAAGACCATTATGCAAATAAAAGACTAAAATTAGCTGGTGAATTATTCACATCATTATTTAGAGTGGCATTTTTAAATCTTGTCAAAGATATTAAATATCAACTAGAAAGGACAGCTGTTCGAGGAAGAGCTCCAAATATAAAAACCGCTGTAAGAGCAGATGTAATTACAGAACGAATTAGACACGCATTAGCAACTGGTAATTGGGTTGGAGGGAAAGCAGGAGTCAGCCAACTTTTAAACAGAACTAATCATGTTGGCACATTAAGCCATTTAAGAAGAGTTATATCACCATTAAGTCGAAGTCAGCCACATTTTGAAGCTAGGGATTTACATCCGACTCAATGGGGAAAAATTTGTCCTGCGGAAACTCCTGAAGGACCAAATTGTGGGTTAGTAAAGAATCTAGGGTTAGCTTCAATAATATCTGTAGGGGCCGATGAGAGAATTATTGAAAACATATTAATCGACTTAGGAGTTATTCCCATAAATGAAGTGAAAAATGTAAAAGGAGATAAAGTAAAAGTTTTTCTAAATGGAAAGCTAGTCGGAATACATCAACAATATAACCCATTCATACGTCAACTTAGAGAAAAAAGAAGGAAAGGTGAGATTGGGCAACACGTAAATATTGGTTATTATCACGAATCAAAAGAAATTCAGATAAATTGTGATGCGGGTAGGGCAACTAGACCTTTATTCGTTTTGAAGAATAAAAATCTGCTTGTTTCAAAAGACGATATTGAAAAACTAAAACAAAATAAGTATATTTGGTCGGATTTAGTTCAAAAGGGTGTTATTGAATATTTAGATGCTGAAGAAGAAGAAAATGCATATATTGCGATGTTCGAGGAAGATATGACCGCGGAACATACTCATTTAGAGATATCACCTGCCGCAATTCTAGGAATTTGTGCTTCTATTATTCCATTTCCAGAACATAACCAATCTCCAAGAAATACTTATGAAGCAGGGATGGTAAAGCAAGCATTGGGTTTATTTGCGGCAAATATGCATTTGAGATTAGACACTAGAGGTCATACATTACATTATCCTCAACAACCTCTAGTAAAAACTAGTCCAATGGAGATTATAGGAATAAATAAGAGACCAGCAGGCCAAAATTTTATCATTGGTATGATGAGTTTCGAAGGATTCAATATTGAAGATGCAATTATCATAAATAAAGCTTCTATTGAGAGAGGACTTGCACGCAGTCATTTTTTCAGGACATATGATGCTGAGGAAAGAAAGTATCCGGGCGGAGAAGTTGATAAATTTGAGATTCCAGAAAGAGGGGTAAGAGGTTTTAAATCTGCCGAATCTTACAGATTACTTTCAGAAGTGGATGGAATAATAGAACCAGAAACACAGGTGAATGGAGGAGATGTACTTATAGGGAGAACATCTCCACCTAGATTTATTAAATCATATGAAGAATTTGAGCTTATGCAACCAAATAGGCGTGAAACTTCAAAAAATATGCGACATAATGAAAAAGGAATTGTTGATACCGTAATTATATCAGAAACTGTGGATGGAAACAAATTAGTTAAAATAAAGGTCAGGGATTTAAGAATTCCAGAATTAGGAGATAAATTCTCATCTCGACATGGACAGAAAGGAGTATTAGGGTTAGTCGTTGAGCAAGCGGATATGCCTTATACTGCCTCTGGGGTAATTCCAGACATTATAGTAAATCCTCACGCAATGCCTTCAAGAATGACGTTAGGACAACTTTTTGAAGGAATCAGTGGAAAGATTGCATGTACAACAGGGAAATTAGGGGATGCTACAGCTTTTGAATGGACAAATATAACAAAACTTCAAGAGCAATTAGTAGATGCTGGATTTGAATTTAATGGAAGAGAAGTAATGTATAATGGTATTACTGGGGATAAATATGAAGCAGGAATATATTGTGCTCCAATCTACTACCAGAAATTATATCATTTAGTGGCTGATAAACTTCACGCAAGAGCAAGAGGACCAGTTCAAATCTTAACGAGACAACCAACTGAAGGTCGTGCTCGAGAAGGTGGATTAAGGTTTGGAGAAATGGAGAGAGATTGTTTAGTTGGCCATGGTTCAGCATTATTATTAAAAGAACGTCTTTTAGATGAATCTGATAGGACGGTTATTTTAGTTTGTGAAAAATGTGGACTTTTAGCAGTTTATGACAGAAATAGAGATAAACGATATTGCCCGGTATGTGGAGAAGGAACCATCATATCAAAGGTTGTTTGTTCCTATGCGTTTAAATTACTTTTGCAAGAAATGATGAGTTTGGGATTAGCTCCAAGATTAAAATTAAAAGAAAAGATATAATAAATGAAACTACTCTTGCATTAATTATTCACAACATTACAATTATTTATAAAAATTTTAATCAACAGTTGGAAGAATAATTTAACTTTTTTTTTAAAATAAAAAAATATAAAAATTACTTAATAAAAATCGTTTTATTCTAAAATCCAGTTCCTAAGAATGTATATAGCTCAGGTATTAAGCTGTAAATAACGTATAATATAAATAGTAGCAACAAAGAAATCCATACAGAATTATCCCATGGAAGATCAAGTAGAAACTTAACCAGAACTAAGAGTATAAGAAAACCAATTACAGGAACTAATCCCACCAAGAAGTTTTGCCCACCATCATCAATCGCATCTCTTATTGATGCTAAAGCATCTCCTATTGCGCCTAATACAAGGCCAACAGCATTCAGTATTATAGGAAGTAACAGTACAATGATAAATGCTAAGAGAATGATCAAAAATTTCTTATCAGAAGCTTTTGTTTTGGATTCTAAAAGAATTACTACGATATATATTATAAGTGCTACGATAACTGTTGCTAATACTAACCACAATATAAAAAGTATAGCATCTGTATCTTGAAATAACATAATTATAATTCAAATTACGGTTTTTTACAATGTTTTATTATTAAAATATTTTGTAATTAAAAGTTACACTTCTTCTTTTTTAAATATTGACAATACAAATTATAAATTTGAAAAATTGAGATATTAAGGAACTTTAGCCTTTAGTTTAGTAGAAAATAAATATTAATTAAAGAGGGATTAAGATGTTTCGATTATATTCCATATGAAAGCAAGAAAAAATGAATTGCAAATCCAAGGAATATTGCAGCAATTACTATACTAATGATTGAGAGTCGAACAGATAATTCTCTTCCATATTTGGTATATATTATTAAAACTGTTAAAGATATTAGCCCTATAACAAGAAATATCCACGCAAAAACCCATATTGATAAAGAAGGAATATCAGCCATATCCAATTAAAATAATTTTTTTGTGTTCT
>JAZGEW010000078.1:0-46084 GCA_036478875.1 Promethearchaeia archaeon | reverse complement strand
AAAAAAAGTTTGTTCTTCTAATTTTAGGTGGAGTACTTGGATTACTTAGTTATTTTATTGTGTATATGATAGATGGTATGGATCTTGCTGCAATAGAGAATATCATGTCAATGTGGCCAGAAGAGATGCAGGAATTTTTAGGAGATGTGGAAGCATTTACCAGTCCTTATGGTTTTTGGACTTTAGAGCTTCTATCTTTCATGTGGATCTATGCTGGAATTTATATTGTCTATATGGCAAGTAATCTATTAACGCGAGAAGTTGAGGCAAAAACTATTAATCTATCTCTTTCCAAACCAGTAACTCGATATAACTTCTTAGGTAGCAAAATAGCTTTCCTTTACCTATTCATTGTGGCTGCACTGGGTATCTTTTTCCTTATTACTATGGGTAGCATGGCTTCTTCCTCTTTATTCCAAGATGAAGGGCTTTTCTTTGATCTCTTATGGTTAACCTATATAATAGTTGTATTGTTTCTCGGGGCATTAGCAATGTTTGCCAAGTTTTTTTCAACGATTTTCCTTAATAGTAGAAAAGCTATGGCAATGGGGATAGGGATATTATTCATAATGTTCTTCCTTGGTGAATTCTATGTATACATGGACGAAACCGTGCAAGGTATGAAGTATATTTCAGTATTCTACTATTTCAATCCTTCAGATTATATGGTTCACTCAGATTTTGGGCTTTTTGCTCGTGATCTTATTGTATTAGGTTCTATTAATGCAGCTCTCGTTGTAGGAAGCCTGTTGATGTTCAATAAAAAAGATATTCCAATATAAATTCTTTTTTTTTTCTATTATTTTAAAATAAAGAAACGAGAAATAAATCTACAAGATTAAGGTATTCAATGAGTATGGTATTATCTTTAAAAATTAAAAGAATTTTAAAAAGAAAATTCTGTCCTATATGTAAACACAAGCTCTCTTCTAAGTCGGAGGGAAAATTAATTTGTTACAATTGTGAAACTGAGTGGATTTTTAATCCTCAAACAGGTGTTATCAAATATGCGAACTTTAATGTAAAGAGAAAGATTAAGACTCAAGAATAACAAATTTTAAACATATTTATGTTAAAAATAACTAATTTTACTTAGTTTTCAATATTCTACTTTAAACTCTTTTATAATTTCAGTATTAACTTTAATAGCTTCCAAGAATAGTGGTAATAAATAATTAATCCTATCAGAGATAAAGGACTATTACTTCCCAAATCCACAGTTTTCCTTACTTTTATGGGTTTCCAATATTTCAGCAATTATAAAAACAAAAATTCAAAAATTAGATACACCTAATTTAAGCATAACTAACAGTAAAATTTTAATGAAATTTAATTAGTAAATTCAAAATGATGAGATAATTAAAAATGTCTAAAAATGTAGTAATTCAAACCCAAAATTTAACAAAATATTATGGTAAATCAAGAGGTATTGAGAATTTAGATCTAGAAATTTTTCAAGGGGAAATTTTTGGCTTACTAGGACCTAATGGGGCTGGAAAAACAACGACTTGCAGACTCCTTCTTGATTTGATCCGAAAAACTTCAGGTGAAGCACGAGTTTTTGATCTTGATATTCACCATCATTCGATTGAAATTCGTCAACGTACTGCTTATGTTCCTGGTGATTTAGGTTTATTTCAAAACAAAACTGCTAGAAGAAACCTACAATATCTTCTTGGACTTTATGAAAATCATATCCCGATCAGGCGAATTGAGGAGTTGGCAGAGATATTCGGGTTAGAACTTGACAGAAAAGTTAAAGAACTCAGTAAAGGGAATAAGCAAAAAGTAGGAATAGTGCTTGCTTTAGCCCCAAAAGTAGATCTTCTAATCTTAGATGAACCTACATCTGGATTAGATCCTTTAATCACAGCTGAATTCTATAAGATCCTTCATGAACAGCAAGAGGAGATAGGTTCAACTGTACTTCTTAGCTCCCACTTGCTTAATGAAGTTGAAAAAGTGGCTCACCGTGTTGGTATCATAAGAGAAGGATCAATAGTCGAGGTAGCGACAGTACAACAACTAAAAAACATGGCAATGAAGGAGATTAAAGTTGAATTTGCCACTAAAGCAGCACTCCAGAAATTCTCTGATCAACTTCCCTCTAAAATTGTAGAATCTGTTATTTTAAATGAAACACATGTTTCATTTATGATTGCTCGTGAAGATATAACTAATGTATTAAACCTACTTTCAAAATCTGAGATATTAGACATAGATGTTACAAGTCCTGCGCTTGAGGATATATTTTTGAAATATTACGAGGTGGTATCCTAAATGAAACGTTTTTTTAGTTCAGTTAAGGAGTTAATTTTAGAAAAGAAATTCGCAATTATAATATTAGGTGGTGTACTTGGCTTATTTAGCTTTTTTATGGTCAATTTAATAGGAAGTTTAGATTTTGCATTTGAGGACATCATGGACATACTTCCTGAGGAGTTTCTGGCTTTTTTCGGAGACATGGAGGCAATTACAAACCCTTATGGATTTTGGGCTTTGGAGATTATGAGTTTTATTTGGATATATGCTGGAATTTATATTGTCTTTATGGCTAGTTCTCTCCTCTCCCATGAAGTAGAAAATAAGACTATCGATCTTTCCCTCTCTAAACCAATTTCTCGGTATAAATTCCTTGGAAGTAAAATTACATTCCTTTTTGTATTTATAATGACAGCTATCGGTATTTTCTTTCTAATATCTCTAGGAAGTATGGCTGCGTCATCAATATTTAGAGCAGAAGGACTCTTCTTTGAATTTGTAGCAACTTATTTTTCTGTTGTTCTCTTCCTCGGAGCGTTAGCAATGGTGGCCAAATTTATTTCGACAATATTCTTAAGTACGAAAAAGTCAATGGCATTGGGAGTGATGATTATATTTATCATGTTTTTTCTCGGCGAGTTTTATATATATATGGATGAAGCAATCCAGGATATTAAATACATTTCAATTTTCTACTATTTCAATCCTGTCGATTATCTGATAAACCCAGACGTGGTTATATTTACTAGAGATATTGTAGTATTAGGAGCTGTCAACGGCGCTCTCATAGTGGGCAGTTTATTTATTTTTAATAGGAAGGATATCCCAAATTAATTTTTAAAATTTTTTTTTAATTCTTCAGATAAATTTAAATCTCTTTTTCATACTTTTTTTTAAGGTCTTCCCAAAGTTTTATTACATTCTTAAATCCAGAGAATCTCATTAGATTTACTTCAAGAAAATCCTTTACTTCATCATATCCGTTTAATTTTTGAAGTTCTTCTCTATTATCTTCCAATTCTCTTTTGATTTCAAGAAATTTTGGCTCCCACTTGAGATTTGCCCTAAGGAGGTTAATTGCTCTGCTGAAAGTTTCTGCTACAACAGATTCCATAGTGTATACCCAAGGTTTTGATTTTTTAGAAATGTTTATTAAATTAAACTCCAAGAAATTATTAAGCTCTTGAGAAATTTTTCCCACAGAAAAACCTGTTAAGTATTGGAGTTCAGATTGAGTTAAATTTTTCCGAGTTATAAAATAGAAAAGAATTTTTGAAGTTATTTCGCCCCTAACAGAAAAAATAGCATATTTTAATAGAGTTTCAATTATTTCACTCTCTATCCTTTTAATTTCAGGATCAATTTTCTCTTCTATTTTCATTATTAACTCTCTTTCTTTTTTTGTTTAAAAATGAATTCTATATCAGACCAAATATTTTGAACTGTTTCAAAAGTTTTCGTTAAGCCTTCTATTCGTTCAGAAAGAAGCTCAGCTCCTTTTTTATCTTTATACCTCTCAATCTCAATAATTTTTTTTTTAAGAAATTTATTGATTTTCTTGAAATCCTCAAATGTAGCATCAGCAGTATCTCCATAAGTTTCGGGCGCATTTATATATAAATATTCATTTGTTTTTGGAATTTTTTCTTTTCTTACAATACCAAAGGCTAATATCTCTCTTAATTTCTTTGAGATTGTACCCATAGAAAGTTTTGTTAAATCTTTTAACTGTTTTTGTGTAAGTTTTTTGTGTATTCCGACATAACCTAGAATTAATTGAACATTAGGGTCAACACTTTTTGCTTTACCCGAATCCATAACAAATTGAATCAAAATTTCTTCAAATTTCTTGATTTTTCCTTCATATATATGATTTCCAACTATAGAATTCTTTTCAATCATTCTTTAATATTATTAATGTGTAAACAACTATATATAATTTTTCATCTTTCATGAAGAATGAAGAACATTTATATATGCAGTTTCATATTATATTATTAGGTTTTTTATTATTCATGAAAAATAAAAAACCATAAAGGTTGAACAAAATGAATGCTATAGAAGTTAGAAACTTAAAAAAGTATTATAATAAAGGTAAAGTAAAAGCAGTTGATGGTATTTCTTTTGATGTACCTAAAGGGTCTCGATTTGGGTTCCTTGGTCCTAATGGCGCAGGAAAAACCACAACAATCAGATGTTTACTTGGATTTCTCAACATAGATGCAGGAGACATTACAATGTTGGGTGAAAAGATAAATCCAAAAAAAGATGTAGAGATTCGGAATCGAATCGGGTATTTACCAGGGGAATTAGGTATATATAAAAATATGACGGCAAATGAATTGATTAACTATTTTGCTAAACTCTATGATATAGAAATAGACTGGGAATTCGTTTATGAAGTATCAGAACGTCTTAAGTTGGATATGGATCGAAAAATGGGTGTTTTAAGTAAGGGAAATAAACAAAAGGTCGGTGTGTTATCTGCCCTAATGGGAAAATTTGATATTTTAATTATGGATGAACCAACTTCTGGGCTTGATCCTTTGAATCAGAGTGAGTTCTACAGGATTGTGTCTGAGCGCCAAAAAGAATCGAAATGCACAGTTTTTATTTGTAGCCATGTTTTATCAGAAATTGAAAAATTCTGTGACCGTGTAGCAATTATAAAGAAAGGTAAAATTGCTGAAATTGCCAATGTTCAAGATCTCAAAGCAAAAAATCTTAAACATATTGAGCTGATTTTTGAATCCCCTAGTAGTATGGAATCATTTCATTCTTTCTTATCAAATGAATTTCCTGAAGCCATTGTGAAATATAATTTCAATGTTCAACTTGAATTTCTTCTTCCTCCTGAAGAAGCAAGAAAAATTCTACATGAAATAAGTGAAAGAGAATGGGCTGGAACTCCTGTAAAAGACTTCTCGATCAGCCATTCTACATTAGAGAATATTTTTATGCAATATTATAGAGATACTAATTCAAAGGGAGGTGAGATTGCATGAAAGTATTACAAATAATATGGAAAGAGTTAAAAGCAAGCAAGAAAGGCATATTCATTTATACAGCTTTAATGAGCCTCTTTTACCTCTGGTTCGTGTCAATTTTCGATCCTGAATTTTTAGCAAATTTTAATGAGATCATGGAGAATTATCCAGAAGCTATTAGACAAATGGTTGGAGAATACTTTTCTCTCGCGACTTTTGGTGGTTTTGTGAACGTGTACCTACTATCAATGTCATTTTTCTTTTTTGGGGTTTACTTTATATTAAGATCTTCTCAAGATCTCCCAAAAGAGATCGAAAATAAAACGATTGATTTAATGTTGTCTAAGCCAATTACTCGCTGGGAAATAACGTTAGGAAAATACTTTTATCATATTATTAGTGCCACTATCGTTCTTATAAGTGTATTTTTTGCTATAATACTTGGAATTTTTATAATGCCAAATATAAATCCCATCGATGTCAATTTTGTTGAATTATGGACAGCTTTTTTTATAGTTTTATTATTTAATTATGCAGTTATTAGTACAGCATTTTTATTTTCGACTTTTAATGATCCTAAGATGGCGCTTGTTTTTAGTTTTGGTCTTGTGGTGTTCTTTTATGCTATAGGTCAATTTTGGAACTCTTTTGATGAGAGCATACAAGGAATGAAGTACATTAGCATTTTCTACTATTCTGATATGTCAAATCTACTTGTAAATAGTAATTGGGACGCAGTTCCATTAAAAATTATATTTCTCTCAACTTACTCTATTGGATTAACCGCTTTATCGGTAATTATCTTTAATAAACGGGATATCCCCGTATAATTATCCTAAATTTTTTTTAAAACTTTTTTTAAATTATAAAACTTTCAGTCATAAAAAAGATTTATAAGTCTTTTTATCTTTATTATTAAAAATTCGTAGTTAATTAAAATGTTAAATTTCCGTGAAAAAATACACTCAAAAGAACTCATCGCTACATTTGATGACGTATTAATACTACCCGGATTCACCAATTTTAGCCCTGTTGAGGTAAATATCTCATCATCATTAGGAAAATACCATCTTAATCTCCCAATAATGTCATCTGCTATGGATACTGTCACAGAAGAATTAATGGCAATAAATATGGCTTTACATGGAGGTTTGGGTGTTATACATCGTAATTGTTCCTATGAGAGACAGTTGGAAATGGTTAGAATTGTAAAACGCGCACGATCCTTTGTAATTGACGATGAACATGTAGCAACCATAGGTCCTAAAGAAGGAGTGGTAAAAGCAAAATTCATGATGGAAAACTATAATATTAGTGGTATTGTGGTAGTTAATGAAGATAAGAAAGTTTGTGGGATTTTTACAAAAAGGGATATTCCATTTTTTCAGCAGGATATACAAAATGGGACTATAAAAGACTATATGACTAAAGATGTCATCTCAATCAAACCTGGAGCATCGAGAAAAGAAGCACTAAAAATTCTCTATGAATCACGCAAAGAAAAATTACCTATTATCGATAATAATGGTTATCTAAAAGGATTAATTACAAAGAAAGATTTAGCACCAGAATTTCCATTAGCTACTAAAGATGAAGAAGGTCATTTATTGTGCGCTTTAGCTATCTCTCCTAGATTTCCTGAGTCTTCCCAAGCTCAGAATAAGTTAAAAGAAATTGAAAAATATGTTGATATTTTCTTTATTGATGTTGCTGATTTTTTCAAGAAGGATGACATTGATGGTACAATAAAACTGATGAACTTTTTAGAATCTGATTTTGTTCTAGGTAATATTGGGACATATCAAGCTGCAGAATACTTAATTTCGAAATGTGATTTTGTAGAAGAGCGTTTTATTGGATTAAAGGTGGGAATGGGCTCTGGATCGATATGTACAACCTCGATACAAACAGGAGTAGGTGCTCCAACTCTATTTGCAACAGCTCAAGTTGCTGATGCTATACAGGATTATAATCCAAAATTATCTTTAATCGCAGATGGAGGTTTTACTAAACCAGGTGATTTACCAAAAGCATTTGCTACTGGTGCTGATTTAATAATGTCTGGACATTTCTTTGCAGGTACTGAAGAATCTCCTGGTTATATTGATACCATAGCAGGGAGAAAAGTAAAAGTATACCGAGGTATGGGAAGTAAAGAAGCTAGAACATTTGGTTATATCTCAGACCGTTATATAGAAGGCTCTAAAATGCTAACTGAGGGGGTATCTAATTATGTGCCTTATGTAGGAGATGTAGCTAGAGTTTTAGCGACTTTAAAAGAAGGTTTATCGAATGGAATGATTTATGCGGGAGCAAAATCGATTAAAAATATGAAAGACGCTCAATTGGGAATAGTTTCTGTTGTAGGCCAGCGGGAAACACAACCTCATGACCTTATTGGTAAGTTTTAATAAATCTTTATAAAAAAAAAAATAAAATTAGGAATAATTTATGGGCTTACCATAAGTTGTTTCTTATCAAAATCTTCTGGATCTCCACCTTCTTCCAGGAAATCTATAAAATTCTTTAAACTTTTTAAAGTTAGATCGCCAATCTTCTCATAACTCTTACTCAATTTCTTGTTATCAAAATCAACCCATAAAGTTGTCTCAACAAGATCTCCTTTAGGTTCTAAAATATATCCAATAGAATTCATGTCGCTATTCTTCATATGCCAAGTTGCATGTTCATTTTCAACACTTTCAGTATCAACAATTAGGATATCTCCTACATTAGTTTTTAAAAGATATTCTTTTCCTTCCTCTTTTTCTGTTATTTCATTAACACCAACATTCCATTTTGTAATAAGTTCACCATCAATAAGAATATCATAAATTCTTTTTGGATTTGATTTAATTTCAATTTTTTTCTCCATTCTCATTTTAAAATTACCTCATTTGATTTCGGATAAATTTATGTCTGCATTGCTTTTATACATTTGTATCGGTATTTGAAAATGGAAGGAGGTTATAACTTTTACAATCTTAACCCTAATTTCACATATTAATGTTCTATTAATTAAGTTTTAACAATAGTAAACTTTTCTTTGTTACTAACATTTTTATAATATAAAGAAAATAGCTCAAATTGAATTTTTATGAAAATTATAAAAAAAGCAATTGTTAGCGTGTTTGACAAGAGTGGCGTCATTGAGTTTGTTAAAACACTAGTCAACGAATTTGGTGTTGAGATTTTATCTACAGGTGGGACTGGTAATTTATTGGAAGAAAATGGAATTGATTATATCAAAATTTCTGATTATACTGAATCTCCTGAGATGTTTGATGGTAGAGTAAAAACTCTACATCCAAAAATAGAAGGAGGAATCCTTTTTCAAAGAAATAACAAAAAACATGTTCAAGATGCTCAGAATTATAACATTCTTCCAATTGATATGGTTGTATGTAATTTATATCAATTCAAAGAGGCTATAGAAAAACCAGATACTACTTTGGAAGAAGCTCTGGAGCTAATCGACATTGGTGGGCCAACTATGATACGAGCTGCTGCCAAGAATTTTCCCGATGTAGTTGTTGTCCCAAGCTCTAAATATTATGACCAAATTTTGAAGGAATTAAGAGTTTCAGGAGGAATTAGTGATAAAATAAGAGCTAATTTAGCACAAGATGTTTTTACTATTATGGCAGATTATAATGCAGCAATTTCTGAATATTTACAAAAATATTATAATCCAGATCAAATAATGGGGGAAAATTTCACTAAAATCTTTGAAAAGGTTCAAGATTGTCGCTATGGTGAAAATTGGGATCAAGCAGCAGCTTATTATAAGGATTTATCTATGAAATACGGATTACATAATTTTAAAAAATTGAGTGGAAAGCAAATATCATTTAATAATTTTTTAGATATCGATTCCTGTATACAAATTCTTTTAGATTTTGGTACTGAGTATTACACAACGGCAATTCTAAAACATACAAGTCCTAACGGTGTAGCAATTGATAAAAATAACCAATTAACATCAGTGAAAAAAGCATTCAGTACAGATCCTTTATCCGCTTTCGGAGGAATCTGGGGAGTTAATAAAGAGTTAACAAAAGAAGTAGCTGATTTTATTGTAAATAAAGAAAAAATATTTGTTGAAGTATTAATGGCACCTTCCTTCGAAAATGAGGCACTAGAGATATTACAACAAAAAAAGAATATGATTATTATTGAATATGGAGATTTCCTTAATAAGAGAAATGATATATACGATAATCTCGAAATCAGAAGCGTACTGGGAGGTATTCTTGTTCAAGAATATGATAGTAGATCTGTTATTAAGGAATGGAATGTAGTAAGTAAAAAAAATGTAATTGAAAGAGAAAAAGAGGCTCTAATCTTTGCATATAAAATTTCTAAATGGGCTAAATCGAATTCAGCATGTTTTGCCCAAATTTATGATGATGGAATTTATACAATCGGAATTGGAGCTGGTCAACAAAGTAGAGTTCATGTGGTTAAACTAGCTGTCCAAAAAGCAATTGAATTTGGCCATGAAGCAGAATTAAAAAATTCTGTAATGGGAACAGATTCCTTCTTTCCATTTCCTGATGGTCTAGAAGTTGCGGTTAGTGCAGGAGCAAAAGCTATCATAAACCCTGGTGGTTCCATAAGAGATGAAGTTGTAATTAAACGTGCAGATGATTTAGGTTGCGCTTTAGTATTTTGTGGTAAGAGAGTTTTCCGGCATTAAAATATCTTTAATATTTCATAGTTTAAAATTAATTTGGTTTTAATTTTTTATGATTAAATGAATTTTTTTTACCCCAAAAACTATATAAATTCTTCTACCTAAATTTATAATACTCAAAAAAATCAATTTAACATTTTAAATTAACATTTTTTATGAGGAGATTATATCTAATCATATCTTAATAAGGCGGAGCTTTTTTAAAAATGGACTTTTTTTTCAGCAACTTAAAAGAAACACTTGAAGCAATAAATAAATTAATAGATAATAATATTCACATCGTAAATACTAAAAGAATTAGAAGATGTAATAATATTAAATCTTCAAATCGCTCTAAGATCAATTTCATTTGGAGAGCATTGAGATATCTTGAAGAAGAAGGAATTTTAACACCAAATGGAATAACAAATCCTAAAACTTATAAGATATCAGCAAATGAAAAAATAGATATAGATGACGTCCTCTCACAAATTGAGAGAAATAAAAAAAATAGCTCCTAAACTAAATTTAATTCTGTTAACAACTCATTTAATTTATTTTTAGACTCTTTATCATTCAGATTGTTAATTAATCGTTTTTGATAAAATATTACATTAGGATATTTCAGTTCTAATTTATTAAATAATTTTATCCATCCATTAAAGTTATTGAGAAGCTCGTTTACTTCAGGATCCTCTTCTAAAGACATTATTTCTTCTTTCTTTTCTTTTGAAAGACTAGTTTTATATTTTTTGACACTAATTCCTTGATCTATTAACAATTTCTCATTAGTTCTTCTAATAAACGATTCCAAACCACTTCTCCAATAGACATATTTATCAGTTATTTTGTCTATACTTTCTTGAATTATTTTTATCTCCTGTGGATAGATTGTTTCTTGTTCCTTAATTAGGATTTTTTTTATTCTTTGAAATTCAGTTTCAAACTTTTGAGTGTAATTATTAACCATTTTTTCAAATTCAAATACAACTGTATTATAATCTTTAGCAAATAGTACATCGTCACTAGAAAAAGTTAGAGTTTCTTCATCAAATGATCCTTTTAATCTCTTTTTTTTTATTAAATCATCAAAGATTTCTCTTAAAAATTCAATCTCCATTTGATTTAATTCCTTACCATAAAATAAATCTTGGAATGAAAAAAGAAAACTTTCCTCCAACATCAAATTACGAATTCCGCCCTCTGTATAAAAAAGAATTTCT
Source organism: Promethearchaeia archaeon (assembly GCA_036478875.1). Classification (GTDB taxonomy): domain Archaea; phylum Asgardarchaeota; class Lokiarchaeia; order Sigyniarchaeales; family SOKP01; genus Loki-b32. The sequence continues at coordinate 34,937 of JAZGEW010000078.1, read as the reverse complement.
CCCTCATTTTCATGGAAAATTCCTTTTAATTTTCCATCAGCTATTAAATCGTGAATTAAATCCTCAATTAAATTTGAAGTTATATCATACGTACCTAATGATATATATTCATTAGATTTGGATTTATCAATCAGCATATACTTTATATCATTCTTAGCTTCTTCTATTTTTTGCGGATTAAAAATGAGTAGATCTGCCTTCTTAAAATAAGAAATACCTAACTCATCAATAAATTTCAAAAAAAATTCTACTTCCATTCCAGTTTTTTCAAGATATTCGCTGATTTTTATCTTATCTTTTTCCTTTATTTCTTCCCCTATTGATTTTAAGTTTTCATCGATTTTAGATAAAATATGTTTTTTCTCAATATTTAACTCCTTAGAGATATTATCAATTTGTCTTAATTTTTCCCCTTCATCAGAAATGGTACTGAGTTCATTGATTTTATCATTAATAAATTTAGAATAATAGAAGGATTCTTTTTTTCTATCCCACATACCACTTCTATAATCAACAAATTGATCAAATACATCTAAAAGCAAAAGTTCACCTATACTTAGTCTATCTGAAATTATAGAAATATCAAAATAACCAACAATTTTAGAATTTTGAACTTCTATCATAATTTTTTGAGTCCCTAGATTTGTTAACCACTGCGTACCTTTACGATATTTTGATAAGAATTCTCTGGGTGTATTTTTTATTAATCTTATAAAATCTTCATCCGATAGAATCTGACGATATGATTTCAAATCTACGATACTTCCTTTAGCCGCTTCTGAATTAATTTCCTTTTGAATGCTTTTTAATGAAATATATGTCTCTTGATCTTTTCGCTTTAGAAATGTTATCTTCATAGAGTTGGATATATCCGTAATAATTCTATCAATAAAATCTTGAGGGAGGAAGTTATAACTTATTAAATCAATAGAACCATTTGATTGTAAATCTTTTGTAAAATTTGTTTTTAAATAGGCATATGGGTAAAAGAATCCAATATCAGAATAATAACCATCAATGATTTTTAGTTTATTTAAAGTTTTTATAAATAGCTTTAATTCTAAATCATCTTCGATAACTTGAGAAAATGTATTATAAATTTTCTTATCAGAGATTTTCTTGTCTTGTTCAAAAAACGTTTTTAATTTATCTTTTTCCAGTTCATAGATATAAATTACTTTATCTTTGGTTCTTATATAGAAATAGATTTTTTTATCCTTAAGATTAGATTTACCAAATTCTTTTAAATATCCTTTAAGATTTAAGTCTGAATTCTTATTAATTACCGTAAAATTATGTTTTTTCATCAAAAAATGGTTTTCTAATAATTTTTTTAAGGTTTTACTTTCCTGGGTCTCCAGTTCAATTTCATTAAGTATTGGAAAAAACTTTTTTAAAAGTTCTATTAATCTAAGATAAATTTTTGATGATTTTTTATCTTCTAATGAAGCAATTAATGTTTTTGAAATATTCCTAAAATTATATAGTTGATCAAATTCTAAATCCTCGCAAGAATCAAGAAAATTTAGCAAGGAAATGATATTATCCTTTTTATTTTCCGTTAGAAGACTTTCTAATATGATTTCTAAATCAGAATTTACTAGAATTGGATGTTTTTTAATTAATTCCTGCAAAAAGTAATGTATATTATTTCTAATATCTTCAGATTTATCTTTAAGCAATTTTACAAATTTTGGAGAATATTTCTCAATGTATTTTGAATTTGCAAGCATCGCAAATCCAATTATGATTATTGAATTAATCCTTAGTTTTACATCTTCAGAGTGAAGAAAAACCTCGATTTTTTGTATTAATCTTTCAGTGATAAGATCTGTTTTGTTTTCTGCTAGAATTGATAAAATATAAGTAATTGGGACTGTATATTTTTGATCGTCCAAAAAATTTTCTAATTCCTTAATTATTTTTGAAATTTTCTCAATTTTATTTTTACTCAAATACTTGTTCAGTTTTTCTACTTTCTCAAGAATTAGATTATCCTTAAAATCTTCAAGATTAAACATATTTAATGTAAAAGAGGTTTTAATCCAATAAGTATTTTTTGAATTCTTCAATTTCTATAATATTTTTAATATTTTGAAGTAAAAATGTTGGATTAGAATTTTTTAAACCTTCCCTTGTACCATGTCCTGAAAGTAAAGCAATACTTTTAATTTTAGCGTTCTTAGCGCACTCAATATCTGCGGGAAGATCACCTATATAATATACATTGTCTTTGTTTATAGAATAATTGAAGTCTTTCTTAATATTTTTTAACGCAGTTATAATAGGATAAGGGCTAGGTTTTCTTTTAGGAGAATCATCGCGAGAAACATAAACAGAGAAATATTTATCTAAATTTAATTTCTGTCTGAAAGAATCTAATCTTTCTTTACTCGTGTTAGATACAATCCCTAAGAGAATACTATTCTTTTTAAGTTGGATTAAAATCTCTTCCAGATTCGGCTTTAGAATTTCATATTTCTCATATTTTGGATACATACGTCTAAATTTAATAAAAAATAGGTTTCTCCTCCAAATACTTGGAATGAGAGGTTTATAAACTTTATTTATTCTACTATAAGCCACCAATCTATTTTTTGAATCTGATTCTTCAAAAAGTCGCGCAAAATCAATAAGCCTCATGTTTTCTGTATTTTGCCAGTTATAAAATTTCTTTCTTAAATAGTATAAAGCTGTATATTCAAGAGATTTTTGAGTGATAACAACACCATCAAAATCAAATAGAATTATTGGTGGATAAGACATAAGTGTATTAAAAAGTATGTTTTAACACTTAAATTTATCCTAATTTATTTCTACTATTAAAAGAATAAAAATTAAAAAAAAAATAAAAATTATGCATCAACTTTTATGAGTCTATTTCGTCTGGTTCTACTGACACATGAGAGAGCAACCAATCAAGCTGTTCTTGCTTTTTATTAATATTGAGCACTGTATTGAGGATCATGACCTCATCGGCATGACCGGGCATTATCGTGAGTCGCCCTGCTCGCAGCATGAAGAATTCAAACACATCAGGAATCTCCTTTTTGAATCGCAAACTCTTCACTGGAAACCTCTCAGCTGTGCTGAAGACTCCAGTTTTATGGTAAATCTCGTTTCTTTCAACTTTGTAATATTCGAATCTGGTGCTAATAATTACGATCCCTAATATAAGAACCAATATTATTGTCATTATCATGTAGAATGCCCATGGTAAACCCAAATTAAGTCGTATAACCCCAAGATCTACCGCGAAATTTGGTAGAACTAAGAAAACAAGAACTAAGATAATAACAACAATAGCTAATATTAGTACAAAGAATTTAGTCGAGGAGAAATCAAAAGCTGTTACAAATATATTTACAAAGAAAACTATGAACCAAATATATCCTAACACTGAATTGGGCTCAACTAATGCTTGAATTATCCATAAAACGAAACTTGTGATGAGTAAAGGCCAAAAGAAAATTATCTTAGGATAACTTCTTAGATAGATTTCATTTGGATGCTTAGGTTTTTTTTCAGACATATGTTTTCACTTTTTATTAATTTTAATTTAAAGAGGATTATAAAAATAATAGATAGATGTGTTATTTAAATATTGGTGTCCTATGATGCTATCTTAAAAAAGAGGATCTCAAGAAAAAATCTTCATTATATTGTGATAATCTTTTTTATTATTAATTATTCCATCATTACATGTAGGTGACTTAAGAGAAAATCAATTCGTTCCACCTTTTTATTAATATTGAGAACAGTATTTAAATGTACTACGCTTCCTTTAGCTATTATTAGAGTTAAAGATCCTGCTCTAAACATTAAATACTCAAATAGATCTGGAATATCTTTTTTAATACGTAATCCTCTTACTGGAAATCGCTCAATGTTTGTAGAAAATATTCCTTTTTTATGAATTATTTCATTTCTCTCGATGCGGTAATAATCAAATCTTGAAGTAAGAACAACTAAACCTAAGATTAAACCCAAAATTATTGTCATTATCATGTAAAATTCAGGTGGTAATCCAAGGTGTAGATCTTCACCGATGATACCAACTTTTTCCAAACTTGGAAATAAACCAAGGAATATTAGAAGCAATACAACAATAAGAATTCCCAAAATGATAATCAGAAATTTAGCAGAAGGAAAATCTAGAGATGTTACGAAAAAATTTGAGAAAAATATAATTAGCCAAATTGTCCCTAACCATGGATTCAGATCTGGTAAAAATGCCTGAATTATCCAAAAAATTATTGAAATTACAAATAAAGGTGAAAAAAATATCGCTTTTGGGAAACTTCTTAAAACAATTTCATCTTTTTCTAAATTAGTTTTCTTATTTTCTTCTTGTGCTTCCATTATAATCAGAACTTTGTATTTAAATTTAAAAATAATAGATTTCTCTAAGTTTAATATAACACTTAGATTAAAAAAATTACTCCTAAAATATGGAAATTTGTAAAAATACTCTTTTAACAATCAAATTTCTTTTTAAAATCATTAATAAAAGGAAGTAATAGATTGTATCATTCTATAAGATAATGCGATTTGTTGATTCCCTTGATCACTAATCCCCATATGGCCCGGAAGTAAGTACTTTACATCTAGATTATTTACATTTTTAATTGAATTAATTAATGTGCTTAAAGAACCTCCTGGAAAATCATATCTTCCAAAACTCCCTCCAGTAAAAACTAGATCTCCTGGGATTAAAACTTTTTTGTTAGAATCATAATAACAAATTGATCCTATGGAATGACCTGGTGTATAGTGGATTTGAAATGTAAATTCAGAAAATACTTTAATCTCTTTTGAATTAGTCAGGTTATTAACGCTTAACGGGAAAATTTCAATTCCAAACAAGTCAAGATTTATACCTAAAATATCTGGACAAATTTGAGATTTATTACCTGCTTCTAGAATTTTAGCCGTTTCACCATAGGCATAAATGTCAGGAGAGTTATTTTTTAATGCTTTTAATAATGGATATAAACCCAAAACATGATCTACATGTTCATGAGTTAAAAACACTTTAGTGATATTTTGGTATTCAAGATTATATTTTTCCATACCTTTGAATAAACCATTCAGAGAGATACCATTGCCAGTATCAAATAACGCTAGTTTTTCAGACTTCGAATCTTTAATAATATATTGATTACAATCTAACATTTGATTTTCTGAAAAATAATAAAGGTTTTTTATAATTTCTTTACCCTTTTTCTCAGATTCCCCAGTAGAAAACATGATGATTCTTTCAATTCAATTTTTTAAAAAAATAAAATAAGCTTAACTTTAATGTTTTTGTTTTCTAAACTAATTATTAAATAAACAAAAAAATAATTATGGAAAATCAAAAATCAACACAAAATCAACCCAATATTGAAGAATTAAAATCTAAAGTAAATTTTGGAATAAAGTTTTGGTTGGAATTTGAAGGTAAGAGTATATTGGGTTCTGGTTGGGCAGAATTGTTAAAAAACATTGAAAACAACAAAGAAGGATCATTAACTCAAGCAGCAAAGGAGTGTAATTATTCTTATAAATACGCATGGAATATTTTAAAAAGGATTGAGAAAAGAACTGGTAAACCTGTGGTAATAACCGGTAAAGGAGGCAGTGGTGGGGGCGGTTGGGTGAAATTAAATGATTGGGGGAAATTTCTCTTAAATATCTATAAGGAATATCTAAAAGAAATCACAAAAATTGAAAAAAGCTTGCAGAAACAATGAATATCGGTTAATAAATATATTTTAATTTCAATATTGATTATTTTCAGTTATGGAAATTGGAAAATATGTTTATTCATAGTTTTTGAGAATAGGTTTTAAACATGGAAGATTGCTTAAAAGAATTGAGTGAATTAAAAGTATCAAGTATAATGATTAAAGATCCACTTTATACATTTCCAAATGAAAAAATCAGTGCTACTGAACTTCTTATGATAAGGAAGAATATCGGTGGACTTCCTGTTGTTAAAGATCGTAAGAATAGGCAACTAATTGGTATTATCACACAAAGAGATATACGTCTTGCTAGATTTGCAATGAGTCTTGACTCGCCTAACACAACTGTTAAGGATTTAATGACTTTGGAGCCATTTGTAGTAAGAAAAAATGACACTTTAATGTATGTATTAGAGGTCATGTTTGGGAAAAAAATTCAAAGAGTACCTGTTGTAGATGAAAATAATGAACTTATTGGTCTAGTTATGCAAAATGAGATTCTACAAAAACTTCTTGAATATATGAAAAAATAACTTTTTTTTATTCTTTAATGAGTTTATCGTATAAATTATTGGTTCTTTTACAGAAATCATTTAGCTCTTCTTTCATTTTTTCCCTTACCAAGAAAGTGTTTCTTTTTTGTTTTGAATATTAAAAATTTAGTAAAAACGAGATAATTTTATTTGTCGGCTATATCAATACAAAATCCAAAAAAAATATAAAGTGTCTAATTTAAGTTAAAATAACAATTATAATTGTGAATCTAATGAAATATACAAAACCAATTCTTCTATTCTTTTTGATTTTTATACCGATGGTGGTTCTTTTATCCAGCACTTCAGGTCCAGTAGCATTAGTTATACTAATATACCCCTTTAGTGCAATAATCGGAGCTTTGATAGGCTATGTTCTTGCTCCTTTATTTCTATTTGTATATAAGAAATTAATTGGAAGAAAATTATTATATGGTATTCAGGATAGACCCAATCCCGAGAAATTCAGTGGTACTCTTAAAGGATTTTTTCCTGCTTTGATGGCTGCAAATTTTTCTCTAAGTTTAATTTTTTCTCCTACGATAATGGATTTTCCTTTATTTAGTGGATTTTATACTGAATGGCAGGGTATTATTCTCTTGTTTTTTATCTTAGGTGGTATTACCATTGGGGTGGCGATAATCTTATTTTCTGCCGTATGGACTATTATGGATGCTGGGATAGTAAGTACAAATAAGGAAAAAGTAGAAAATAAAAGAGATCCAGTTGAACTTAGAAGTGTGGGTGGGTGGTACTTGGCTTTCCTTAAAGGCTACGCGGGAATTAGTGTACTAATTGGTCTATATACCTTTTTAATAAACCTTATTGATACATATGGGAACGAAGTCCATTTTTCTGTTATAATATTCTTTGCTATCCTACCTTTAATTATCGCTATATGGATAATACCTGCGATTATCATCTTTGATAAAACTTATGAGAATAGGAAAAAGTATGTGTTAAAATTTAGCAAGAAAATTGGAATAAAACAAGAGATACACATGAAAATAATAAAAGCAGAGATTTTAAAAGATCTCTAACTTATTTTTTTATCTTTAAAGATATAGAAAATTTAAAAAATTTAAAGTGACATTCTTAAGTACAGAAAGAAATTTTTTTTTTAATTTATTCAAAAAAACTAAAATATTGATTGACATGGCACTGCCTTTACCTGGAACCCCAATTATTGTTGATATTGGTTCAGCATATGTGAAGATTGGATTTGCTGGAGAACCAAGCCCGAGATTTGTGTTTCCTTGCATAACTGGTACAGAGAAATATAAATCTGTGATGGTTGATGTAAGTGCAAGAAGTATCTACGTTGGTAATGACGTATCTCGTATGCGTGGTGTTCTTAAAATTAAACATCCACTAAGTCGTGGCGAAATTATGGATTGGGACAGTTATTATGAGATCTTGAATTATATCTTTTATACATTACTTAGAATTGAAAATCTTTCCCAATATCCAGTATTTTATTGCGAATCTCCTTTTATGAATAGAGAGACAAAAGAGTTTATAGCACGCGTTTTTTTTGAAACTCACCGAGTTGGAAGTTTAGTAATGATGCAAACACCCTTACTTTCCTTATTTAGCGTTGGTTTGACAACAGGATTAGTTATTGAAAGTGGAGACGGTTTAACATGGGTTGTCCCAATAATCAACGGTCAGATAATTCAACATGCAGTTCAGAAAATCCCGATTGCGGGAATAGATGTTAATCAAAATTTAAAAGGTCTATTAATGAGAGAAGGAACAAGTATTTCTTCTAGTGCAGCAGATGAAATTCTTCAAGATATTAAAGAAAAAAATTGTTATTTTGTATTGGATCCTAACAAACCTCCAAAAACGGAGGAAATATTCAGTGTTCCGATGCCAGACGGATCAACTATTAATGTTCCAACGCACATTCTCTATCAAGCTCCAGAAGTTTTATTTAATCCCGGTATGTTAGGTCATGGTAATATAATGAATATTCCTCAAGCCGTTATTACGAGTTTAAAAGCTATTGATAATCATTACTGGCATGAACTATTATCTCACATAGTTTTTGCGGGAGGAAACCTTTCCTATAGTGGTTTTCAAGAACGTTTCGAATCTGAATTAGATCCTCTTTTATCTCAATTAGGTTCAATTCCTAAACCCGTTGCCCCTCTTTCTGCAGTTAAGAGTGAATTAATTAAACTTCAAGCCGTTGAAATCTCAAAAAAGAAAGAGGATACATGCCCTACCTGTGGTGCATTTGTTAACCTTAGTGATGGAAAAGAATTATGCCCTTCTTGTGGTGGAGTATTAGTTTTACCAGAAATAAAAATTGGAACTCTTGGTGAAATTAAAAAAAAAGAACCAGAAAAAGGAAAATGTCCACATTGCAAAAAAAAAATTCAGGACCAAGATTCTCTTTTTTGCCCATATTGTGGAAAATCAATAGATTCTTTAGAAACGACAAGTCTACCAGCAAAAGTAATAGAAAAAACACCTGCACAAGAGTTTTCTGAATTCATGGAATCTGCTAGTAAAATACTCAAATTTTTTGTTCCTAATAATCTTCAATTTGCTATTTTTAATGGTGCTGCCGTTCTAGGAAGTCTGCCTTCATTCCAACAATTATTCGTAACATATGATCAGTTTCAAACAAATAAAGAGTTGTTATACCGAGATATTAGTGAAATTCTTTAAGTAATTAAAAAAAATCTTTACAATTTAAATGAATATTTTACTAAATTATAAAAAATTGAAAATTTACTTCATGTAGTTTAACCATATAGTTAATTTTTAATTTCAAGATAGATTTAAAAAATTAATTTTTAATTTATCAGAATTAGGTTTTTTTGATTGAAGTACAAATATCGGAATTTAATTATTGTAATATTTTTATTGTTAATAACAATAAATGCAATTCCGAGTGTATTAGGAAAGACACGTCAATCTTATCTAACTAGATTTGTTTTAAATAACGAAATTGAGCAACAAGGGTTTTCCAACGGAATTATTCCTGATAAATTCGTTTCTTTTGATGCAACAGTGTATGCATTAGAAATTTTAGAGGATTATGGAATAAATCCGCATGAAATTGAAGCTCTTCAAAATAATTTAGAAATAAATATAGGTGAGCTGTTTGATGATGATGAAAATGAAGTTATTATATATGATTTATTCTATTTAATGAATTCGCTAAGCATTTTACAACATGAAATCGACATTGATTTAGAAAATAGGATTTATCAATATATAAACGATACCGAACAGATAAGTGGTGGTTTCTCTTACTCAAACACCTCCAGCTCAGCAAGTTTAGCTTCCACATATTATATCATTCAACTTTACTCATTGATTAACGAAACTATTGAAAATCTTCCCGTTCATAAAAATTGGGTACTTTCTTGTTATAATATTGATGGAGGATATGGAGGAAACCAAAGTTTATCATCTACTTTGCTCAATACATATTTTGCTACTTTAATTTTTGATGAATTATGGGAAATTAACGAATCAGTTAATATAAACAAAACACTATCTTATCTTAAATCATTTTATTACAATGATTCAGCAGATCTTAATAATTTTGGAGGATACATACCTGATAAAAATGCTCAATATCCTACGTTAAGTAGTTCATATTTTTGCGTAAAAGCAATTTCATTAATAGATGCCGTTGAATTAAATATTGGGCCTACAATTTCATGGATATTAACACTTCAAAATTTCGAAGATGGGGGATTTTCAGAAAATACGGAAGGATATGAACAAAAAAAATCTTCTACTATTGCCTCATATTATGCATTCAAAACTTTAAAAATCCTAAATCCTTCCCTCTCTATTTTAGCTAAAGATGTTTGGATGGTGGAGTTCAATTATTGGATTTTAGGAATAGTTTTACTATCTATTGGAGTTGTTATTGCTGTATTAGTATTTGTATGGCGAAAAAGAAGATTATAAAGCTATTACATTCTTAATTATCATTAAATTGATTTAAATATCTCACATTAACATTATTTCTAATTTTTATTTAGTTATTAAATAGTTCATAAAGACAATCATGAAAAATAAAATATTAAATGGAAAAAAATTAGCAGATAAGTTTAATACAGAACTTAAAGAAAAAATTAAACAAGCTGTAGAAAAAACAGGTATTAAACCTAAGTTAGCCACAATACTAGTAGGAACGGATCCTGCTTCAAAGATTTATGTGAATATAAAGCAGAGAACTTGTCAAGAAGTAGGAATAAATTCGACAATCATAGAGTTAGATGAAAATATATCAAAAGAAGAATTATTTGATGAAATTAAGAAAGTTAATAATGATCCTACAACTCATGGTATCTTACTTCAATTACCATTACCTAAAAACTTAAGAGAGTATACTCCCGAGTTTTTAGAAAAAATAACATCATCAAAGGATGCAGATGGTCTAAATCCCCTCAATCGCGGAAAACTTTTTGATTACAATGAAGAATTGGGCGCTTGTACTCCAAAAGGGATAATAAAATTGCTTGAATATTATGATATAGAACTTAAGGGGAAAGATGTAGTTATAATAAATCGTTCAAATCTAGTAGGAAAACCCTTGATTTTTATGTTGTTAAAAAGAAATGCGACTGTTACAATTTGCCACACTTCCACAAAAGATATTGATGAATATATCCGAAAAGCTGATATCCTGATAGTTGCGGTTAGACAACCAAAATTCATAACAAAGGAGCGAATTAAGGAAGGTGTAATTATAATTGATGTCAGTACAAATCGAGTTGAAGGAAAATTATGTGGTGATGTAGATTTTGAAAATGTATTGGAAAAATGCCAAAAAATTACTCCAGTTCCTGGTGGAATTGGACCAATGACAGTTGCAATGCTTTGTGAAAATACTTTCACTGCTTATAAGAAACAAGTGAATATTTCTTAACTTATGAATGGTAATTAAATCTAAATTAAAATTTAGCTGATAATTAGTATTTCAGATAAAAAACAATTAAAATTATATTAAATAAAGGTTTAAAAAAAAAATAGAATTAAAAACTTTAATTAATAACATAAAACAAATAATCGAACTAAATTAATATTTTTGAATCAGTAAAAATATCCTTTTGAAAAATGGCAATTTTAGAAGTTGGAATTAATCTGGGTATGAGAAACTTAGTTGAAATTAAATACTATAAATCTTCGGATAACCTTTTAGATCCAAACTTGCGTGCTGGTTTTCTAACTGCACTTGAAAGCTTTACTAGTGAAGTATTCGGTGATGATATCAATGTAATCAGTCTAGCGAGTTTTAAATTAGTTTGTTATTGTGAAATGATTAGGTTACCAACTGATGATGCAACTAATAAACAACCTTTATTATCATTTGCCATCATAGAAAAAGGAACAGATACCTCAATAGTGAAAGAACAGTTGAATCGAATTATCTCTTATTTTATCAATCGATATTCTTTAAATGATATCTTTTCAAAAAAACCTAAATATTTTAAGCAATTTGAAAATCGAATTAATGAGATTTTGGGAGATTTAAAGTTAAAAACTGAGGATAGATTTCGTTCTTTATTTTAAATTAATGATATAGTGTTTTAATTTGAGTGCAAATTTACCACCTCAAGCTAGAGCGAAGTATCAGGAGTACTTAGATGCTGGAGCTTTAGAAGAAAGGATTAAAAAATTAGAAGAATTCCTATCTCTAGTTCCTAAACATAAAGCAACTGAAAAAATTGTAGCACTCAATAAATCACGCTTAGCAAAGATGAAGCGTGAATTTGATGATCGTAAGCAACAACAAAAAATTACACAAAAAACGATTAGCCCTTTTTCAATAAAAAAGGAAGGAATTCAAATAATACTCATAAGTAGTTTCCAAACACCAGGAGTTGGAAAAACTTCACTTTTGAATTATCTAACAGGAGCTGCGGAAGATAAAATTGGAAAATTTACTGCTTTACCAGAAATTGGAATATATCGATATCAGAAGATCCGGTTTCAAATAGTCGAGATGCCCCCTATTATGGAAGGTGCTTCTGATGGGGTCGGAAATGGAAAAGAAATATTATCACAACTTAGAGCAGCAGATTTATTATGTTTTTGTATAGATTTATCAAGAAATATTGAAGAACAGATGAATTTATTATTGCATGAATTATCTAGAGCCGATATTCGAATAAATCAATCACCACCTCCTCTCACAATTGAGAAAACTGGTGCAAACAAGATTCAAGTGCTCTACATGACTAAAGAGGCAAAAAAAATTGAGAAAATGGAGGAATTAACAGAAGAAATAAAAGAAGTTGTATATGCAAATGGAGTTCGCAATGGGATTATAAAAATTTATGGTGAGATCACTCTTGATAATATAATAGATGTTTTAACTCCTTCTGTTGTATATAAGAAAGTATTAATATTAGGAACTAAAGGAGATCTTTCTCATACTCAAGAGGTTTTTGAAAACTTAAAAAAGAGCTATAATGATAAATTTCCTATAATTTTAGGTACAAGTTTTCAGAAAGAAAACTTTCCTCAAGAATTTGGTGATATAATCTTAAAGTTCTTAAAGAAAATTAGGATATATACTATGAGTGGTGGAATAGTTGCTCAACAGCCGTTAATAATGGACCTTGGCGTCAATCTTAGTGTCAGAGTTAAAGATGTAGCAATAAAAATTCATCGTAGTTTTTATGAATCATTCGACCATGCTATAATTATAAGAGAAGGAGAACGACAAAAGCGCAAAAAAGTTGGTTTAGATTACATTTTAAATGATAATGATATAGTAGAAATACATATAACTTAATACTTGATATTTTCTATTAAAATTGGAATCTTTTTAATTTCTCTTATATATTTCTCATCTAAGTTGGATATACCTTCTGCAATATTTTTAATACTTTCCAGACTATAGATTAAATTCTCTAAATAATCAATTTTTAGAATAAAAGAAAAACCTTAAGATATCTTTAATGATTGATATCATAATAAATAGTATAAATCTCTTCTTTATTTATTTGTTTAAAGAAATTGTCTAAAACCTTGTTCGCTTCCATTAATTCATTACTTCTGAAGTAAATCATTGCTTTTATGTAATAATGGTAATTCCTACGTACTTGATTAAATTTGTCTGGATTTAACTGTTCAATTAACTTTTCCAACCCTTTAACTATTTCTAAAGAAAATTTGCAGATTATATCTCTGCTAAAATAAGATTTTTCTACAATAATACCATGAGATTTATTATCACTCCAATTAATCGAACTGATTATTTCGATGAATAATTTTTCTGCAAAATTTAGAATTTCTTTCTCATAATCTGCTTCTGATAAAAAATTTATATTAAAATCTGGAGATCTCCTAAATTGATACGATCTGAGCCCTATATCGAACCGATTTTACTTTTTTTTTGCTTTTTCCTCGACCTCTACTTCTTCTTCCTTAAACAATTTAATAGGTTTTGAATAATCAATTTGAACATCGCACGCCCAACACACATTTTCCAAGTTAGTTAGTGCTCGAGCACAATTTTCACAATAAATGGCACCACATTCACATATATATGAGAATCGTAACACTTCGCCCCGACAAACTAAGCAAACTTTTTTTTCTTTCGAAATTGCAATTTTCTCTTCTGTAACTTTGGCAGTTAATGCAGCGCGTTTTTGAACCATTCCTTCAATTTGTTCATCCAAATGAGCTAATTCCAGACGATCAGCCATTGGTGCTCCTACTTCTTTTAATTTCTCCCATAAATCTAATTTTTCCAGTAAATCCTTGTTTTCATTAGCAATCTGCGTCGCTAACTGATTAAGACCGAACCTTTCAGCTATTTGTTGAGCTTGGGTCAAAAATCGTTGAGCTGTTTTCATATCCAGTTCTAATAAAGCCAATTTTGCTTGTAATAGGTACACTTCACATAGAATCCAGTATGAATTTGATTTTTCGGCATAATCTAATAATTGACCAATATACGTATTTAGTTCATCCAGAACTTCCATATCTTTGGTAATACGTAATTCCTCTCGAAGTAAGTCGCAAATATGGATTAATGCATTTAATGTAAGCTCAAAACCAACACCTTCCTCTTCAACAATTTGTTTTAATAGTTCTTCAGCCTTAGCTTTGTTGCGGGTGCGTGAACTTTTTTTCAGTATCATAGCCTTTAATAAACGAGACCAATTTCTTTCCGGAGGATGAAATTGTTCATTGATTTGCTCAAAGCGTTGAAAATATTGCTGTGCCCGTTCAATATCACCTCTTTCAAGAGATATTTCAACTCCTGAAGCAAGAGGATGTAAAGTCCATTGAGTTATTTCGATTTCCTCAAATATTGCCAAACTTTCTTCTAAATTTTCTAAAGCATGGTCAAATTCACCTTTTACGCTATATACTGTTCCAATACAATTTAGAATAATGGCCATATGGGGCTTATTGTTGATTTCCCTCAAAAGTTTTAAACTCTGTTTGAAATAAATGAGAGCACGATCAATTTCACCTTTAAAATTATAGGCATTCGCCAAGCTATATAGTATCACTGCTATACCATATTTAAAGTTAATTTCTTTGGCAATGGCTAAGCCTCTGTCAATATAGGTTATAGCTTGTTCTATTTCACCTTTAATATAACAAAGACTATTTCCAATACATAAAACTGTTATGGCTTTTTGTTGTTTAGCATCAATTTCTTCCCATAATGTTAAACTATGTTCCAAGTACTTTAATTTTCTGTTGAAATCATCTTCAGAAAAAAAATTACCTTTAAATAAATTTAAACCACCTTCTGTATACTTATATTCTGCTGATGATTCTTTTGGAATAGCTTTAAATAGGTTTTCTGCTTTGTTCATTAATTCACTAGCCCTATCATATCCACCCAGGCTGAAACCTAAAACCATAATCATAACATTTAAGCAATCAACCGTTAGTAAATTCTTTCCTAATTTTAGACTCTCTTTATATGCTTGTTCGGCAGTCTTTAGACAATCTCCGTACTTTCCTACCCAAAATAGAATTCGACTTTGTAAATAAAGGCATAACACTTTATAATAAAGTGAAATATTTTCTTTTTTCCCGAGTTCTGTGAAAACTTGGATAGCTTCTGTATATTTATTCTCATCTATAAGTTGTTCTGCATATACTAATTCTCTTGGTTTTCCTTTTTCTTTTGATTCTTGTTCGCTCATCCTATTACAAAACTAAATTTATGATTAATAATTAGAGAATTATGGAATTTTTTTATAAATTATAGGGGTTTTACCGACAAATAGTAATCATGTCTCACTTTTTATAAAATTTTCTAAAATAATATTTGCATTAAAAATTGCCTTTTATTCTTGGAATTCATCTCAAATTTTATATGAGTTTTAGTAAGGGGATAAAATAAAAGTTTAAATTTAAGTATGCACTAATATAACATATGGTAGCTAATGTTTATTTTCCTTATATTAATGAAAAATACCAAGAAATTATTATAGATGGACTTATCAAATTTTATAATCAAGGATTTGAAATTTCTAATATTTTCTTGAAAAAGACAGCAATGAGGATCACTCCAAATAGGATATTACAGTTTGTTTTCATGGTTGTATTTCAGCTTGCGTTCGGACTCACGAAGGCAGGAATATTTTCATTATTAACTTCTGGAAGGGCAGAGAAGGTGAGAGCTTACATCTCACAACTAGATAAGTTCTTTCCCGGGGGGAGTACCGCAAGTAAGAGAATGAGACAAGTATTTGAGGGGTGCAAGCGTGAGCTCATGGAGCTTGCGGAGAGGTTTCAGGACTTTTTTTATTTGACAGTGGGAAAATGGGCAAGGAGCTCTTTTGCTAAGGAATATCATTCTACGCGACGAGCGATGACACCTCAACCTGAATGTTTTATCGGACTTATCGCCCCGAGCAAATTATTTCCGCACCTGGATGTCATTGAACGGGGTGTAATACTTCCCTTTTTTAACGCGCTAATATATCAGCATGCAAAGCGTATTTCTGGTACTGCCGAGGTGATCGGTGTGTTAAAAACACCCTCATTCGATGGGGGAAACATGACTTTTCTTCTAGCTGAAAAATTTGGATTTTTTGGAGGTCCTCCCGGCAAGAATGCGTTTTACAGTTATTTCCGAGCATTAGAACAACTGGCTGAGGAATATAATACCTTGTTAAATGAAAAGCTCGCAAAGTTAACAATCTTCGATATAAGCGTGGTCTCAGTTGATACGACGAACGTTCCTGTGGATAAAAGAGATAACACGGGATCTATCGGCACGGGGAGTCGGGGTACTTTTTTCGGCCACAAATCTTCCATTGCGTGCGATGCGAGGTGTATTCCCATAAACTCAATTCTCGATACGGGACGCTGCTCTGATAAAAAGCTGTTTCCTGACACCATCAGCCCTTTGAAAGCCATAGTTACTCACTCTGGGCAAGAAACTTGGTGCATGGTCTTAGATGCTGCTTATTCGGAAGTATCGGTGATTTCTCAAGTGGAGACAATGAATGCCATCCCAATTATCGATATTAACCCGAAAAATTCGGTCTTACTTAAAGAACTCAAGGAAAAAGGGAGTGGTCTCTTAGAATTCGTGCGAAAAGCATTCAAAACTGCATCAAGAGAGGTGAAGCTAAAGTTAAGAGCTGCTCTCCGCTCAATTTCAGTGAAAAGAGGTTCCAACATTCCTGTCGAAGAGAAAAAGAGCATCTTACGGGCGCTGACAAAGATTGTAGGACAAAAAATCTTGGGCAAGGGGCTATCAACTAAGGAGCTTCAAATTGCCGAACAAATTCGGCGGGAGATATTAGTACTTCAACGCAAGATTCGGAAGATAGGCACTCCTTATGAGAAGAAGGTGGGGTTAACGGTACTTGTGTATGGAACAATCGAATGGCTTTTACTTTATTCCATCCGTGGTCAGAATGAGGGCATCAACGGGCTCTTCAAAAAACGCGGAGATTTAATAGGGGATGGACAACACACCTCATGGCTCATAGGGCAGAATTTGCTCTCAAATCGACAGATGATGGATACCGTGGGTATAAAATATATCGCTTGTGTCAAATTTATAGTGACAAGGCAAACAGATCACTTTCTACGAATTATTCATAATTGGAGGCATGAACAAAGATTTTTTTATTTTGTCATACTAGTGATAATTTGTCGGTAAAACCCCTAAATTATACGAATAGATGGAGTTTTCAAAATTAATTGTTTAGATATAATAAATAATATTATTTTCGCTTATATAAATGTGATAAATTAATATTTGATATTTTTTATTAAGTTAGGAATTTCTAAAATCTCTTTTTTGTAATTAGCATCTAAGTTAGGTAAGCCATCACCAATATTTTTAACGCTTTCTAAACTGTAGATTAATTCCTCAAGGTAGGATATTATATCTCCTTTAAAAATTAATATTTTATATTCATCTGCCAAGTAATTGGAAATCTCTTCAATTGTCATATTTTCTTTAACACGCAAATTGAGTATTAGCTTTTCCAGATTTAATCGGCCACAATCGCAATATGGATTATCCTTACAGGTACAATTAAAAATATCACTTGTCAATTTCATTATAAAGTCAATAAAATCACGGGAGAATGTTTTTCTTTTCTTAACATAGTCCGCATTCATTAAAGATAACACGCTAGCACTAAATAAATTGTTTGAAAAATATTTCATATTGACATTCTTTGATAAATCAGCAACTAAATTTTTAGATAAATAAACATTTCTGAGAAATTCTAAGTCTAATGCAATATCTAAAGGTTTTTCTAATTTATTTTGTAATTTTTTAATTATATCAAGACTTTCACCAACAGTTAAAAAAGAATTAGCAATAGCTCTCCCTAAACGGGTTATTTTTATAGTTAAATCTTCCTTTATTCGTATTAAATTAAAAGATATTAATTTCTTCAAAATTTCTTCCAAATCAAAATGATTATTAATTAAATGGTTATAAAATTCAAAGATAATTTCTTTTGCGATCCACTTATTAAACATACCTATAAATGCAAGAATTTCTGTTTGAGATTTATCCTCGTCAGGAATGAGCTCATAATCTTTAATCTTTCCATTCAATAATTTTATCGCAATATTTTCTTCAGTAATTTTCATTTTAGGAGAATATACTTTTCCCGGTTCAACAAGTATATATGCTAAACCCTTTTCATGTTTTTTTAATCTCCCTGATCTTCCAAGCATCTGTTCAAATTCAGCAACGGATAACCAATTTATACCCATAGCTAACGACTCAAAAATAACTTGACTAGCTGGAAGATCCACTCCCGCTGCTAATGCTGCAGTTGCAACTACTCCCATTATCCTCTGAGATTGAAACTTTTCTTCAATAATTTTCCTTTCCTCCTTTGTTAACCCTGAATGATAAGCAGATACATTAATCCCCCTATTTTGTAAATAGGATGAAATTGATTCACACTTTCTTCGAGTATTTGTAAATACTATTGATTGACCTTTAAATCCGTATACTGATTTCGTGGAAAAAGCAGCCCTAATTAATTTTGAAATATACTTTTGTTTTTGAGTTTCGTTTAGGCATAGTAATAAATGACGTTCAATTGGAACTGGACGATTACTATACTTAATTAACTCACAATTTAATTTTTCTGCCAATAAATCTGGTTCTCCTAAGGTTGCACTTAGATATAGAAAATGAGAATCAAATCGTGTTTTTAACCTAGCTATTAACCCATCTAATATGAATCCGCGTTCTGGATCTATTAATGTTTGAATTTCATCAATAATTATTGTACCAATGTCTCCTAAAAGCTCTCTTTTCCCACTTCTTAAAATATAATCGATTGCTTCATAAGTTGCAATAACAACATGAGCATTAGCTAAATCTTTAATATTATCCTCTTCTCTTTTTCCAATTAGTGATTCTCCAACTCTTTTTATTACTTTTAATTTAATTGATTTATATTTTTCTTTAAATTCTTCTGTTCTTATATTAGCCAAAGCCACTATTGGTACTAAATATAACATTTTAGCATTTCTATCATTTAAGACTTTTGATATTCCTGCCAATTCTCCCACTAAAGTTTTACCACCACTTGTAGGTGCCATAATTAATTGATTAGATCGTTCCGTTAATAACCCTTTTTCAATAGAGATTGCTTGTATTGGTAATAAATTAGTTAATTTTAACCCTTTCAATATTTCTTTAAACATTGGAGGAATGTCTAGATTCTCTATTTTTTGATTAAGATATTTCTTACTGATTGAGGGTGTTTTTTCAATATCATAAAGTGTTATTTCACGGGATCTTACGGGATCAAAATCTGCCCTAAAAACATCTAATACCTTTTTGACATCTCTAAATTTGAGAATCATATGCATTAAAAAATTTTTTAACTTAAGACTGATTTTCTCTTGAGATATCATCCCTGTTAGCTTAATTCTATTCACAACAATTTCATAAGAGCATTCAGAACAAATAATTTGATTTTTTAAAGATTTAACTTGAAGATTCTCATTTAGTAAAGTAAACTTTTTTTTATCTAAACATGAATCGCATATAGTTAAATTTATTATTTTATCTGTATCATATTGAAAACTACTTAACATATCTCTAACTGGCAACACATCCTCAGGTTTAGTTTGGTTTGAAAAAGCAATAAACTTATTTTTATCTGAAAGAATGAATTTTCTTAATAAGCGTGGATCGATTGGTTGTGAGCTTCCATCTTTCTCAATTTTATTGAAATTCAGAGGACGCATTTTGTTCTTAAAGTCTAATCCAAATGTTACGGTTCCTTTAAAAAATGGTTCATTTACATATGTAAATGTAAATCTCTTTTTCTTAAATGATTTGAGATAAAAGAAATTAATATTAAAAAGTAATTCTTTCATACGTTCACGATTTCTATCCAAAATAATAAAAAAACGTCTTGAGAAAACGCTCAATTATGAAACCATTTGTAGACAATAATAAATTAGAACGAATTCTAACAATTCAAGTTTACGAATTTAAGAAAAAATAATTAGAAAAAAGACTAAGATATGAAATAATAAAAAGGAAGTAAAAAATTAAAACCCAAAAACTTGCTTGATTTTATTATATACTTCTTTGATTTGTCTAAGTTTAGTTTCATCGCCTTGACTTAGAAAATGTTGCAGCCATTCTGCCAAACCATTATTCTTAATCCATTCGAGGAAGTGTTCAACTGACTGACGTTCTTCAGCAGACATTTTTTATTCTACTTTTCTCTTATATTTGATTTGATTATTAATTTTCTTCTATATAAAAATTATAAATCATTCTATTTTATATTTTTATAATTCTAAATCAATTAAATAAAGTTAGTGAAATTATGAATAAAATTTTTTGGTGAAAATAAAATGTCGACCAGGATAAAAACACCCAATCTTGATGAAATATGGTTAAATTGGAAGCAAAAAGCTGCAAGAACTGATAAAAAAAATATGGAAAAGCAATTTGGAACAAAAGGAGCAGCTTTCTCTTTAGATGCAATAAGTGCGGCAGAATATGTTAAAGATACAACGAAGGAGGCTGCTATATATTTTGCTGTTAAAAAATCTCTTGGACCAGCACCAACTGGGAAGGAGCAGAATATAGTAATGGCTCCAAGAGTAGGAAGAGAACAATATTATTTATTTAAAGGAGCAGGTAAAATAAATAAGGAAAATTGGAAAGGTGATGAAAAAGTTCCTCATTTTGAGTCAATTCAAGCTGTCCCTTGTAAAAATTGTAAAGGTAAGGGATATACTGAAGATAAATGTAAAACATGTAAAGGAACTGGAAAAATTGAGGAGACTTTTACAGTGTTAGTTGGAGAAGAACAAAATAAAGAAAAGAAACCTTTTTCATATCCATGTGGTGCTTGTTATGGAACTGGAAATAGACCAGAACCATGCAAAGAGTGTGGAGGACATAAAAATATGTACAAATATGAGGTTCTCCCAGTCCCTTTTAAAACAGTAGTTACAGGAGTTCCAATCTTACATAGTAGTGCTCAAACAAAATACGAAAAAGAAATCGGAGATGACCTTCATAAAATGATTGAAGATGTCGAAGGGATTAGATTTAGCGACTTTAAAGAATTAGAGTCGAAAGCAGAAGCTTCCTTAGGATATTTTAATAAAAACATAAGCAAAACTATTGGTGCTGCGAGAAACGATTATAAAAGTTATGAGAAAGACAAAGACGCTCAAATAACAACAAAGATTTATCTTTTTCCTATGATTCAAATGCAATGTTCCACTAAACGTGGAAGTAAATTTGAACTTTATAGTTTAGGCTCCGGAAACAAATTTATGACATATTCTAACTTTTAAATCTCATTTTTTTTTTACTTAAAAAATATTTTGTTAGATTAAAAAAAAAATTAAAAATTTTAATTTAAACAGAGATTTCCCTTTTTTTCAAGCTTATTAAACCAAATGCTAAAAGTAAAACAGCAATTAAAAGCCATATCAACAGAGAAGAAATCGGTAAATAATAATTTGTTTTTTCGAAACCACCGAGATTAATATTTTGGTCAGGATCTATTGGTGAGTCAGTACTATATACTCCCGTCAGCATTCCAAACACAGACTGCCAGCTCGTTGAAGGTGGGATTGCTTCCAAGCTTTCAATGAACAGAACAAATATATTTCCAAGATGATAACCGAGATCAAAATGGTACAATTGAAATAATGCATAGTTTTCACCTGCTATTGACCTAATTATTAGAAATGCGAGATAAGAAAAAATTACTATTAAAAGAATCCCTAGTGATGCATTCCTTGATTTCTCAAAAATCGATGATAATGCCATTGTAATACTGGTAAATAAAAATAAGATAAATAAGCTGTATAGATATAACGCAGTTAAGAATGGTATTAGACTAACAAAATGATCAATATTTCCTGATTGCATTAGCACCCCTATCCATCCAATAACAAATATAGAAACAAAACTTAATATCATTCCATAAAGAAACACTCCAATATATTTGCCTAAAAATATTTTTATTCGACTTATAGGTTTACTAATTAATAGCAACATAGTTCCTGATTTTACTTCATCCGCAATAAGAGGTGCTCCAGTAACACCAATAAAAATAGTATATGCTAAACCTAAAGACCAAAAAAACATTGGAAAAACTAAGGCAATACTAATTACTGTTGCGGCATGATATGGGGATATTAAACCGAAATTCACTCCTGGACCGCCTATTGAATAGATTAATGGAAGAAACAACATGAATATTATCATAATAATGATCTTTTTGAAGGAATAAATATCTTGAAATGTTTTTTTTATGATAATAGTGGTTCTTTTGAATATATTTTTCGATAACCAAGTTTTTGTAGGTTGTAGCACTCTCTTATTTAATTTCTCGACACTGATCTTTAATTTATCTATGGTACTTAACTTACTCTTTTCCACCTTTAAGTCCCCTCCTTCTTTGACATTATTTCCATAAAAATATCTTGTAATGATAATTCAGGTTGGTGAAAACTATATAGAATAGCTTTATTTTTAACAAGTATTTGAGGTATAAGTTCTCGCAGTTTTTCAGAATCTTTAGGAATGATATGAATTTTTCCATCTATGTCATCAATTCGAATACTGGTAATATATTCTTTGTCCTTTAATTGTTTCAGAAATTTTTCATTCATATTGGTGTCTAAAATAATGAGATTGCTTATGAAACCCTTTTTAATGTTTCTGATAGTATCTGAAATAACTATTTTACCTTGATCAATCATAGTTACATCTTCGCACATTTGTTCAATTTCAGATAAAATATGACTTGAAACAAAAACGCTTACGTCATCAGACAAGCTTTTAATTTTTTTTATTACATCTGCTCTTCCAAGTGGATCTAAATTAGCTGTAGGTTCATCGAGTATTAAGACTTTAGGATCATGAATTAATGCTCCAGCAATGCCAATCTTCTGCTTCATACCTCCTGAATATGTATCAATTTCTTTCTTTCGAAATTCAAAAAGATCAAAAAAATCTAATAATTCTTGAGCTTTTATTCTGGCTTCTCGCTTTTGTAAACCTCCTAATTGTGCCATGTATATTAAATAATCCTCTCCCGTCATATCCTCATAGAAAATAGGGTCTTGAGGTAAAAAACCAATTATTTGCTTAGCTGAAACTGTTCCAGCTTTATTCTCTCTGACCTTAGCAGTACCTTTTGTTATAGAAATAGCACCTACTAACATACTGATTGTTGTTGTTTTTCCAGCTCCATTTGGTCCAAGGAATCCATGAATCCCTGGTTTTACACGTAAATCTATTTCTGATACAGCTTCTAAGGCTTCTTTTCCTTTTCCGTATATTTTCGTTAATTCATGACTCCAAATTTCAAATGGTGATTTTTCTTTTTTAATACTCATTTATTTTTACCTCCCTCTTTGATTTTTTTATCAATTAACACCATTTCTTCTTTCTTTTTACTATATCGTCTATAAACTACATATACACCAGCAATAACACCTAAAAATACGAATGTTAAAATCAAATGAATTACATTAGGGGGAACTAATACATCTATAGTGCTAACTGATAAAATTAAACCACTTGTGTCGTGCATTATAATACTAATTTGCCTCCATCCAGAACCAAGAGATACATCAATCTTTTTAGCCGTAGTAGGACCTTGGCTAACTCCGTCTATAAATACTTCAAAATAGTCATATTCTGAATCTGTATCCCATTGAATCTCGAATCCATGAGATCCCATTGACTGTTCATTTTTAGGTTTTAAAATTTGAACACCAAATTTAGAATTTATGCAATATATTATTTCTCCACTTAAAATCAAGAGTTCTTTCTTGCCATCTTCATTTAAATCAGCAAGGGGGTGTAATGAATCAACATCTATATTAAATCTATATAGAATATTTCGATTAAAAATATCTAAAATTTCTGTTGTTGGAATGCATACATAAGATCTAGAACCATATCTTACAGTTTCAACATAGTAATTGCGAGAAATACTCACTTCACTAAAGTTGTCTGCATTAATATCTCCAATTCTATCAGCATCAAATATTAATTCATAACGTGGCGTGGCGTATCGAGATAAGCACTTAGCAGGATCTAATTCCCATTCATATTCTGTTAATTCATTTAACTCATTTTCATTGCTATTATGAATATCATAAAAGTTAATATAAGCTCCCTTACAATTACTGTAACTATCGCTACCTCCATAACTATAAGCAATTGTTTGGATTCCAATAATCGCATCTGGAAATCCATCATTGTTAATATCGTCAATTGAAGTAAATGGAGTCATAAACTCATTCAAAGATCCATCGCTGAACTCTAAATCTGCAAACTGATTACTAGAAAGAATAATAGGATCTGAATCACCAGAATTACCGCTATAGATTCTAAGCTCTATACCTGGATTATATTCTCCTTCTGTCATTTCTGGAGAATAAAAACCAACATGATCAAGAAAATCATCATCATTGAAATCTTCATAAGAAATTAATAAATTGTATCCGGCACCTTCTAAGCTAAAATCTAGTTTACCTACTTCAACTTCTCCAAAATCCCTTAATCCTACTATAGAGATTTTACTAATTATGTTACGGCTGTTTACATCAATAATGCGAATATCTGTAAGCGATGGTCCCCAATAAAAATCTGATTCTCTGTACTCATATAAACCTAAGATTATTCCCATTTTTCCATCCTTTGATACATAAGTTTTTCCAGGAAATTCATAAGGAATGATGCTAGAATATTCTTCACGTGGAATTTGTGGAATTTCTTCCCACATATAATCGACAACAACTTTAGATGCCGTATAGTTTTCAAAATGCGTTATTTGAGATTCCCAATGAGGATCACTAATTAATCTATGTGAGCAATTATAATTATTTCCGAATTGAAAAATCCCACTTAAAATCCAGTTATTTAAACTGTTATTTAGTGGTAAAATTCGTACATTTTGGTATGGAATATATGTTTTATTCAGACTCCATTTAGTATAAGTTTCTTTATTTTTAATATCAAAAAAACAAATTCTTGTACTCCATTCATCTTCAGGCACCCCAGAGTCACCCTCAATACCAATTATAGCAATTACATCTAGATACTTATCATTTGTTCCATTAACTACCTCAAAATCTTGAACTTCTAAATTTAAAAGATTATCAGTAATAAATTCATATTGATAATCCAATATGTAATTTCTATCATATTGTGAGCTGAATAAACCCCAGTAAAACGCGCCAATTCCAAAATTGTCGATGGTTAAATTAAAAGGAAAATGATCGTTAGTCACATTTATTCTTATTCGAATATTTTTATTTGAATCTATGAAATTTGATAATGTTGTTGGATTCGCATAGTCAAATTCTATGTAAGGATCAGCAGAATGGGTTCCACGTGTAACAAGCCATAAGTAATCATCTCTACATTCGTTACTAAAATTAAAAGCTTTATAATTATCCCTAAAACCACCAAATCTTCCTTGTAAATCCGGATATGTGTGATTATTCCATGTAGGCGTATCACTCCAATTACACAAAACCCACATATCATTCGAAGCATCATAAATTTCATAAGTAAAATTATACCATTTTAAATTTGTTGTATTTACTGCCAATTTAGTTTGTAGTTTAAGGGCAGAAAATCTTTCAATTTGGGAAAGTTGATACTCCATAACTCCTAATAAATCATCATCAGACAGATCTGTGGGTATTGTCAAATCGAATAATGTTCTCCATGAGCTATCAACCTCCTCAGCAGAAATTGTATAATTAGTTCCCTGGTCACCCCATAAATCAAATATATTGCCAGACTCCGTTCCGTTTATAATTTCAATATTACTTGGATGTAATAATGTTGAAATATCCCAAGGTTCAGACCATGAAATACTATCATAACTTCCCCAACTGTCAGGAATTTCACCATCTATTCTATTAAAATAATTTCCACCAGTATTATATACCATAATTGGATCTTCATATGTTCCATTGTAATCGTATTGGCGATAAAATTTATAAGGAAAATCTATCAGGGGTGTATTCCAAACAATTGTTCCATTGGAACCACTAATCGCGAGTAATTTAGTATATTTGGATAATAAGGTTCTATATATGCTTTCAGAATTGGAGCCATATACATCTTGATCAATAGCTTCTTCGCCTGTAAGAGCTTCTATAATTTCAGAAATATCAGAAGGTATATTTGATGGGATTATCCATCCTACATAATCATCAATTCCATCATCATTAATATCTCCTACATTCTTTAAATCCCTTAATCCCTCATAATATTGGGGAGAAGGCGTTTTGAAAGACCAAATTACAGTTCCAGTTTTTCCATCTATAGTAAATAATTCATTTATGATTTTTGGTACTTCAGTAGTCTCTTCTTGCGTGTAATCAATCACTGAATAAATCCAATCTGGCTCAAAATCACTTATTTGTTTGATCAAAAAATCATTAACTCCATCAGAATTCAAATCGTTAATTTCTGTTAGCTCTAATTCGAAATCTTTACGAGATCTTACCCAGAGCGTGTTATTATTTGTAGTATCAATACATAAATAACGACCATTAGCACTAATAGCAAATAAATCATCAAATCCATCAGAATTCACATCTCCCACATTTAAAAAATAATGATTTGTTTGGATTGTTGAATATTGTGATATATCTCCATATTCATCTGGATCGCTATAAACAACTGTTTGATTTTCAGATTTTACATCATTTATATCATACATAATAATGTGAGCATTACCAGATGAAAATGGATCATAGTAATCACTAGAACCATAAAGATAAAAATAAATTTGGATATCTGAACCTGATTTAATAATTTCTGGATATGAACCCTGATAAAAACTTTGGTATGTCCAATTTAACCTATGAGTGATATTAATTCTTTGAAATTCAAATTCTGGATTTATATTAAAAATTCTTCCCTCAATTATTTTTTTTTCTCCATTAGAATATCTGTAATCAAGATCACAAGCAATTGACATATATTCGCCTCTTCCATCATTATTAATATCTGGAATTTCGTAAATTTTCACACCAGATTTTGTAAATATTCTCTTAGCTGAATCATATGGAGAGTCTGATAAATCATATAATGTACTTGTTGGTATAGTTATATTATAACATAAAGCGTTATCAAGTTCTACTCCTAATTTTCCAGAAATTAATCTTAGATATCCATCATCAGCTGTAATAAGAATTTCATCAATATCATCATTATCAACGTCCCTAATTATCTTAATATCATCAATAGAATTTGGTATTGCCTCCGTAGAAATACCATAAATTGTCATTACACTGAACTTTATCTCGTTAACCTTAAAAGTCCAAAGTCTCTTTCCACTTTCAGAATCAAAAGCACATAATTTCCCCCCTTCTGATCCTGCAATGATGGTATCATATCCATTGTCATTAATATCTTCTAGAACTGCTAATTTCCAAACATCATTAGCAAAATCACCATCCCTCATCCATATTTTACTACCAGATTTTCCATTTACCACAAAGATTCTATACCACGAGGCTATTACAATTTCCGATATTGAATCTTCGTCTATATCATTGATTATTTCTAAATCCCAGGTATATGTAATAAATTCCTGTGTTTCAAAAGTCTCAGTATTAATCCCTTCTATTGTAGGTTTAAACTTCCATAACTCCGTACCGTTATTTGAAGCGATTGCAATTAGATTTGGATGATCTTTATAATATGTAATAAGGATTATATCATCAATAGTATCACCTGATATATCTTCAATAATATCAAAATCAATTACAGGTCCAAAAGTTCTATAACTCATGTTTATAAAACCATCTAATGTAATTGCAGCCAATCCTTCATCTGTTCCTACTATAATTAATGATTCACTATTTTCAGTAAAATTTACTAATCGAGGTTTCATTGTTGCCCCAGTTCCAGGCAAACCTTTACCTAATTTCCACAAAATTGAATCTTCACTAGAACCATTAGCTTGAGTATTAAGATTGTTTGAGAAATCAATATTAAAAGAGTTTAATGGAAATCCATAAGTCATTGGTAATATTAAACCACAAATTATAACAACTAAAAGAAAAGTTCTTCTTGTGACTTCAGAATTAAGTCTAAACTTCATTTTTTTTTCCTATTTAAAATCTTAATTGGAATTTCTATTATATTATTAAAAATTTTTATGTAGATTGTTGTTACTTATTAGATTCTGGATTTATATAATCTTTTATATTCTCTTCTAATCTAACATAAAAATTTATATATAAGTTAGGACTTATATATAAATTGAAACTTATATATTATAAATAAGGTTTAATGATATGGCTCTAGAGGAGAAATCTGAACAAAAAACCTTCCAAAAGGAGTATAAAAATTTTAATGGATACATCCTACCTGTAAATACGTTAGTAATTTCGATGATTAGCATTTTTACGGCTTTAACATTTATTACAACTTTCTGGATCCAAATTCCTATTCCTGTAACTGGAGGTTATATTAATATTGGAGATGTAGCAGTGATGTTTACAGCCCTTTTATTTGGACCAATTATTGGGGGTATTGCAGGTGGCGTCGGTCCAATGTTAGCAGATATTTTTTCCCCTTATATAATTTATGCTCCTGCTACATTAATCATTAAAGGAATTGAGGGATTTCTAATCGGATTGATTGCCAATCCAAAAGATGTCGAAAGTAGGGTTTCTATACGTGATATAATTGCTGTAATTAGTGGAGGGATACTAATTCCTTTAGGATATTTTATTTATGAAGCCTTTATTCTTGGATTAGGAGTTGTTATATCTTTAGTTGAGATGCCAGGGAACTTTTTTCAGTTTATATTTGCTGCAATAACATCAATCCTACTCACCGCTGCCTCAAGAAAGAATATATTTGATGGTCTACCACAAATATCAAACAAGATATTCATTATTGAGAGATCTTAAAGCAAATTAATCAAAGTATCTAAAGCATTAAGAACTCTTTTTCCATTTTCAGTTATAAAATATAATACATGTTTTCCTTTTTTTTTTCTGAATATCAAATTTTTCGATTCTAAATTTTTTAAATGTTGATAAACTCCAGATATTTTTTTACCTAGACTGATTATTTCATGGATTTTACTTCCATAAATCCCCTTTTCTCCTGAAAGAGATATTTGAGATAAAATTTTTAATTTAGTACTAAGTATGCTACCCGAACCGATTGTTTTAACCCTATGTGATATAGCATCTAAAACATATGGTGTTTTTAAACCACTACCAGTAATAATACAAACAATCTTTTCATCATTTTTAATTCTATCTTCTTGAATTAGCGTATTTAAGGCAGCTATAGTTAAAGCTGATGCTGGTTCTGCGAAAATTCCCTCACTTCTTGAAAGATTTTCCCCTGAAATTAACATTAAGTTTTCAGGAATAGCTAATGCTGTACCATTACTTTCTCTTATAGCTTTAATTGCAAGATCTTGATAAATTGGTTCTTTTACTAAAATACCCAATGCATGAGTTTCAATTTCTTTTTTCTCTTGATGTTTTTTCTGAAAAAAATTATTAACAATCGGTGAACATGCCTGTGTTTGAGTACCCAATAATTTTGGAATATCATCAATTATCCCCGTCATTTTTAATTCAATAAAACCCTTCCAAATGCTCAATAACAATCCTCCACTTCCCATAGGAATAATAACCCAATCTGGAATTCCAATTTGATTTACTATCTCAAAAGATATTGTTTTTTGGCCTTCAATTGTAAGCGGATTAAATTCCGGTGTACATTGATAAAAACTATCACCATATTCTGATTTCAGTGACTCTTCTAGAGCATCATCAACAGTATCTCCCTTTTCAAATAATTTTGAATTATATGCAATCATTTGTGCTCTTTTTCCGATATCAATTTTCTTTGGAATAATATTTATACATTCAACACCTTCAAGGGAAGCATATGCCGCGATGGAAGCACCTTGATTTCCATTCGATGCACATACGACCTTTTGATAACCCCAACTTCGAGCATGAGATATTAGAAGAGTAGCGGCTCTATCTTTAAAAGAATTAGTTGGATTTTGAGTTTCATCCTTAAAATATAAATTTTTTATTCCTAGTTTTTCTCCAAAATGTATTGAACTTCTACAGGGAGTTCCCCCTTCTCCTAATGTAATAATAAAATTATCATCAATTTTTGGAAATGCAAATTTGTAATCCCAATATGTATTATTAGCTTTAATTTTAGAATAATTTTGTTTAAGATTTTCTAAATCAACATCAAACCTCAGTAAACCTTCACATTCAGGACACTTATGTTCAATAGAGGTAAATTCAAACTTTTTGTTACATTCAATACAAGTTAGGATTAGTGGCTTTTTAATAATGAAATAACCTCTAAGATAGATATTAATTTTGATTTATTCATTATTTGGTTTTTCTTATTATTAAGTTCTTTTAACAAACTTTTTTCTTTTAAGAATGCATACAATAGAGGATTATGTTATTAAGGAAATTTGGTATGAATTAAAATGAAATATGTTAAATGAATTGTTTAATCGTGAGTAATCTTTAATTTTCAATATGAAATTTATGTTTATTTTTATTGGTCCATTTAATAATAAAACTTATTATCTCATTACGCGATACTTATACAACTTGCTCGTGGAACTTACGAAGAATCGTAAAATTAAAAAGTGATACTACCTTAGAAAAAACAATTCAAAATCATCTTGATGTGATGAAAAATTCTACTGTGGGTTATAATCTTTAGTATTTTGGGAAGTATTGGAGCAATTAGTGCCGCTGGGAGCTTTATGTTTATAAATGAGAAAATTCAAAAGGCACTTATTCCAATCTTAATTGCCTTTGCAACAGGAGTTTTGTTAACTGCCGCGTTTTTAGGATTAATTCCTAAGGCAATTGAAGAAGTTGGAGAACCTCATATAATTATGCCTTTTATTTTGGGTGGTATTCTTTTCTTCTTTATAATGGAAAAGGTTGTAATATGGAGAAATTGTCGTGATAAAACGTGTGAAGTTCATTCACATGCTTCTGGTCCAATTATCCTAATGGGCGATTCTTTACATAATCTCACAGATGGCATTGTAATAGCAGCGGCATTTTTATCAGGACTAAATCTTGGATTTGTAGCGGGATTCACAATTATCTTTCATGAATTAGCGCATGAAACTGGAGATTTTGGCATTCTTTTACATTCTGGGTATTCAAAAAAGAAAGCCTTTATTTATAATGTTATTTCAAGTTCGACCACAATACCTGCATCGATTATTTCTTATTTTATATTCGATTCAATAGAATTTGTAGTGCCATTTTTATTAGCAATTTCCGCTGCAAGCTTTATATACATTGCTCTTTCAGATTTAACACCAGATCTTCACCAACACACAGATCTGAAATATATTCTTCGCCAAGTACTCGTTATGGTAATTGGAATTACAATGATGGTAATATTATTGTCAGTAGGAGGTCATTAACACTAAATTTAACTTTTTTTTTATTCTATAAAATGATAAATATCTTTTTTGAGTCATGTTAGATTTCGAATTTGAAGTTTTAAGGTTGTTATATAAGGATGGTGCTCAAAAGGTAGGTACTATTGCAAAAAAGATTAAGATGCCTCATTCTACAGTAGGAAGTTCTATCAAGAGATTAGAAAAAAAACAATATGTAGTATACCAACGCTACAAACCAGTATATCTTTCAAATAAAGGGAGAGATATTGCAATTGAGTTAACTCGTCATGCTCGGCTACTTGAGATCTTATTAATTAATGAATTTGGCACGAATCCCAAAGTTGCTCATAAAGAATGTGAAAAATTCAATCTACTTTTTTCATGTGATATAATAAATAAAATTTGTGAAAGGTATAACCATCCAAAAGCGTGCCCTTGTGGTGAAGAAATTTCAAATTCTTCAGGCTGCTTCTGTGAAAAAGAAACTTAAAAAATCATTTTAAAATTTCATTAGAGGCATAAGCAGCTAGAATTTTTCCGTAAAAGTAGTGATGACTGCTCATATTTGATTTACTAGTATGAATAATTTGACATTCATAACTTAAAAGGCAATCTTTTATAGTAGGAACTTTAATTCTTTTTCCTGGAATGGTTTCTAATCCAGCTTTTTTAAATTTATCGGTATTTCGCCCTGAATAAGAACCTGCAATATCTATTGCTGAAATATTTTTATCTGAGGGTATGTTTACTGAAAATTCATTCACACCCTCAGTGAGTAATTTATAAGTATATCGAGTATAGGCTACAGCAGCTCTGATGACAGTATTGCCTTCAAATTCTTCAATGGTTTTCCAATCTAGGGCCATAACATTAGGGTTTCCATTTTTATTTATTGATACTATTAATCCTGTATTTCTATTAAAATACTCAATATAATCATATGGCTCAATTTCTTTTCTCTTTTCATCCTTCATTATCAAATCTTTTTTTATTCATTTATTTGGAATTTTTACTATTTGAGTAATTAAGGTAAACCTGCACCAGGTACATCAACTTTAACATATTCTATACTTCCATTTGTTCTTTCTTTGGTTGCTGTACAAATGAAGAGAATATCTCTATCGGGACCACCCAACATACATGCAAAAACATCTCTAGTAATTTTAACTTTATGAGTAATTTTACCACCTTCAAGAACACGTACTACTCTACCACGTCCCGGGGCAGCAATCCAAATTGCACCCTCAACATCTAAACTTATGCCATCAGGTGCTATAGATTTGAGATTAGCCCAAATTCGTCGTTCTATAAGGGAACCATCATCCATTATATCAAAAGCTGTAACCCGAGCAGCAAAAATCTCTGCTACAATAAGACTTTTATCATTTGGAGTAATAACCATTCCATTCGGGAAAGCCATATTATCTGCAACAATCCTAGCATCTCCTTGGGGTGATACGAGAATTATTTCAGCAGGAGCAAAAGGTTTAGTATTGAAATAATCAAAACCAAAATTGCCTATGTAGGCTCTACCTTTTTTATCTACTACTATATCATTCAAGTGGAAGGATGCGAGTCTACTTAAATCGGCTACTTCAGTAAGACCATCAGGATCAAGACGAAGTAAACGGCGATTTTCCATTGAAGTAACTAATAACCTTCCATCAGGAAGCCATCCCAACCCGGAAGCTCGATTCGGTGTCTCTATTATTACTTCTGGATTACCATTGAGATCAACGGTCATTACCTTATGGGCTTCCATATCAGAAAACCAAAGCTTATCATCATGCCAACGGGGGCTCTCTGCAAAATCTAAACCTTCCAGAAGCACTTTTGTTTCTAAAAATACCATTATTCTCACAATTTTTGATTATGGTTTAAATTTTTTGTCATGTATGACTTTATCTATTGCTTCTAAACAAGCTTGTTCCCAGTCATCATGGGGATCAATATTTTCACAGCAATCAGGGCACCAATCCTCAGCGTAGCCACTATCAAAATCCTCTCCTTCCATATCACCATTTAGAGTGCTCCCACAATAAAGGCAAACCCCATCATCATATCTATCCAACACTTCTGAAATTAATTGAATTTTCTTCTTTGAATTCATTTTCTTTAAGGACGTTTTTTTATAGGAAATATAATAGAATAAGAAAAAAAATAATATAAGTGTTTATTGATTTAAAATTTAAATTATATATGAACTAGCTTCTTTTAATCTTTTTTCGGCATCCCTTACGATATTATCAATTATGTCTTGAACACTGTCAATAGAACTAATTAAGCCGATGCTTTGACCTAAAAGAACAGCTCCATCAGTAATATTACCTTCATAAGTCATTTCATAATGCTTTTGATCTTCCATTGCCATCTGTGGAGTTATTTGCGCCTCTTGTGCCATTTTTTCTTCTTTACTGGATACTACACCATGATGCAAAGAATAGTTATTTTTCCAAAGACGGATTGGACCAAGAACTCCAGTAACCCATAATGTGTCGTCCGCTTTTGCTGATGGCATAATATTTTTATATTTTTCATGGAATTCGCTTTCTTTTGAAGCGATAAATCTTGAGCCCATCGCAATAGCTCCAGCCCCCATTGCTAAAGCTGAAGCTAATCCTTCCCCACTAGCAAATCCTCCGCACGCTATTACTGGGGTGTCTGGATGTTTTCGTTTAACCTGTTGTAATAGTACTAAGATACTTATTTTTTCATAACTTTGATGTCCTCCCCCCTCCCAACCAGTGATAACCATACCATCAACTCCAGATGCTACACATTTATCAGCAAGCCATAAAGCTGGAGCTACATGAAAATGTTTAATATTAGATCCACTTTCTTTTAATCTTTGGTAGGTTTTAGCCTTTGGTAAAATTTTAGAGGAACCAGCACTAGTTACTGCATAAATGCATTGTTCTTTTATTTTTGGGTTATTCAGAATAAATCTTGAAATCCCTCGACAGAGCCCTGGTGCATCTAGCTGTATTCTTGATGTTCTTATATTAAATCCAAAAGGTCTATCTGTATGTTCCACTACATATTCCATATTTGATTTCATTTCTTCAAAACTTTTTTTCCCAAATAAATTTGTATGGCTTAATACTCCCAATCCTCCAGCTTCTGAAACAGCTACTGTTAATTCTTTTGTGTAGAAAGGTCCCATAGGAGCTGCAACAATTGGATGCCTAATTCCAAACAGTTCTGTTATGGTTGTTTTTAAACCCATGTTTTTATACCATTTTTAACTCTTTTTGAACTTT